>JAZMZI010000081.1:0-3203 GCA_045585895.1 Eubacteriales bacterium
GGCTGCTTCATTCAGATGAAGAAGGCGTGATTTGGTTCACGTCGGCGTACAAGGGTACGCCAGAGAGCCAAAACGCGACTAAAAAGCCACATAAAATGAGGAAATCCGCCGAATTTTTTCGGCGGATTTCGACATATTAAAAGCAAAAACCATATTTCAAATTGGATTTTGTTTTTTCTTATAAAAGTGGCTTTTGTTCTGCGCTAAATGAGCAGGCCCCTTTTTATGTTAAGATGCTTTATCGTTTTTCATGAGATTACATTCAAAAAATGCATCACGGTTTATCACGGTTTTAGCCGAAATATTCATTTCGGTAATTGACGGACAGTAAGCAAAAGCGTATTCGTCGATATACTCAAGAGCCGAGGGAAGAATTATCTTTGAAAGACTTTCACAGGCATAAAAAGTGCTGTTGGCAATTATGGAAAGATTATCTGAAAGGCATATCCTTTCCAGATTTCTGCACCCCTCAAAAACAGCAGAGCCAAGGCTCGTCAGCGAGTCGGGAAGGACGACGGCACGGAGCGAAGGACAATAAGCAACTGCCTTATCACCAACCGTTTCAAGCTTGTTACCAAAACTTATACTTGAAAGTCTGTCACAGCCCATAAAAGCTTTTTTTCCTATTTCAGAAAGGCTGAAAGACTTGACCTCCGAAAGATTGCGGCACCAAGCGAATGCTTGTTCACCTATAAAAGTGACCGAACCGGGTAGAGAAAGGCTCTTTATTTGCGAACATCTTGCGAATGCCTTTTCAGCGATACCAACTATTGGGTATCCCTCAACGTCAAGGGGAATAACAAGATGCTCGTCGGTACAATTTCCAATACCGCAAAGGACAGCCACGCCGCTCTTTGTAATCTTATATTCAAGTCCGTGAGAATATCTCATCGGTGTGACCTCCTTCCGATTTTTTGTATACGACAAACGAAGTTGCAGTAAAATGTATGCTTATTTTACACCCAAAATGCCTGTTTGTCAACCCCATTATTGTAATTTAACGATTTTGGGGCGTATTTTATCGGATTTGGGGCGTATTTTATCGGATTTGGGGTAAAAAAGAAAAAGCACTTACATTAAAAAGTGCTTGGATAACAAAAAAAGGACAGCACATTTCTCCCCAGTCCGATGTACAAGCAGTTCCCGATACAAAAGCAAAAACGCTGTATATCGTTACAGCGTTCATAGGTCAAAAAGGATATAAAAACGGAGCCTCGCAATTGACCAATGAAAAAAACCTTGGCCCAACGTCCAAAACCGAGATCGCGAGTGCTCCTATAAATAGTATATCACAAGAAAACAGATTTGTCAACAGTGAAAATTTGTCAACGCCTGTCGGGCAAGCAAGGAACTATGCAAAGATTTTGAAAATGGGCGAAAACGGCACACGCGGTCTTATAAACCTTTCGGAGAATCTGCCTGACGGTGTGGATCTCGGCGAGGCGGCGCTGGCTTTCAACGCGATATACAGCCAAGGTAAGAGTGGCAAAGCTTTGTCTGCGGCGAAGAATATGGAGTTGCTCTCGCCTGAGCAGAGGCAGTATGCTTATAATCTCGGTATTATGGATAAGGCGCTGGATAGGGTGAGGGCGAAGAACGCAGCCGCCGATCTTTCGGGAGAAAATAGCGGTAAGGTATTGCAAAAGGACGGTGTTGGTGATACAATAAAAGAAAATGAATATGCAGAGAGGAGCACAAAATATGACGAAACCTTGGTGGAAGAAAAGACCGGAGCCAGAGAAGAAAGAAGAGATCGTAATGCAGCCCCTGACGGAGGAGCAGATTCAGATAATGGAGAAAGCTCAAGCAGAGTGGGAAGAGCGAATGAGGACGGATCCCGAATATCGGAAACGCTACGAGAAAATGGGAGAAGCGTTAGGCGGTTACGGAAACGACTCAATAGAAGATTAAACTCTAAAGACAAAAAATACCGTGTTAGAGATTGCACAATTCCTAAGGAAGGCTCAGTGGCATACGAGGAGCAAGCGGTTCTCGATCAATATGGAGTTGAATCCTACGTGATTAAAAACGAGGCTTGGGAAGAACCGCATATAGCACTCACAAGAAATGGCATTGTATATATGCAAGAAGGAATACCTGAATCCGAAAGAGGCTGTGTAGCAGAGCATGAGGCGAATCATGTTATGAAACATTTAGGGTATAAGCCCTACATGGCGTTTCTTAATCGAGTTGCGAGTATGTTAAATCTTTCTACCCCCGAGGCGATTGATCTTCGAAATCATGTTGCCAAGCATACAGGAGTTGATGTAAAAAGTAAAGATGCTAAAGATATTTTGAGGCTTTACGACGAATTAAATGCTATGGTGTTTGGAAAACGGCACTCGCTCGATGAAAGCATCCGCAACGCGTTTTATGATTACGATGCATATATTCAGGAACTGACTGAGATTCATGAACAATATAAACGAGAGGTCAAAGAACGAGCCGAACGACACGATACTATAAGAGAATTTTTGAAGGATACCGTCGCCATAAATTCGTTGGTGTTTGGTAACAAGGAATCTCCCGTTTCTATCAATGCTGCACAATCCAATACTATATTTGGATTGGATCTTGAGCTTGACACTGTTCCCTTCTATAAGGGTACGGTCTATTCTGAGATCGAAGTCGATAGCTCGGAAGATCTTGATGATTTTGCTGAAATGTATGCTGACGGCCATATTGCAAGCTTTGATATTTTCTTGGAAGGAAAGAAGCACAAATCAAATCAAGACGCTGACGGTTACAGAATCGAGCTTGAAATATCCAGCAATAGCGGGCACGATATTTCCATGCTTGAGGGATTTGAAGGTAGCGATGCAGTGATATTTGATCGTAATAGCGATTTTATCGTTATGGAGGTTCAACGTACCGATAAAACGTTAAAAATTAAGCTTGAGGACGTTAACAAGGGCAGCTATGCAGATTTAAGTTTTCAAAACAATAGAAATGCCGACCCCGATGTGCAGCAGGCGAAAAGTGATCAAGCAAGCTCATCGGAGTGGAGTGCGGAGAGGATCAAGGACGGTAAGGTAGAGAAGGCGAAGCCGATCTCGGAGATCATTGAACAGATCCGTCACGATTTCGGGATAAACGTTACCAAGGGTCACGTGCGCGGCAAGGGCGTGCTTGGTCAATATAGCCGCAGAGATCACGGTATCAGAACCAAGATCGCTAACGATCTGCCTACTGTGTCGCACGAG
>JAZMZI010000082.1:0-6130 GCA_045585895.1 Eubacteriales bacterium
CACATCGGAACTTTACATTTTATTAATCCTTTTAATTTATTTCTATATAAATATATTAAGAAATTTATTTTTTTCTGCTAATATTTATATTGGTAATATATGTGGCTATGATAAAGACGGTGCTTTTGGAAAGCTTTTAGAGAGTGTACGGTTGGTGAAAGTACACAGCGAGTAGTAAAGTGCAGATCACTTTTGAGCCGATTGCTGACAATAACCTCAGGCAATCCGTTTCCCTGCGTTAAAGGGTTTTGAGTGGCGCTTTGGATTTCTTGGCGCAAATTGAGTGGTACCACGGTAACTCCGTCTCAATGGTTTATTAACCATTGGGGCGTTTTTTATTCAGATAACAAAATTAAGGAGATATATTATGGCAAAGGATTACACAAGTTCTTTAAATCTTCCAAGCTCAAAATTTGAGATGAGAGCAAATCTTCCCTCAAGGGAGCCTCTTATGCTCGATTATTGGAATAGCATCGGTCTTTACGACAGGATGCAGGAAAGGGCGGCAGGCAAGCCCACGTTCGTTGTTCACGACGGACCTCCTTTCTCAAACGGAAGTCTGCATATGGGTACTTCACTTAACAAAATTCTTAAGGATTTTATTAACAAATCAAAGGCTATGGAGGGCTATCTCGTGCCATTTACTCCTGGTTGGGATAACCACGGTATGCCTATTGAGTCGGCTATCATAAAGAAGAACAAGCTTGACAGAAAGAGAATGAGCATTTCCGATTTCCGCCGCCAGTGTCACGCGTTCGCTCAGGACTATGTTGACATTCAGATGGGACAGTTCAAGCGTCTTGGCGTGGTTGCGGATTGGGAGCGCCCCTATCTTACTATGAATCCCGAATTCGAGGCTCGCGAGGTTCTCGTTTTCGGTGAGATGTTCAAGAAGGGTTATATCTATAAGGGACTTAAGCCCGTTTATTGGTGCCCCAAGGACGAGACCGCACTTGCTGAGGCTGAGATAGAGTATCAGACCGATAAGTGTACCTCCATTTATGTTAAATTCAAGGTAGCTGACGATAAGGGCAAGCTTGCTTCTGTTTGCGATCTTGATAATACTTATTTCGTTATTTGGACTACTACTACTTGGACTCTCCCCGGTAACCTTGCTATCGCGCTCAACCCCGTAGAGGAATATGACCTCGTAAAGGTAGAGAGCGGCGAGACCTACGTTCTCGCAAAGGCTCTTACCGAGAAGACTCTTAAAGCGGCGGGAATCGAATCCTACGAGGTTCTTGCTACCTTTGCGGGCAAGGAATTCGAGTATATGACCGCACAGCATCCTTTCCTTGACAGAAAGAGTGTTGTTGTTAACGCCGACTACGTTACCATGGATAGCGGTACCGGTTGTGTATATACTGCTCCCGGCTTCGGTGCTGACGACTATCAGACCTGCCGCCGCTACAACATTGATATTATCGTTCCCGTAGACGACCGCGGCTATCAGACCGAGGACGCAGGTAAATTTGCGGGAATGTATTACGCGGCTTCAAACGAGGCTATACTTGAAGATATGAAGGAGTCGGGCGCGCTTCTCGCAAGCGAGGAGATCGAGCACGAGTATCCTCACTGCTGGAGATGTAAGTCCCCCATCATCTTCCGCGCGACCCCCCAGTGGTTCTGCTCGGTTGAGTCTTTCAAGGAAGCGGCAGTTGAGGCTTGCCAGCCCGTTAAGTGGCTCCCCGCATGGGGCGAGGAGAGAATGATCCAGATGATCCGCGAGAGAGCCGATTGGTGTATCTCACGTCAGCGTCACTGGGGTCTTCCCATTCCCGTATTCTACTGTGACGAGTGCAAAAAGTCTATCTGCAACGACGAGACCATTGAGATCGTATCTAAACTCTTTGGTGAAAAGGGCTCTAACGCGTGGTTTATGATGGAAGCGGGAGAGATTCTTCCCGAGGGCTTCGTATGTCCTCACTGCGGTAAGGCTCACGGCTTCTCCAAGGAGACTAATACCCTTGACGGTTGGTTCGATTCGGGTTCTTCCCATTATGCGGTTCTCAAGCAGAGACCCGATCTTTCATGGCCTTCTGACATTTATCTTGAGGGCGGCGACCAGTACAGAGGTTGGTTCCAGTCCTCCCTTCTCACCGCGGTTGGCGCTACGGGTGAGGCAAAGGCACCCTTCAAGGCTGTTCTTACCCACGGTTGGGTAGTTGACGGCGAGGGTAAGGCAATGCATAAGTCTCTCGGTAACTCCATAAGCCCCGACGATATCGTTAAGAAGTACGGCGCTGAGCTCGTTCGCCTCTGGGCAGCATCCTCGGATTATCACGCTGACGTTCGTTGCTCCGATAACATCTTCAAGCAGCTTTCCGAGTCCTACAGAAAGATCCGTAACACCGCCAGAATCATGATGGCTAACCTCGGTGATTTCAATCCCGATACCGATATGGTGGCTTACGACGATATGCTTGAGATCGACCGGTGGATCGTTGCCGAGACCAATAACCTCGTAAAGCAGTGCCGCGACGCATACGACGAGTATGAGTTCCATATAGTATATCACGCTATCAATAAGTTCTGTACTATCGAGCTTTCCAAGCTTTATATTGATATTACCAAGGATCGCCTCTACGTTGAAAAGGCAGACAGTGCGGCAAGAAGAAGCGGACAGAGCGCGCTTTACCATGTTCTGAACGTTATCACAAGACTTCTCGCTCCCGTTATCTCCTTCACCGCAGAAGAGATCTGGAAGTATATGCCTCACGCGGAGAGCGACAGAGCCGAGAGCGTATTCCTCAACGATATGCCCGTATATAGTGCTGCGTTTGCCGATGAGACCGCTGCTCTTATGGCAAAGTGGGATAAGCTCTTCCTTTACAGAGACGACGTTATGAAGGCGCTTGAGCTTGCAAGAGCCAACAAGATGATCGGTAAGTCCCTTGACGCCAAGGTTACGGTTTACGCTAACGATGACGAGGCGTATGCAACCCTTACCGCGTTCGCAGATAAGCTTGCCGAGATATACATTACCTCTGCGGCATACGTAGTTAAGGGAGAAGCTCCCGAGGGCGCTCTTACCGAGACCCAGACGGGAATCGCGGTTCTCGTTGAAAACGCAGACGGATGCAAGTGCGGCCGTTGCTGGTCTTACTCCACCGAGGGTGTGACAGACGACGAAGGCGGCTTCCTTTGCGAACGTTGCAGAAAGTTGTTGATCTAATGGTTTTCGTGGGGGAGGGAAAAACTTCTTGGAAGAAGTTTTCCCCTCCCCCACGCCCCCACCTCTTTCAAGACCTTTTCTTGAGAAAGGAAACAGATTTGGGCGCTTGACCTTTTGCTGAAGTAAGAAGGTTTAATGCCTGTGAAAAAGGAGTTTTTAATGGTAGCTATTATTGTTTCGGTCGTTTGTATGCTGGCCATCGTTGCGGTCGATCAGGTCAGTAAATATCTGATCGTGTCGCATTACGGACTTGTTCAGCAGATCTACGTTCAAAATATGGAGTATGCTTCCCTGGAGAAGATCGTTGATAGGCTGGAGCCGATAGTTATAATTCCGCTTCCGGAGTTTCTCAAATCGTTATTGGAATCTCTCTCCGAGCTTTTGGGCGGATTGAACGTTGTGGGCAGCGTTCCGTATATTCTCAGCTTTAGGCTGCTGCTTAACGATGGCGCGGCATTCGGTATGCTGGACAATGCCAGATGGGTATTTTTGATTCTTTCCACGATTGCTATAATCGCTATACTTGTGTATCTGTTCTGGAAAAAGCCTCAGAACAAGCTTTTGCTGGTTGCCCTCACGCTGGTTACGGGCGGCGGAATTGCAAATATGATAGACCGTATATGGCTTGGATATGTCGTCGATTTCGTTGACTTCAGAGGATTCGGTTATTTGTGGGTGTGGGTATTTAACGTTGCCGATTCCTGCGTTACCGTCGGAGCTTGCGTTCTCGCCTTGTGGATGATACTTGACGTTATTAAGGATTATAAAGCCGAGAAGGCTCGGAGACTTTCCGTGACGGTTGAAAACAGCGGAGAGTTCGGGGTTCGTAACGAAAATGGCTCAAACGATGAATGATAATCTTTTCCATGAGGAGCTTGAAGCGAACCTTTTGTCGCTTACTGCGACAGATGGCGACGTTGGCGCGAGAATAGACCGATTTATTACCGATGTAACCGGACAGTCGCGCTCTCTTACTGTCAAGCTTATCGAGAACGGATGCGTGACGGTAAACGGAAAAAGCGTTGAAAAAAACTATAAGCTTCGCGCTCTTGACAGGGTGGAAGTTGAGTTTCCCGAGCCTGTTTCGGATGAGGCGGTGGCAGAGAACATCCCTCTTGACGTTATCTACGAGGACGGGGATATAATAGTTATAAATAAGCCCGAAGGTATGATAGTTCACCCCGCGACGGGTATTTATACGGGAACTCTCGTGAATGCGTTGCTTTATCATTGCGGAGAAAGCTTGTCGGGGATCGGCGGAGTTATCCGTCCGGGAATCGTTCACCGAATAGACAAGGACACTTCAGGGCTTCTCGTCGTGGCAAAGAACGACGAGGCACACCTGTCACTTTCAGAGCAGTTAAAGACCCACGACGTAAGCCGCGTTTATCATGCTATCGTTGTAGGGAATATAAAAGAGGATAAGGGAACGATAGACCGCCCCATTGGACGGCATCCCGTTGACCGCAAGAAAATGGCGGTAGTCACCGATCCTGCGAGACAGGCGAGAGAGGCGGTAACGCACTTCGAGGTGGTTGAGCGCTTTCAGTTGCCAACAGGCAGGTTTACTTACGTTAAATGTAAGCTTGAAACGGGAAGAACCCATCAGATACGCGTACATATGGCGTCTATAGGTCATCCCCTTGTAGGTGACTCGGTTTACGGCGGCGGAAACACCAAGTTTGAAACGACAAATAAGTCGATAATAAACGGCCAGTGCCTACACGCGAAGATCCTTGAGCTTACTCATCCTAAAACCGGGGAAAAAATGCAATTTGAAAGCCCCCTCCCCGAGTATTTTGAAGACTTGCTTGAAAAGCTCAGGAAACAGAGCATATAAGAGTCAAATTTTGATTTGTCGGGGAGGCGAGGGGCGCGGTTTCCACCTTTTTTGAAAAAAAGGTGGAGCCAAAAAACTTCCCCTAAAAAAGGCAATAAAGCAGCCGTTTCGTTTTAGAAAACCGTGAGGATTTTTGACAAAGCCTCTCTGCTATCGTGTTGCGAGTATATTTGTCGGCTTTGCCGACCTTTCCCGAAGGGAAAGCTTCTTTGATTTAAGATAATTAATTTTTAACAAATTATTCTTTAGTCTATCAACAGCAGGAGGTTGGGGGTCACGGGGGAGGAGGATGTTGCCGCGAATAAAAGCGCGGCTCGTCTGCACTTTTATTCGCAAGACCCCTCCACACCCGTGCGGCGTTTCTTTGGTTCGTTTCTTGTCGCTGATGACAAGAAATGAACAAAAACAAAACTGACAGATAAATTGCAATTTATATTAATTAAGGAAGGTCTATATTATGCACGACGAATTAACAGCCGTTGATATAAAAAAGATGCAGGAGGAAGTTGACTACCGTATGTGTGTCCTTCGCCCCAAGCTGCTTGCCGAGGTTCAAAGAACCCGTGAGTTCGGTGACCTCAGCGAAAATGCCGAATATAAAGAGGCTAAAAGAGAAAAGAACGCAAACGAGAGCCGCATTCGATATCTCAAAAATATGATCGCTACCGCCAAGGTGGTAAAGGTCAGACAGGATGCCGATGCCGTCTGCCTTTTCGATACCGTTACCTACTATATCGAAGAGGACGATGAAGAGGAGGAGAGACAGATAGTTACCACTCTCCGTCAGGACGTGTTGAAGGGCTATCTTTCCAAGGAATCGCCACTCGGTAAGGCTTTGCTCGGCAAAAAGATCGGAGACAGAGTTTGCGTTAAGGTCAACGATAATTACAGCTATTACGTTGAGATACGCGCAATTAAAAAGGGTCACGACGACGAAAATATACCGATCAGCAGTTTTTAACGTAATACGTAAGGGGCTGGCTCATTTAGCGCAGAACAAAAGCCACTTTTAAAAGAAAAGACAAAATTCAACTAAAAAATAATGTTTTTGCTTTTATAATGTCGAAATCCGCCGATTTTTCGGCGGATTTCCTCATTTTGTGTGGCTTTTTAGA
>JAZMZI010000083.1:0-2398 GCA_045585895.1 Eubacteriales bacterium
TTGGGTAGAAAAGAGTGAAGGCGACGCTATGTCCGAGGCTCTTTACGCAAGACAAGAGAAGGTTTACAACTATCTCGGCGTTGAGATAGTCGGTACCAGTGCAGGTAACTTTCAGACCTACGTCGAACCCTTCAAGAATGCCGTCGAAAAAAGAGACGGCTCCGTAGACTGCCTCCTTACTCACGTACAGACCGGTGTCGGCGGCTTCGTTCAAAATATGTATCTTGCCGATTATAACGATCTTCCCGGTGTCGATCTGAGTGCTGATTATTGGAACGACGCCTTTATGAGTGCTCTTGAGATCGACGGTTGCCGTTACCTCGGATTCAGCAACTTTAACATTCTTTATACATACGTTATCGCGTTCAACAAGGAAATGATGGACAAGTATGCGGGAACTATTGAGAAGACACCCTATCAATTGGTTGAAAACTACGAGTGGACACTTGATGAAATGATCAATCTTGCAAAGCTCGTTTCCATTGATGCAACCGGTGACGGTAAAACTACCGACGATACCTACGGTCTTACGGGTGAGCAGTGGGTTCCGTGGATCGGCTTTATGCAGGCAAGTAACATTAACCTCGTTGAACAGAACGAAAAGGGCGATTATGTTCTCTCTATGATGAACGAGGTAAACTCGGAAAGAACCAAAATTCTTGCCGAAAAGCTTAAGGATCTTTCCGAGTCTCAGTATTCCTTCCTTGAGTTTCCCCCGGGCGGTAAGTGGCCTGCAACCCGTCAGAACGTTCAGCTTACCACGGGCAGAGCCTTGATGCAGCTCGCTTCTACTTATAACCTTAACGGATTTTTGAGTTATGATATTGATTTTGGTATTCTTCCCTATCCTATGTTTGATTTGAACCAAAAAGACGTCGGATACCGTTCCCTTCAGTGGGGAGGATACATCTGCGTTCCTTCTTATGTAGATAACCGCCAGATGGTTGGTGAAACGCTTGACGTTCTTGCTTTTTACAGTGATGACGTTATGGTTACCTTCTACGAAAAAATGCTCGGTAAGAAGATCGCTGACGTTCCCGAGGATGCTAAAATGCTTGACGAGTTTATTTGGGATAACGTATGCACAGACTTCGGTCAGAGCTACGGTGAATATAGCGGTGTCCTTTATTTCTTCCCGTACGTAACACGTACCGAAGACGACGGCGGTAAGCCTCTTATGTCTTACTATGCAAGTATTGAAAATTCTTCTACTACCAAGCTTAAAGAATTTATCAAGACGACAATTAAGAATAAGCGAGAATTCTCAAAGAAATAAGCTACGGTTTATAAAACAAATACCGCTTCCCTTGATCGGGAAGCGTTATTTGTTTTGTTATAATGTATTTTGTAAAATCAATTATATTCGGGCAGCCAATCCTTCTCCGCTTCTAAGAGTTCGTCGCACATTTTTACTATATCGTCGATCGAAAGCTCGGATGAAGTATGGGGATCAAGCATAGCAGCCTGATAGATATGTTCTTTTTTCTTTGTAACTGCTGCTTCGATAGTAATAAGCTGAGGGTTGATATTGGTCATGTTCATCGCCGCAAGCTGAACGGGGAGATCACCGACGACGGTGGGCTGAATACCGAGCTTATTTACAAGGCAGGGTACTTCTACGCAAGCCGCAGTCGGAAGATTGGTGATGAGTCCCTTGTTAAGCACGTTACCGCCTATTTGATAGGGGGTGTCGGTTACCATTGACTCCATAATATGCGATGCGTATTCACGGGAGCGAGTGTGAGATATATTTCCGTCAAGATACTGCTCTTTAGCATTCTTCCAAGCTCTTATCTGGTTAATACAACGTCTGGGATACTCGTCGAGAGGGATCCTATATATTTCAATAAGCTCCGGATATTTGGATTTAATAAAGAGATTATTATACTCCGCGTTATGTTCACTGGATTCTGTGCAGTAATATCCTAAGCGGCGGATATATTCCAAGCGTGTAAGGTCGCGAAAGGCTTCGGGCGGGTCGTTAAGGATCTCAAACGCTCTTCTCTTTATCTCCGGATAGAGATCGTTTCCGTCAGCATCCTCAAGCTCAAGAAGCCAAGCCATATGGTTGATTCCTGCGATCTTTTCCTTCAGAGGTCTCTTTACGTCAGTCATTCCAAGCTCGTCAAGCAGGTGATTGGAGCAGACCTGAACGCTGTGGCAAAGCCCCACGGTATTAATATCGGTGTATCTCTGCATATAGCCCGAAAGCATAGCCATAGGATTAGTATAATTGATAAAAAGCGCCTTGGGGCATACCTGAGCCATATCCTCGGCAAACTCGTCAAGAACGGGGATCGTACGAAGCGCTCGGAAAATACCGCCGATGCCGAGAGTGTCGGCGATCGTTTGACGAAGTCCGTATTTCTTGGGAATCTCAAAGTCAATTATCGTGCAA
>JAZMZI010000084.1:0-98506 GCA_045585895.1 Eubacteriales bacterium
ACCTGAGCCATATCCTCGGCAAACTCGTCAAGAACGGGGATCGTACGAAGCGCTCGGAAAATACCGCCGATGCCGAGAGTGTCGGCGATCGTTTGACGAAGTCCGTATTTCTTGGGAATCTCAAAGTCAATTATCGTGCAAGGATCGTAACCGCCAACCTGTATTGCATTAATAACGAAATCAGCGTCGCGGAGAGCATCCTTTCTGTTAGGTACGCCGAGATATTTCGTTATGGTTGCTCTGCCCTCGTTGATGTTCTTGTTAAGAGCGTTTACCATTACGTAGGATTCCTCAAGTCTTTCGGGGTCGATGTCGTAAAGTGCAAATTCAAAATCTTTGAGAGCTGGGGTAAGCATAGAGTCACCGATAACGTTCTTAGCAAATATCGTGCTGCCTGCACCCATAAAAGTGATCTTTCCCATTGTTTATCTCCTTTTTATTATATATAAACGACCGTGTTACGGCAATTTATTTTTTTGATCAAAAATTTTCTTTCTATATTCAATTGGCGTAAGTCCCAAGTTTTTTTTAAAAAAAGGGAAAAAATAGGTTTCGCATGAAAATCCGCAATTAGACGAAACGTCGGCTATCGACATCTCGGGGAAAAACTCGAGAAGCGATTTTGCCTGATTCAAGCGACATATATCAATGAAGCTATGAATAGTGATCCCGGTAAATTGTTTGAAGTCTCTATCAAGCTTGGATCTGCTTATCAAAAACTTATGCGCGATATTACTCGCGTCGATATTTTCGGCGTAATGCTCTGCAATATACTGAAGAACGTCTTGGATATAAGACGACGATTTTCCGACGCATATAGCGTCACACATTGGCGAAAAAGAGATAAGCTTATTCAAAAACGTTAGCAGAAGCAGCTTCATTTGAGTCTTATCCTGAGGATCAAAAGCTATAATCAAGTTTTTTAGCTGCTCTGCATTCTTTTCGGAAAGCCTGAACATATATCCTGAATTTCGCTGGAGCAATCCTTGGGGTAAAAAGCAATCGTCAAATTGTGAAATAATGCTCTCGTTGAAATAAAGAACGAATCTTTCGTACTGTTTTGCATCCCTATCCGTACATGACATAGAATGGACGGTATATGGCGACGATATTATAACGCAAGGATATTTATAGGTGTATTCTTCTCCGTTTATAACGGATTTTTGCCCTACGTTGTCGGAACAAAAATAAATCTCGTATTGAGGATGAGTATGAGAAAAACACATCTCGGCATAATTTGTCCAGTGATTCAAGCTTATATCACATTGATTATCTGCAAGAAAGGCGTTCATTTACAAAATCTCCAATAACTTATATGATTTAATTATAGCACTCAAATCAAAGTAAATCAATAATATTTTTCACTTTTTATTGTTCTAAAACTATGAATTTTAATCAAATTTGAGCAAAATCTACCGATCAAAGGCTGTTTTTATGTGTTTTTAATGAAATTGGCTCCTCATTATAGAGAAGCCAACGGAAAATTTATATTTTTTTGAGTTTTGCGTACGTAGCCATAAGCTTTTTTGTTCCGACCTTATCAAACATAACCTCGTAGAGTATATCTGCACCCATTGGTCTTACGGAGAGGACTTCTCCGTCTCCAAAGGTCATGTGTCTGACTTTGTCACCCGGTGAAAACACTTCATTTGATGCAGAAGATTTAGCGAAAACGGGAGTTGAGTTTGCCGTGGGCTTGGACGCGCTTCCGAATCCTTTCCCACCACTTTGCGAAGCGCTCTTGATCGAAGAATTGGGATTGAATGAAGTTGAACTCTGCTTATTCTTCTGACCGTAAGAGCTTCTTTCGAATCCGTAAGAATTGTCGTGGAAATACACCTTAGACGCTGGAGATTGGGATACGCCTTGAGTAAATACCGAACTGCTGCTCTTATCCTCTTCTTCCACGAATTTTTCGGGAATTTCCTTGACGAACCGTGAAATCGGGTTATATTGAGTCTGACCGAAAAGCATTCTTGACTTAGTGTGAAGGATATAAACTTGCTCTTTCGCTCGAGTTATAGCAACGTATGCAAGTCGCCTTTCTTCTTCCATGTCTTCTTCGCTTCCTACCATTGTCTGCATGCCGGGGAAAATTCCGTCTTCAAATCCTGGAAGAATAACTATGGGAAATTCAAGTCCTTTAGCACTGTGTATCGTCATCAAAACCACTGCATCGGCAGTGTCGTCATAACGGTCGACGTCGGCAACCAAAGCATTTTCTTCAAGGAATCCGACCAAGGTGGGAGTTTCGTTATTATTTATGTATTCTTGAATACTGGATTTAAATTCCTCGAGGTTATCAAGTCTGTCCTTCTCCTCTTCTCCGGCCGCTTCAAGCATTTCGCGGTATCCGCTCATATCGAGAACGGAATCGAAAAGGTCGGTAAGAGACTGATACGAGGACATCACCGTAAGCTTATTTATAAGCTCCGCAAAGGCTTCAAGAGTAGCGGCGCTTCTTGATAGCGCGGTAAACTCGCTTGCTCTTTCGATTATCTCGAAAAGCGAACAGTTTTGCTCGGCGGCTATGCTTGAGATAGCTTCAATAGTTCTATCTCCTATTTTGCGTTTAGGTTCGTTGATGATGCGGAGCAATCTTTCTCTGTCACTGTGATTGACGATTAGCTGGAGATAAGCAACGGCATCGCGGATTTCTTTTCGATCTGAAAAGCGCACTCCGCCCAACATTCTGTAGGGCACGCCGCTCTTGGCGAACGCGCGCTCTATACTGTTGGATTGCGCGTTTGTGCGGTAAAGCACGGCAAAGTCTCTGTAAGAACGATTCTTGTACGCAACTGCGCGGTTTACGGTATCGACTATATCCTTTGCCTCAATATTCTGGTCGTCAAGACGGCGGACGGTTATCTTTTCTCCCACGTCTCCGTCGGTCCAAAGGGTCTTTCCCTTTCGTCCTTTGTTATTTGCAATAACAGCGTTTGCGGCATTGAGAATAGTTGCCGTAGATCGGTAATTCTGCTCAAGCTTTATTACCTTTGCGTCGTCAAATGTCTTATCGAAATCAAGAATATTTCCGATAGTGGCTCCTCGGAACTTATAAATTGACTGGTCGTCGTCGCCTACTACCATAATGTTTCTGAATCCGCCTGCCAAAAGCGAGGTGAGTACGAACTGTGCCTCGTTGGTATCCTGATACTCGTCTACGCAGACGTATTTGAATTTTTTCTTAAAATAACCAAGGACCTCAGGTTCTCGTCTGAAAAGCTTGACGGTGTTCATGATTATATCGTCAAAATCCATTACGTTGGATTCAAACATCGTCTTTTGGTATTCCGCATAGACTCTCGCAATCTTTGAGAGGCGGAAATCTCCGCCCGTTTCCTCGGCAAACTTTTCAGGAGTCATAAGCTTATCCTTGGCGCGGCTGATAGCTCCCATTACACTTTTTATGGGGAATTGCTTTTCATCCATGTTACAGCGTTTCATTGCCGACGAGATAGCCTTTTTCTGGTCATCGGTATCGTATATTGTAAATCCGCTTCTGTAGCCAATCTTCTCGCAGTTTGCGCGGAGTATTCTCATACATACGGAATGGAAGGTTCCTGCCCATATGTCGTTAGCTACGGTTTCGTCTTCAAGCGCTTTTGCAAGTCTCTCTTTTATTTCCTTGGCAGCTTTATTGGTAAAGGTAATTGCCAGGACTCTGTAAGGAGGGCATGCGTTATAGGCGAAATCCGGCAACATTTCCTCTGCAACAGAAGGGTCGGGGTCGTTGAGTGCCGCCTCCATTTCCCTGATATACTCCTCGTCTGCGTATTCCGGTATGAAATCTGTATAGTATGCGTTTCCGTATTTGATGATGAAAACTACCCTTTTAACAAGCACGGTCGTCTTTCCGCTGCCTGCGCCTGCCAATACGAGCAAAGGGTCGTTAACGGTAAAAACAGCCTCTCTCTGCTTTTGATTGAGGCTTCCGTAGCATTTATTGAAAAGTTCTCTTTTGAGCTTTAAAAATTTTTCGCTGAAATCCATTATCCGTTCCGTTTATGTAGTTACCGCCTCTTTCGAGGCGGATATTTTTTTATCTTTCGTTTTTGTTCTGCTGATTCTGCTGATTTTTACTGTTCTGCTTATTCTGGTTATTGATCTGATTGTTCTGCTGGTTGTTCTGCTGCTTATTCTGATTGTTGTTCTGTTCGTTCTGCATTGTTTATGCCCTCCGTATGGATTTTTTGTACGGGAAACCCGTTACGAAGTAAATTATTAGCATAAAAACCAAACGTTATTCACTAAATTTATAAATCTATGCGATATCTCGATTCAACCGTCTTTTTTACATGCGAAACAAGTGCGATGGAAGATACGGCAAATATAATGCTTAACGCCGTATCGATTATCGAGGTGTAGCTGAAATACCACGCACCTATATCCTCGTAGGGCTGAGTGAATATAAAATATACGTATCCTACCGAGCTGATAGTTGCAAGGGATATTGTAGGTATAGCAAACTTCAGAAAAGCGGAGACATAATATTTCTTTTCTGTATTGCTGTCCGTAACAGAATACCTGCTGCACTTTTTGTAAACGTCAAAGAGGAATATTAATGTAACGGCGACCGTCAGAAGCATAAATAACGCATCAAAAGCACTTGTAAAAGCCATTCTGTAAAAACCGTTATATGCGTCGACATCTTTCTTTACCGCGCGGGCGTAGAAATTGGGATCTGAATAAAGAGTTTTGTTGAAAAGATGAGCAAAATAGGAAACCGTGGCTCCAACACTCGACACACCTGCAACAAAGGTCCACTTTTTGCTGTATTTACACAGAACGAGTGACGATATAATGATGATCGCATAGAAAACCGAGTTATGTATAATATTAACGTGATCGGCGTAAAGGTCGATGGACAAAACGAGTGCCGCGATTATTATATAAAAACCGGTTGACAGGATCCTTGCATCAAAGATCTGAGGATTTTCTGACATAACCTGAGCGTGAAGCGCGGTAAGATTATCAATGAAAGGCTTGTCTTTCTTCAACGAGACGAAATACATGATCATCCTGATCAGCCAGAATATCCCTAACGGTATCACTGCTAAAAAGGTGATAACTCTCAGTATTCGTATAAATTCATAATCCTGATTGGTTGCAAGCGACGTCATCTCTGGCAACGTTGCCGCCAGACATTTAATTACGCAAAACGCGACGGTGATAATGAGAGTGATTTCAGTAGCGTTTTTGGAACTTTCGCGGACATAAAGTGTTTTTTCACCGCGGTTTTTATCTATCTTCAATTTGCTCTTACGTTTCTTTGAATACACAAAACTTCCGTCGTGCATAAGACCGAGAGAAAGCAGACCCTCAAAAAGATTCTTATATGCGGGAATAAGCACTAAAAGCTCGAGCAAAGACAGGACGAAGGTAAAAAGTAAGAGTCCTATGCTTGCTTCGCTATCGTCAAAAAGCTCTTCGAGAAGTATTAATGCCGCAAATCTAAGGACACACACTCCGATAGCCGCCTTAAAGCCTTTGAGAGCGTCTGCAATACGGTGATTAAGATCGGCAAGGCAGATCAAGCCAAAATAGAGCAACAAATATCCGATTATATCGGGAAGAGGGTCGGAGAGCTTGTATAAGGGTTCAAAAAGGAAGATAAAAGCAAAAGGTATTAATAGGAGACCGAGCTTAATATTAAGTTTTCTCGTCACGTTAACCCCTCCCTTTTATTTTTTCTTTTTGTGTTTTGAATGTCGTTTGGCATTCTTTTTCTTAAGCTTATCCTCGTAATAGTTCTTCATTTCGTTGATAGCTTTTTCGTCCTTTGCGTCTCTTATTTCACGGAACTTATTAATGAAAGCAAATCGGGATTTCTTGCGAGGCATATCCTCTTGACCCGCGGGGCAGATCATAGCGTAGCACTTGAAAAGCAACAAAGAATTCAATGCCGTGTAGATTATTTGAACAAACATCAATATCGTCATTACGGCTGATCGGTTTTGGTCGTTCAATGAGGTTATGAGCGGCAAGAGCGTGGCTATCTGAAACAGATTGAAGACGCCGACGTAGATCATATTGGTGAATGCTTTCTGTCTTGTGTCGGGATACTCTACTCTGCGCGAAAGATCTGCTATACCGTAGAGCATCGAGATCTCAAAAAAGAGATTTATTGCAATTTTCGTGAAGCTGAAAATCGTACTTAAAATTGCCGTATTGGTTCCCGTAAAGGTGCTTATACCCCATAAGATACCGCCGAACACAGAGCAGATGAAAAGGAGAACGCTTCCGATGAAAGCATATAAGAATACGGGGCTGTATTTTTTTAGCTCTTTAAGTCCGAAAAACATAAATACGCTTCCTACCGCCATACCAGCAAAGATATAGGGGCCGAGTCCTGCGGTTGCAAGAAATGCAAACATGTAGCCTATAAGCAATAAACCGAATCCCATTTCGTTCTCCTTTCATTTATTATTTGTCAGTTGTTAGCTCCCTGCGCTCCGCAACAGTTTTTATATTTTTTACCCGAACCACAGGGGCAAGGATCGTTTCTTCCCACCTTTTGGGCGGGGTCTTTTCTTACAGACACCCTTTTAACGGTTTTGGGGGAGCTACCTTCAAAACCTGCTGTCAGAGGATTGGCAACCTGAACTCTCTGAATCTGC
Source organism: Eubacteriales bacterium (assembly GCA_045585895.1). GTDB lineage: Bacteria > Bacillota > Clostridia > Oscillospirales > CAG-272 > SVTX01. The sequence continues at coordinate 6,621 of JAZMZI010000084.1, forward strand.
TGTGCGGGTCTGGGAATAACCGCAAGGATCATACGGACAGTTTTGTCACGTATGTCTGCGATCATATTATCAAACATTTCTCCGCCCGTGATTCTGTATTCGGTGATAGGATCGCGGTGGGCGTATGCCTGAAGATTTATCATACCCTTGAGATCGTCCATAGCGTCGATATGATCCATCCAAGCCGAGTCTACGTTCTTCAAAAGTATGGAGCGTTGTATTTCAAGATATACTTCTCTGCCAAATAGCTCTTCTTTTTCCTTGTATATCGCAAGTGCTCTTTCGGTCAGCATATTGGATATATCTTCGTTGTTTATCTTGTTTAATTGCTCGGGAGTGTAGTTGAAATCATCTTCGTTGCAGAGGTACGAGAGGTCTGCGCGGAGCGCGTCAAAGCTCCAGTTTGCGCGATCCTCTCCGCAGGTATGAACGTCTACGATATCGTTTACGGTAGAAACTATCATCTTTCTGATGGTATCCGCAATTCCGTCGCCTCCGTCGAGAACGTCACCTCTCTGCTTGTAGATGATAGTTCTCTGCTGGTTCATAACGTCGTCGTACGCAAGGACGTACTTGCGTCGCTTGAAGTTGTTATCCTCTATCTTCTTCTGAGCGGTTTCGATGGAATTGGAAAGCATACGCGCGTCAATGGCGGTATTTTCGTCAAGTCCCATTCTGTCAACCAGACCCGAAATTCTTTCGGATCCGAAGAGACGCATAAGGTCGTCTTCAAGAGAAAGATAGAATCTTGATTCGCCGGGGTCTCCCTGACGTCCCGAACGACCGCGGAGCTGGTTGTCTATACGGCGGCTCTCATGTCTCTCTGTGCCGAGGATAAAGAGTCCTCCTGCCGCTCTTACCTGCTCTGCTTCGGGAGCAATTTCAAGCTTATATTTTTCATAAAGCTCGTTATAGAGCTTTCTTGCTTCAATAAGCTCTTCGTTGTCGGTGAACGACGTTCCGTTTGCATCGATGATCAGTTCTTCGGGGATCTGCTTTGAACGCATCTCCTGTTTTGCAAGAAACTCGGGATTACCGCCGAGCATAATATCGGTACCACGACCCGCCATGTTGGTGGATATGGTTACGGCACCGAGTTTACCCGCCTGAGCAACGATTTCTGCTTCCTTCGCGTGATACTTTGCGTTAAGAACGGTATGCTTGATGCCTGCGCTCATAAGCCTTCTTGAAAGTTCTTCGGATTTATCGATGGAGACTGTACCCACAAGCACCGGCTGACCCTTTGCGTGACATTCCTTTATCTGTTCGATGACTGCGTTATACTTGCCGTTTACGGTCTTATATACTGCATCGGGATGATCTTCGCGGATCATAGGCTTATTGGTAGGAACTTCAACCACGTCGAGATAGTAGATCTCCTTGAATTCCTCCTGCTCGGTAAGAGCCGTACCCGTCATACCCGAAAGCTTCTTATACATTCTGAAGTAGTTCTGGAACGTGATCGTTGCAAGAGTTTTGTTCTCTTTTTCGATCTTTACGCCTTCCTTTGCCTCAATTGCTTGATGAAGACCGTCGGAATAGCGTCTGCCGGGCATCATACGTCCCGTAAATTCATCGACGATTATAACGCCGTTTTCGTTAACAACGTACTGCTGATCGCGGAACATAGTACCGTGAGCCTTTATTGCCTGGTTGACGTAGTGCATAAGATCTGCGTTTTCAGCATCGGTAAAGTTCTCAACGCCAAAGAACGCTTCGGCTTTTCTTGCGCCCTTGGGGGTAAGAACGGCATTTCTTGCCTTTTCGTCAACGATATAGTCTGCGTCGTATTCGTCCTGCTCGATCTTCGCGTCGATCTCTTTGTTGACAAGCTTGCGAAGCGTACGGGCAAAGCGGTCTGCCTTCTCATACATATCGGTAGGCTCGTCACCTGCTCCGGAAATTATAAGAGGGGTTCTCGCTTCATCAACGAGTATTGAGTCGACCTCGTCTACGATCGCGAATGCGTGACCTCTCTGAACCATTCTCTCCTTGTAGACCACCATATTGTCACGGAGGTAGTCGAATCCGAACTCGTTGTTGGTTCCGTAGGTGATATCAGCCGCATAAGCCGCCTGCTTTTCGTTATTGGTCATACCGTGAACGACGAGACCCGTCGTAAGTCCCATAAAGCCGTAAACTCTGCCCATTTCTTCGCTGTCGCGTCGAGCAAGGTAATCGTTTACGGTAACTATGTGAACTCCGTTGCCTGCAAGTCCGTTAAGATATGCGGGGAGAGTTGCCACGAGGGTCTTACCTTCACCCGTCTTCATTTCCGCGATTCTTCCCTGATGGAGAATGATACCGCCGAGAAGCTGGACGTGGAAGGGGCGCTTGCCAAGAACTCGATCATCTGCCTCCCGTATCGCCGCAAAAGCATCGGGGAGGATATCGTCAAGAGTTTCGCCGTTTGCAAGTCTTTCCTTAAGTGCGGGTGTGACGGCTTTAAGCTCGTCATCGGTCATCTCCGAATACTTATTGGCGAGAGCCTCTATCTCCGCGGCGATCTTTTCAAGCTTTTTGATCTGTCTGCTGCTGTATGTGCCAAAGATCTTTGATGCAAATCCCATTATATACATTGTCCTTTCAATAGGTGATTTAACTGTAACTATGTCGATTTATAGCGAAGCGCATACAAAACGGCATTATAAACTATATTATACAATATTTTTTAAACCAAAGCAACCTGTAATTGTAAATTTTCAAAAAACACTTGAAAAAATCGGCAATATGCTATATAATAATTGTTGAAATTTAGATTTGGAGCATGATCTATGTCACATATAAATATTGTATTATGCGAGCCTGAAATACCGCAGAATACCGGAAACATAGCGAGAACCTGCGCGGCGACCGGAGCTTCCCTTCACCTTATCCGTCCTCTCGGCTTTGAGATAGATAACGCTAAGCTCAAGCGCGCGGGGCTTGATTATTGGGATAAGCTGGATATTACATATTATGATGGGCTTGATGATTTTTTCGCAAAACACAAGGACATTACCGTGTATTATTTTTCAACAAAAGCAAAACATAAATATTCGGACGTTGATTATCCCGACGACGCATGGATAATGTTCGGTAAAGAGACGAAGGGGCTTCCCGAGGAGCTTCTGTACGCTAATCCCGACACTTGCGTAAGAATACCGATGCGCGATCATTTACGTTCGCTCAATCTTTCGAATTCCGTTGCCATTGCCGTATACGAAATACTTCGTCAGCGTGATTTTGAAGGAATGCAGGAAGTGGGAGAGCTTACGAAATTTACTTGGTAAAAGGATATTTTATGACTGATAAAAAAAGAGTTACGGTTGCAATGAGCGGTGGTATCGACAGTGCCGTTGCGGCGCTTATTGCCCTTGATAAGGGGTACGACGTAAGCGGAGCAACGATGCGTTTGTGTCCGAAAATCATCAATGACAGTGATCTCACCGCAGACGATATTAACGATGCGGCGGAGGTGTGCAGGGTTTTGGATATACCACACCGCGTTTACGATATGCAAGAAAAATTTTCTTCAACGGTTATCCGTGATTTTATTGATACTTATTATGCCGGAGGTACTCCTAATCCCTGTATCGTTTGTAACAAGGTGATGAAATTCGGCGCTTTTCTTGACGAGGAGCTTTCACGCGGAGCCGATTATATCGCTACGGGGCATTATGCGCGCATTGAAGAAAAAAACGGCAGATATTTTTTGAAAAAAGCGGCTGACGCAAGCAAAGATCAGACGTATATGCTCTGGTCGCTATCGCAGCATCAATTGTCTCATACCCTTTTCCCTCTCGGAGATATGACCAAGAGCGAAATAAGAGCTTTAGGCGCCGAAAGAGGATTTCGGATCGCTCACAAAAGTGACAGTCAGGATATCTGCTTCGTGCCCGACGGTGACTATGCCGCTTTCCTTGAAAAAGCGGTGGGCGAGAAATATCCCGAAGGCGATTATATTGACGAGGACGGAAAGATCTTGGGCAGGCATAAGGGTGTGATACACTATACCGTCGGTCAGAGAAAAGGACTTGGAATATCTATGGGGCGGCATATTTTCGTTACGAAAAAGGACGCTGAGACCAATACCGTCACGCTTGCGGACGAGGATAGACTGTTTACGAAAACCGTCGTGATAAGAAACGTCAACCTGATTCCCTTTGACAAGCTTGAAGAAAAGATCAGAGTTAAGGCGAAGATCAGATACCGCCACGCGGAAAGTTTTGCATTTGCCGAACAAACGGGTGACGATGAAATAACCTTGACTTTTGACGAGCCGCAAAGAGCACCCGCTAAAGGTCAGTCCGCGGTCATGTACGACGGTGATTACGTTATTGGCGGAGGAATAATTCAATAATAGAGGATATCTCATTAAGCGCAGAAAAATAGCCACTTTTTAAACAACAGACAAAATCAAACTTAAAAATATCGTTTCCCTTTTTAAATGAGGAAATCCGCCGAAAAATCGGCGGATTTCCTCGTTTTATGTAGCTTTTTAGACGCGTTTGGACATTCTGGCGTACCCCGTACGCCTACGAGAACCCAACCGCGGCTTCGGCATCTAAATGACTCAGTCCCATTTAAACTTTAATCATTTAAATCCTATGCGGGTTTTGAACCGTATTGACGCACGGGATACGTTTTATAGCTGACTACTCCCTAACATTACGGTTGAAATTATATCATAGATCTTTCGCTTGTCAAGGGGGTAATAAACAAATGTGTAGAATTTTTATAACAGAATATTGAGATTCCTTATCTCACCGGTTTCTATCATATTGTTGATCGAATAAGCGTGAGATTCGAGATAGTTGCAGGTTGCCTCGGTAATTCCCTGTTTTTTGAATTCGGAAATAACGTCAGCGCTTATCTCCTCTATCAAAAGCTCGGTCATAAGCGTCTCGTCACTTGGCAGAGTCAGAAGGCGCTCAAGCTTTTCTGCGATAAACGAAAGACGCGGAAGCTCCTTCATCGCTCTGAATATCCATTTATAGTACGGAGCGTACCGTTTTTCAAGAAGAAAGACTATTTCCGCACAGTTTCTTACAAATTCATCAAGAGCGAGCCTCGCCGCGCCGACCTCCCCGTGGTACAAGCATCTTTTATAATTGTATTGACCCGATTGCGCCATACGGAGGGCACTTGACGCGATCTTTTTCAGTCTTACGTCCTCGGGCATGCCGTATTTTATCTCGTTACGAATGCGCGTAAACTCACCGAGAGGATCTGCAAATATCTCACCGTTGGTTGCCTCCGCAAAATAGTGAGACGGAGTATAGAGCCAATCCTGCCAGCATTCGGGCGCTCCTGATCTACCCGTATAAGCGGAGTAAAACTCGGAGATCGTATGAACTCCCTTTTCCTTCGATCCCATAGCGCTCTTATCAAGGCATTTCACCCCCATGAATTCTTTGGGGAGTTTCGAATAAGCTCTGAAAAGTCTGAAACCGAATTCAGCCTCGTCAGCATCGGTCAGCCAGATACAAAATCCGGGTTCAAAATCATGGTCTTTTGATATATCGTCGTCGTAACCGAAGCATTCGGAGCCGTGACCGACCAAACCTACGGCGATCCTGTCGAGGTATTCTGAAAAATCGCGCTCAAGCATAGGTTTGCCGTATTCCTCGTAAAAAGCGCGTGAAAGTTCAATTCCCTTCATAAATCTTTTCCGTCAGAGCGCGAAGCTCTGCCTCTCTCTCAAAATATCCGAAAAATCCAAAGGAAGGATAGCATTTTGAACACAGAAAAGCAAAATCGCCGTCGTGAGTGTTTTTATCCGACATAATAAGCTCCCACGCTCTGTCCATGATCTCATATATTCTTTCATCCTCGGGATCCTGGTCGTAATATATGTGCGCTATATTTATCTGTGTAACGGCTATTTCTCCGTTGCAATCGTCGTGATTTTTTAACACTTCTATTGCCTTGAAGCAGGAAAGCTCGGCGTTTATGTAATCTCCCAGATCCTTATATGCGGAAGAAACGTTATTGTAAAGCGCGGCTATTCTGTAATCGTTATCATCAAGATTGTTTTCGTATATGGTTTTAGCCTTTTCATAATAAGGCATTGCATCCTCGGCAAGACCGAACGCTTTCATGGTAGTTGCGCCGTTAAGATAAACCGTACCTGACGATACGGGATCGCCGACACCTTTTTTCTCAATCAGCTCAAAGGCTTGCTTTACCGATTCAAGTGCCTTGTGCCTATCGTTGATCCTTCGAAAGTAACCTATTTTTTCGTTGAGTATTTCAAGCAAACCGCGAAGGTCACCGAGCATTCTTGCCTCGCCTTCCCAGAAATCAAGGGTTTTCCCTACCGATTCAAGATCGTTTTTCGAAAAAAGTGAGTTCAATTTATCAAAAACTCGTCCCAAGGGAATGGTTTTGTAGCTTTCCTTGGAACAGCTTGAGCAGCTTTGATTCTCGTTCATTTTAATCTCCTGAAATGTTTTAAGCAAAATTTAAATTATGATTAATTATAACACAAAATCAGATTATTTGTCAATAATAATACAAAACTACTTTAATTATTAAAAAGGACTTGACAAATTTGACTTAAAGTGTTATAATCAATGAAGGTACAGAGATTATGAGACGTATCGGGACGAGAGCTGTTTTGCCTTCGTTTTGATGTGTCTTTTCGTTTTTTAGTTGGCATTAAGGGGGGTATAGGATTGCTGATAGGTTTTTACGAAAATATTTCACCGACCGCCAAGGTCATAATCGCAGTGTCGATCATGCTATTTGCGGGATTTGTGCTGACGAGAGTGACCAAGCTTTTGAAGCTGCCTAACGTTACTGCGTACATAGTTGCGGGTATAATTATCGGCCCATTTTGTCTCAATGTAGTCCCCGCCGAGGTAATTGCGGGCACTGATTTTATTTCCGATATTGCCCTTGCGTTTATTGCGTTCAGCGTCGGTGAGTTTTTCAAGCTTTCCTCCCTGAAGAAGAACGGCTTGAAGACTCTCGTCATCACGCTTTGCGAGGCGCTGCTTGCTGCGCTTCTGGTCTTCATACTTACGTTCTTTATTTTAAGACTTGACCCCGTTTTCTCAATAGTTCTTTCCGCATTGGCTGCGGCTACGGCACCTACGTCCACTGCTATGACCATAAGGCAGACGAAGGCAAAGGGCTCTTTTGTTGATACCGTGCTTCAGGTGATCGCATTGGACGACGTTCTCAGCCTTATAGCGTTCAGCATAGCACTTTCTGTTGCGGGAACACTTCTCGGTGATGCTGACAGTACCGTTTCGGTCCTCGATATTGTTATGCCGATCATAATCAATATCGGTGTAATGGTTCTTGGTGTGTTCTTCGGTTTCTTCTTAAAGCTTCTGATGCCTAAAAAGCGCTCAACCGACAACAGGTTGATAATACTCATCAGTATGCTGTTCCTTTTCTGCGGAATTTGCGCGTTGCTTGATATTTCCCCTCTCTTGGGATGCATAACCATGGGAATGGTATATATCAACGTTTCGGGTGACGATAAGTTGTATAAGCAGTTAAATTATTTCAGTCCGCCTATAATGCTTCTCTTCTTTGTGCGTTCAGGCGCGAATCTGCAGATTGATTCACTTATCTCTCCCGCGGGAAATACGGGTGCGGTTCCGATAATTCTTATATCGATCCTTTATTTCATAGTGAGAATGGTCGGAAAATACGGCGGTGCTTTTCTCGGAGGACTTATTACGAGAAGCCCCAAAACAACGCGAAACTATTTGGGACTTGCCCTAATTCCTCAGGCGGGAGTTGCGATCGGTCTTGCGGCTATGGCGGCGAGAACTCTCGGCGGTGAGGTTGGAGAAAACCTGCAAACGATAATTCTCGCTTCAAGTATTCTTTACGAGCTTATAGGCCCTGCATGCGCAAAGCTTTCTCTCCATCTCTCTGGTTCCTTCTCCGATAAGATAGAGGATATCGCTCCCGTAGAGGTCGTTGATGAAAACGGCAACAAAAAGAGCGAAGTTGACATATTGATTGAACGAATAAACAAGATACGCGACGAGCTTCCCGAGCCTGAAAAAATTGAGATGTCTCCCGAAGAGGCTGCTTTCCTTGAAGCGGCCGAGGAACAGTATGAAGCTTTGTCAGATCTTCAAAAACGGCGTTTCCGTAATCGCAGATAAATTTTTAGTGAGGTAATTATTATGGATTTTAATGAATTGGTTATAGTAGCGGATCCCATAAGCAAGCTTCTCGGTGATTGGTCGGCAAGACTTGATCTTTGGTCGATCCTGCTCAGAATTACGCTTTCAATTCTCTTTTCCGCTATAATCGGATGGGAGAGATCTACCAAGCGTCACGCGGCGGGTCTGCGTACGTTTATGCTTATTTCTTTGGCTTCCACTATGGCTATGATGCTCGATCTTTTTATTATTAAAACTTACGGTATCGCTTTTCCGCTTATCTCCGCGGCAGTCGTAGTAGGTATAGCTATCATAAGCTCAAATTCGATACTTTTCAGCTCCAAAAATCAGATCAAGGGTCTTACCACCGCGGCGGGACTTTGGACTGTCGGTTTTATAGGACTCCTTATAGGAGCGGGATTTTACACGGTTTCGCTTATCGGTTTCGTTGCTCTTATGATATGTCTCTCTTTCTTCCCCAAAATGGAAAGATATTTTAAAAATAAGTCCAATCATTTTGAAGTTCATCTTGAGCTTAAAAACAAGGAAAACCTCCAATCCTTTGTTGCAACTATCCGCAAATTGGGCCTTCGCATCGATGACATAGAAGTCAATCCCGCCTATATCAATTCGGGACTTAGCGTTTATTCCGTATCTCTTACTATTCAGAGCAACGAGCTTAAAAAGTATAAATCTCACAGCGAGATAATCGACGCTCTTCGCTCTATAGAATACATACACCACATTGAGGAAATGTCGTAATAGGGTTACAAAATCATATTTAAAGATCCGCCTTCATTGACGGATCTTTTTTCTGTAAATAAGTGTTTTTTCGTTTGACAAACCAAGCTTTATATGTTATAATGTATTTTGGATATTTATATTAATTTAGGAGCAGACGTATGAAAGAATATATTTTGATAATATGTATTTTACTGACGATTATTTCTCTCGGAAGCCTCGGAGTCGTAGTTGCTCTTTACCTTCGCGTAGGTAAGATGACAGACCGATCACAGACCGACAAAAAGCTTGAAGAGCTGAAAGAAAGTATTTATAATGAGTTTTCAAGAAACAGAAGCGAACAGAGCAAAAGCGCTCAGGCTCAACGCGAGGAGGTATCAAAGCAGATAGCCGAGATCAACAAACGTCTTGAGGCTCTTACCGAGACTAATAACGCCCAGCTTGTACGGATTTTCAGAGAGATGGCTACGGGTATCAATACCATCCGCGAAAAGAGCGCTGAAATGAGCGAAAAGCAGAACCAGAAAATTGAGGATTCTCTTACGAGAATACGCGAGAGTAACGAGAAGAAGCTTGAGGAAATGCGAACCGTCGTTGACGAAAAGCTGACAAATACCCTTACTCAACGACTTGACAGTTCTTTTAAAACCGTTTCCGATCAGCTTGAAAATCTTTATAAGGCTCTTGGCGAGATGAAAGAGATGTCGGGCGGTATTACCGAGCACGTTACCTCTCTCAATCGCGTGCTTACTAACGTTAAATCAAGAGGCACATGGGCAGAGGTACAGCTTAAGAACATTCTTGATCAAACTATCCCCAATATGTACGTTGAGAACTATGCACCCTCCGCCTCGAGTAAGGATAGAGTTGAATTTGCCATAAAGATCCCTTCGGGTGAGAATTATTCCGAAATCACCTATCTGCCTCTCGACTCAAAATTCCCTATGGAGGACTACGTTCGTCTTTGCGAAGCAGGCGACCGAGCAGACGCCGAGGCGGTGAAGGCAGCGAGAAAAGCACTGGAAGACAGGGTCATTCAAGAAGCGAGAATGATCAAAAAATATGTGAGCGTACCCAAAACCACGCCTTTTGCAATTATGTATCTTGCCAGCGAGGGACTTTACGCTGAGATCGCATCGTCACCAAACGCTATTCCCGAAAGACTGCAGACCGAATTCAGTATTATGGTCGCAGGCCCATCCACGATAACGGCGCTTCTCAATTCCCTTTCAATGGGATTCCGTTTTGCCGCTATCAACGAAAAGGCGAACGAGGTCAGAAAGATATTGTCCGCGGTCAAAGCTCAATACGATACTTTCTCCACAGTCCTTGCCAAAGCAAAGAAGAAGATAGACGAGGCCGGCAGATCGCTTGACGATGCTCAGCACCGCAACGATATTATTCAGAAAAAGCTGAAAAGCATTGAGGCTTTTGATGCTTCCGAATCCGAAGAAATACTTGGGATAGAACAGTTTTCCTCGGCAGAAGCCGATGATTGATTTACAAACAGTTACAATTAATAAAACAGAGGTTAATATATGTTACTTGCCGCAACCTGCCTTTTCGGGCTTGAAAAACAGCTCGGTGAAGAGATAGATGCGCTTGGTCTCAAAAGAGTTGAGACCATTGACGGACGCGTACTCTTCAAAGGCGAAGAAAAGGATATTCCGAGAGTTAATATAAATTTAAGACTTGCAGAGCGTGTTTTCGTCGTTTTAGGCCGCTTTCACGCTGAAAGCTTTACCGAACTTTTTGACGGCACCAACGCAATTCGCTGGGAGGATTGGATAGGCAGACTCGATCAATTCCCCGTTACGGGTCACTCGATAAAGAGTAAGCTTACTAGTATACCGGATTGCCAGAGTATAGTAAAAAAAGCTATCGTTAACCGACTTTCGCAAGCTTACGGCATTGCTTGGTTTGATGAAACCGCTGTAAAATATAAGGTTGAGTTTTTCATTCTAAAGGACGAAGCTATGCTTATGATAGATACCTCGGGTGTAGCGCTTCATAAGAGAGGCTACCGTCCCGACGCCGGCGCCGCACCCTTACGCGAGACTCTCGCGGCGGCTATTGCGCTCACTTCACGTCCGTGTGAGGAAAATCTCTTTTGGGATCCTTTTTGCGGTTCGGGAACGATTGCGATAGAGGCGGCAATGATCGCAAAAAAGATCGCCCCGGGTCTTGGGCGCGAGTTTGCGTCGGAAGCTTTTCCGAGAATTGATGCCTATATGTGGAAATCAGCCCGTGAGGAGGCAGCGTCTTTTGAGATCAAAGACTCAAAATTCGAGGCTTGGGCAAGCGATATTGACGAAGATATTCTTGACGTGGCGTATGAAAACGCTCTTCGAGCGGGTGTTGAGGAAAATATCAACATTTTCCACTGTGACGCAAGAAGAATTGAAAAACCCGAGGGCAGGCGCGGAACTATCGTTTGCAACCCCCCTTACGGCGAAAGAATGGGTGATATGCGTGAGGTTGAATTCCTTTACAAGGACATTGGCCGTCATTTCAAGACCTTCGAGCCTTGGCACGTATACGTTATCACCTCTTGCGAATATTTTGAGAGGCTCTACGGCAGACGCGCCGACAAAACGAGAAAGCTTTATAACGGTATGCTTCCCTGTACGCTTTATCAGTTCTTCAAGCCTCAGGAATTCCGTCAGGACAAGCCGTTTGATAAAAATAGGAATTTTAATAAAAAATACAATAAGTAAAGGATAAATTATGCTGAATCTTTGCGACCCCAAAACGATAAAACAGGTTATGGACATGTTTGGCCTGAACTTTAAAAAGGAGTACGGACAGAACTTTCTGACCGATAATATGACGGTTGAAGATATCGCCGACGCTTGCAACGACGATAAGGACATTACCGTTATTGAAATAGGTCCGGGTATCGGATGTATGACCCGCGAGCTTTGCGAACGATACTCACGCGTCGTTGCATTTGAGATAGACGAAGGGTTGATTCCCGTTCTCAAATATACTCTTGACGGTTATAAAAATGTGACCGTTATCAATGAGGATATTATGAAGGCTGATCTTGAAAGCACCCTTGCTCCGTATTTTGAGATGGGCAAGGTTGCCGTCTGCGCAAACCTTCCGTATTATATTACTACCCCAATTCTTATGAAGCTTATAGAAAGCAAGCTTCCCTTCGACAGTATAACGGTCATGGTGCAGACCGAGGTTGCGGAAAGACTTGCTGCCGGTGCCGGAAAGAAAAATTGCGGCGCCATCACCGCGGCGATAGATTATTACGGTGACGCAAATCTTCTCTTTACCGTCAGCGCTGACAGATTCATGCCTCCTCCAAAGGTTACTTCAAGCGTTGTACGCATTGATCTCTGGAAAGACAAGCCCATAAAGCCTATAAGTGAAGAATTGTTTTTCAGAACCGTCAAGGCCGCTTTTGAACAAAGGAGAAAGACTCTTCCAAATTCACTTATGACGGGTTTTTCCGAAATAAGCAAGGAACGTCTTACCGAAATAATTCAGGAGTGCGGTCTAAAAAGCGATATTCGCGGAGAAAAGCTTACAGTAGCTGACTTCTGTACCCTTTCCGACCTTTTATATAAAGAGCTTAACTCTGATTTTTGATTATAATGAAAACATTAAGATTTGTAGTATTATTTGCTGTCGCTCTGTCGGTTCCCTTTCTGTTTTCTGCTTGCGACCAGACGTGCGAACACGAATATTCAGCCGTTTCGTTAGACGCAAAATGCGATAGTGCGGTAAGTTACACTCAAAAGTGCGTCAAGTGTGGCGAAGAATCCGAGGTTACTATTCAGCCTGTCGGACACAACTTAAAAAAAACTACGACTGCTCCAAATTGCACGTCGGACGGATATACTGAATATACTTGCCACTGCGGATTCTCTTTCAAAAGCGATAAGGTTTCCGCAAAAGGTCACGACTATAAAGAAACTGTTATTTCGCCAAGCTGTACCGAATCGGGGTACACACTATATACTTGTCGCAATTGCAACAGTACATATAAAGATAAGGTAGTTTCTGCCATCGGACATGATTTCGTCGGTGTAAAAACAAATGCAAATTGTACCGATCAAGGCTTTACGGAATACTTTTGCCAACGTTGTGACTATTCGTATAAATCGGACTATATTGCTCCTCTCGGTCATTCGCTTGATTCTATCGTTACAGATTCCGACTGCCTGAATTCAGGATATACTCGTTCGTCCTGTAATCGTTGTGAGTATTTTATAATTTCAGATTTCACTCCGCCGAAGGGACACGACTTTTCCGAAGATATTCTGTCCGAAGCGACCTGCAACAGACAAGGTGAGATTTTATATACTTGCACTTGCGGTTATTGCTATTCTGAAATCATTGCGCCTTCGGGTCACAGCTTTGAGAAAACGGTTGTATCACCTACTGTATCGGATATGGGATATACCGAGTTCTCTTGCTATTGCGGATTTTCCTACAAAGGTGATTTCCGCTTTTACAGTGACATTCTCGAAAATGCTTACGCCAACAACGATCAAGTATTGGCTCGAGGTATTGATATATCAAAATGGAATCATAAGGTCGATTCAAGCGGAAACTACGAGCCAATAGATTGGGTTTCTCTTAAAGAATCGGGTGTTGATTACGTAATTTTGAAGATAGGAAGTACCTCACGCGACGGTGGAACTCTCGGCGGACTTGAACCTACCTTTGAAATGGATTATCACGGCGCTAAAGCCGCTGGAATAGACGTTGGAGTATATTATTTTACATATGCGACAACCGTTTCCGAAATACGCAAGGACGCGGAGGCGATCCTTTCTTGGCTTGATGGCAAGCAATTTGAGTATCCGATATATCTTGATATTGAGGATGAGCCTAACGAAGGATATTATCCAAGCGAGATCGCTTCTCCGATACTTACCGAAATGTGTCTCGAATTCTTTTCTGCCCTTCAAAAGGAAGGTTATTATACAGGACTTTACGTTAATAACGAGTTCTTATTCAATATTTTACAGACGGACAACATGATCGCACTTTTCGAGATCTGGTATGCGAGATATCCTTCACTTGATCCTATAGAATGGAACGTTGATAATGAAAACTTACCTTCTTGGAATGTGGAAAAGTACGGAGAACACCTCGGAATGTGGCAATACAGTATGAAGGGTACTCATCCGAGCATTTTAGGCGATCTTGATCTGAATTTTGCCTATAAGAATTACCCCGATCTGATAAAAAATAATGCATTTAACGGTTTTGATGATGCTATACAGTCGGATGAGTAATAGGCCAATCCTTCAGTTTATCAACAATTAATTTACATTATTTTGAAGATGATGTTAATAAAAGTCAATATTCTGTGATAATATATATCATTTACAAATAAGCCAAAAAGGTGTATCATTATATTGTGTATACCGATACCATAAATTGTTAAAGAGAGGATACATTATGAAAAGAAAGATCACACAAATTTTGGCTCTGTTTCTATCGGCAGTAATGACTTGCGGAGTTATCTCCTCGTGTTCGGATCCTACTGAAAGTACTGATACCGAAAGTAACGTTGTATCATCTGACGAAAAAACAGATAATACAAGTGTCGAGAATAGTAGTGACTCAACTGGGTCGATTGGCGGTGATATTACTGTTGATAACAACACCGTTTCGAGCAGTAACGCCGATTCAAACGGAAGCGAAATTGAGTCAGACGACGATACTCTCCCGAGTTCGAGTACCGAAAGCGATACCGACTCCGGTGATGATACTCTCCTCGGCTCGTCTACCGAGAGTGATACCGACTCCGGTGATGATACTCTCCCCGGCTCGTCTACCGAGAGTGATACCGACTCCGGTGACGATACTCTCCCCGGATCGTCTACCGAGAGCGATACCGACTCCGGTGACGATACTCTCCCCGGATCGTCTACCGAGAGTGATACCGAACCGAAAAATGATTCTCCTTCTGCGTCCGATTCGGTAATGCTGCCGTCTATTCAGTATGCTGATCAGATTGCCAACGGCGTTCAGGCATATTACACCGATGCAAGCAGAAGCAATTACCGCGTACAAAATATGAATATGTATTTTGAGTTTTCACTCAAGAATACCAAGCTTCCCACGGTCCTTGCAAACAAAAACGGCGGTGTATATCTTGAAAACACCATGGACGTGTTCGTTAAGCTGAAGGACGGGGAGCGTATTTTCGCATCCGAGTCTTCTCAAAAGAACGCTCGCCCCAATATTTACCGCTTAGGCTATTACTACTACGACGTTCATTTTCTCGATCAGGACTTTATCGGTAAGGTCAACGTTTTGAAAACACAGGACGTCGATTGCAGACTCTTCTCCAGAAAAAGCGATGCCGTAACCGGTTTGCAGACAAAGGAAAATTCTATACGCATAAGAACGAACCCCAACGGATATATTTATATGCCCATAGAAGCTATGAGCTTTGATGCAAGCGAGTATAATGCGATCACCTTTAAGCTGAAGGCTGCCAATATTTCTTACATCAGAGTGTATTACATAACGGGAGACAGAACTGGACACACCGAAGAACAAGCGGTCAGCATCGACGCGATAGCCGACGCCGACAATTATCACGAGTATACCGTTCAACTGTCTGCGGGACAGGATTACAACGGCGAGGTTAAGGCGCTTCGTATAGATTTCAGAGGCGTAGGTGAAAACGAGGTCATCAATATCGAGGACTTTAACCTGGCTAAAGTTGAATCCGAAGGTGCTCCTCTTTACCTTGACAGGACCCTGCATACTTATTCCGACAAGCTTCATCAAGAGCTTCATATAATCGCAACCGAAGAGGTCAACGATATCGAAGAGATCGGTATGATAACCAAGATCGCCGCAAATACCGTTGATGCTCTTATCGTGAAGGATGCCGCGGGCGCTCATAATTCCCTTTCAAACGTTGACTGGGACAGCGCAGAATATATCGGATTTGATATTAAAAACGTCGGCGTTTTCGGTTATATTCTTCCCAACCACAAGAATGCGGGCAAAATGACCGTTACGCTTGTTGACGGATATTACGTTATCGAACAGGTAACCGCTCCCGAAAACGGAACCATACTTCCTATCGACGGCAAGAATACTTACACAAGTAACGATTTCTTTACGGGTCAGCGTCTTTATACCGACACCACCCACAGCTTTAACGATTTCATCCGTGAAGCCGAGTGGGAGAGAAATCCTCTCGGACGTGAGATAGGTTCTTCCGCGTTTATTGAATACGATGCTTTTTCGGGTTCATACAACTTCAAAATCGACGGTACCGGTTTTAACGGTCCCTTCTTCTACGAGCAGAATTATCATTATACTATAAATGCTAAATTCAGAAGCTCCGTAGACAGACCTATCTATATCAAAACTATTGCTTCGGGCGGTTGTCTTGAAAACGCTGTAATTCTCGACGGATCGGATCTTCTGATTCCCATCAGCCCCGAGGTCTCCAAGAACTTCGGCGGTGAGAACGAGGAGCCTATCTACTACAGCGGTGATGAGGTTTACAGTGAAACACTCTTCCCGCTTTTGCTTCCCGCAGGCAGAAGAGTGGATATAGATATTCTTAACCTCTATCAGAATTGGGGCAGATTCCCCCTCAAGCAGCTCTCATCCATCCAGTATTTCTGGCCTTATTATCATCTTTCCGTAGGTACTACCGAGACGAGCTGCATTTCTCCTTGGTACGGCGCCCGCGACCTCTGGACTCTTCCCGACTTCCGTTCGCAGTCTATGCCTTATTGGTTCGAGCTTGAAGAGGACAAGGGATACAGCAATCAGCCTCAGCACACTCACGCAGGATATCAGTATTTCCTCCAATATACTGCCGCTGACGGAAATCATTACGCTACCGAGAATATTTCCAACGTAATTGATTCTTCGGGTCCTGTTTACGTCGACGTTGAAATGACCTATATTTCCGACGACGGTAAGATCAAGGTAAGCTACAACCACATCGAGATGCCTCAAGAGGATGAGCTTCGCGCATACTACGAGATCGAATACGAAATACTCGACGAGATCACCATCAACGATTTCAGAAACAACTTCTCCTTCTACTCTTTCGAGGGTTTCTCGGGAAAGTATACCAAGATGGGCTATCTTGCCGAAGACAATACTATCGTTCACAAGGACACTAATCTTACCGATACTCCCGAAACGATTGTTTTGGGCAACCAATCGCCTTACGTCTCGCTTTACGGTCTTGTTGCCAATGGAGATTGGGCTAATAACAACGCAAATCTCGGATTGGTAATTTATAACTCCAAGTTTGTATTTAGCGGCGAAGAATGCACCGAGAACTTCGTCATTACGGGCGCTAACGCTAAGTACAGTCTCTCTCTTGATCTTGATACCGTTACCCTTAAACCCGGTGATACTATGAAGATCAATATGATCGTTATGCCTTGGGGACACTACGATACGACTGATGACGCAAGCGTCAGAAACGTTCGTGATAACACTTGTCTCGATCCCCTCAGAATTGATGCGGTAAAAGGCTTGATCATGGAAAGCGTATACGTTCCCAAGTTGAGAAGCGACGACGGTAAATCCGCAGAATTCACTATTCACGGCGGTGCAGATAACGTTCCCGTCAGAATATACGGATTCAATAAGCTCACTGCTCCAAAGATCTATAAGCTTGTCAACGACGAGTGGGTCGAATACGTTGTCAGTTCGGTAAATGATGCCGATAAGATGGGCAACAGACACTATTACGACGGATATTTTGCTTATTATGACGACGACGGCACGTATTCGTACGCATTCGTTATCGATGCCGACGTTGACGACGGATGCACCTTCAAAATCGAGGCGGATAAAGACTTCAACCGTTGGCCTACCATCGATCAGGGAGAAACCGACTCGCCTATTAACGTTTACGTTCCCGCGTCCAAGCTCAGTGCAATGGTATCCGTTGGCGCCGTTGAGGGTATAGGCAATATCGTTCTTTCCGAGGACGGCTCTTATATCAGATTTTACGGAGACGGCTCGGGCAAGGCAGAATCCTACTTCAACGTTTACACGGCTGCCACAGAGCCTTCGGCAACAGGTAAGTATATCGTGCTGAAATACCGTATTCCCGATACTAACCCCGAAAGCAACTGGTTTGAGTTCTTTACGTCCACCGACGCTTCCGCCGATATGAAAAAATGCGGTGTCAGCGGCGGAACGGTAATTAAGGATAACGAGTGGCACATTATGGTCATCGACGTAGTCGAGAGAGGTAATGCAAACTTTACGTCCGAGGGAGAAGAATATTTTGCCGAATATTTGAGATTTGACGTATTCAACGCAAGCAACGGATTTGCCGAAACAAGCTATATCGATATCGCTTACGTCGGATTTACCGATGAGCTTTCCGATATTCCCGCACTTGAGTCCACTATGCCGAATGCTTGCGATCAGTACACCGTTTATACAAAGGCAAACGCTTACACCATATACGATATGAAGGGCAATACCCTTGAAGAAAACAACGGCTCGGGCATCGTTAACAAGGTATACGTTGCTCCCGAAAACAACAGAGACTACTCCGAATCCAAGACGCCTTATATCTCCTCTATCGATTTTATTAACGGACTTGGAGACGGCGAGACGACTAATCCCGCGTACAATAATTTCAGAAGCGATGATAGCAACGGAGTAAAGGTTATCAACTTTGACGGCGGAACTGTCGGAAACGCTTACCTTACCGTTGCGGGATGGACTCTCGTATACGAGGGTATTGAAAAGTTCGTTTGGTCCGCAGACGGAGGTAAGACATGGTACGATGCGGAACTTTACCCTGCCAACAAGGTCTTAGGCGCAGCTTCCGAAGGAGTAAAGGCGGCAGGTGACGGTCATTTTGCCACAAGAGTTGAAGGCTTCAACAAGGATACCTACGATCAGAAGTTTTACGCGAATACCATGTATCAGGGTAACTACAACGTTCCCTCGGGTATTGCGGCGCACCTCGTTGATTACGTAGGTCAGACCGTAAACGTTACCTTTGCCGTAGTTCCCTCCAACGACCCTCAGAACGTTTGCGTTATCGGACATATTGAAAACGTCAGAGTTTACGAAAACGAAGAGTCTGCCGCCGAGGGGGAAAAGTGCAAGCACGATACTCCCAAAACCTACGTGTTCATCGACGACGGAAATCCCGAGACCGAGGGAGCGATAATCGCACAGAAGTGCCGTTGCGGCGAGGTTACGCTCGGAACCGACATTCCCGCATACGTTTACTTCTTCGGAAGGATTAACGATATGACCACGGCACCCACCGTCAGTGAAAACAGAACGGGACTCAAAATTATCGATGCGAAGAATTTTAAGATCGATAACACCGATAAATCATTTACCGCAAAAGAAAACGGTGAACTGTATTTTGACGGTTGGGCAGGCCTTAACGGCGGTATCAAAGATATCGTATTTAAGGTATTTGATGCAAACGGAAACGAGCTGACTAACGGTTGGACCTCAAGCGGAGCTGAAATATCCTCAAGAAACGACCTTGGCGAAGAAATGGCTAAGAGAGGAATTGAAACCGAATTCGGTAAGGGCTATAAGTTCACGCTGCATCTTGATCGCTATATTAGTGTAAAGGATGAAGAAGTAACGGTTAAACTTGCTTTCGTTGCCGCGGGCGCACCCGAAGGAAGCAACGACAAGTACGTTTATATTTGTGAGATCAACAATGTAAAGGTTCCTGCCGAGCCTTCCGATTACGTTGAACCCGAGGATCCCGACGAGCCTACCCCCGATGAGCCCGAAGAGACCGATCCCGAGGAAACTACCGATCCCGAGGAAACAGAATCCGACGATACCGATAATACTTCTCCCTACATTGACCCCGAAAACGCTCAGGGATATAACAAATCAAATACTTCCTACGTTGCAGGTATCGATTTTATAAACGGTATCGGAGACGGCGAAGCAGATAATCCCGCTTTCAACAATTTCAGAAGTAACGATGTCGTTGGCGTTAAGGTTATTAATTTCAACAATTCCACTTCAGGAAATGCATATCTTACCATGGCAGGATGGACTCTCGTTTATGAGGGTGTTGAAAAGTTTGTTTGGTCTGCTGACGGAGGAAAAACCTGGCACGATGCGGAGCTTCACCCGGCATCTAAGGTTTTGAATAACGCTACGGGTGGAATCAAGGGGGTTGGAGACAGTCACTTCGCTAATCGAGTTACCGGTTTTGACAAGGACACTTACAACCAAGAATTCTATGCAAATTGCGTATACCAAGGTAATGCAACAGTGGTATCGGGTATTGCGGCTCATCTCACCGACTATGTCGGCCAAGAGGTTGACGTCACTTTTGCCGCCGTGCCCAAGAACGATACGGACGGACTCTGTATCATCGCTCATATTGAAAACGTCAGAGTCTATGCAAGCGACGCCGATGCGGAAGCAGGCGAGCCTTGCAAGCACCAGACCGTTGCGTCTTACGTATTTATAAGTGATAACGATCCTAATACGGAAAAAGCACTTGTAGCAAGAAAGTGCCGTTGCGGCGAGGTTACCATAATGACGGGTGATCCCTCGTACGTTATGTTCTTCAATAGCATTGGCGGAGTAAGCATCGCACCCACCGCTACCGATCATACGAAGGGTTATATCACGATCAGCGCTTCTGATCTTAACGTAAACGGCGTTTCAAAGAGTTTTGCGGCAAATGAGAAAGGCGAGCTTTCATTCAGCACTTGGTGCGGTCTTAACGGCGGTATCAAGGATATCGTATTCAAGGTGTTTGACGCAAACGGCAACGAGCTTACGAGCGGATGGACTTCTACAAAAACTTCTCTGAATACCAATTCAGCCCTTGATTCCGAAATGACAAAGCGCGGAATTGAGCCGGAGTACGGAAGGAACGCAAACTTTACCCTTAAGCTTTCACAGTATATCAAGGCTAAGGACGACGTTGTTACCGTAAAGCTTGCTTTCGTAGCACACGGAGCTCCTTCCGACAGCAACGATAAATACGTTTATATTTGCGAGATTACAAACGTTTCTGTTCCCGCAGAGCCTACTGACGATTTTGAACCCGAGATCCCCGAGGCAAGTGATAAATCCTTTATAACGTATTTTGACAGAATCACCGGAGAAAATCAGGTTGCAATAAAAAATTCAACTACCTCCAACGTTTACGTTTTTGATTTTGCTTCTGCCGCAAGCAAAGGCGATGCAACGATAACCCTTGCAGGTTGGGCAGGCGTTAAGGGCGGAGCCACGGCTATCGCTTATAAGGTTGCAACTAAAGACGGAAGCTCTGAATGGATAGTATTGAATGGCGGTCTTACAGACGCCGAAGATGCCGTTGAAGGCGCAGTTACGTCTGCAAAACCCGATATTTCTGCCGAGCACGCTTACCGCTATACCGCAACCGCCGACCTTAAGGATTATATCGGAAAGACTGTCTACGTAACCTTTGCAATAATTTCCTCCGATGACGGCTCCTATATTCCCTTCTTTATGGCGAATAATTTGAAGGTCGTTTGCGATCATACCGTAGTCGATCCCGATTCACAATACGTATTCGTTGACGACAACGATCAGAGTACCGATGAAGCCAAGATCGCCGCTAAGTGTATCTGCGGAAATCAGGCTACGCCTCAGTCTCCCGCATACGTGTTCTATTTCCAAGAGGTTATAGGATCAAGCAGCACGAAGGGACTACATTCTTGCGAAAACTCTACGGGCTATAAAAAGATCAACGCTTCCGAATTTGATATAACCGCAGACGAGAACGGCGTGATCGAGATCGACGGTTGGGGAGGAGTCGTTGAAGGCTCTTCAAAGATCGTATTTAAGATCTACGGTGCCGACGGAAACGAATTGACCGAAGGCTGGACCGATTTTGACAGCGCAAGTGTTACTTCGGCTACTAATGAAGACGCAATAGTCGCCGAAATGACAAAGCGTAATATCGAGGGCGATGCGGCTAAAAGATTTATGAATATGAAGATAGATCTTACAAGCTATCTTGAAAACGGCTCTTCCGTTACGATCAAGCTTGCTATGCTCTGTGACGGGGCACCCGAGGGCAGCAACGATCAGTATATTTATCTCTGCGAGATAAACGGTGTTACCGCTGCTCCCGCTAACTGATTTATAAAAATATGACCCACGGGCAACCGTGGGTCGTTTTTTGTATTAAAAAGCCCGAGGGCAATTCCCTCGGGCTGAATACTTATAATTAGTTGTTGTTTTCTGCGGCTCTGCGCGCCTTGACCATTTCTCTCATACGGATACTGGTGTCAAGTATCTTCTTGCGGAGACGGATAGACTTGGGAGTAACCTCGATAAGCTCGTCGTCTGCGATAAACTCAATAGCTTCCTCAAGGGAGAAGATCTTGGGAGGAGTGAGAAGGAGCTTTTCATCGGCGCCCGCGCTGCGGATAGCGGTGAGATGCTTTTCCTTACAAGGGTTAACAGAAATATCGTCGTTCTTGGGGTTTTCACCAACGATCATACCCTCGTATACCTCGGTCTGAGGACCAACGAAGAGCTGACCGCGCTCCTGAGTATTATAAAGACCGTATCTTGTGGTAACGCCTGCCTCGCTTGCAACGAGAGCACCGGTAAATCTCATAATGATACCACCTCTGTGAGGCTGATAGCCGTCAAAGAGAGTGTTAAGAACTCCTTCTCCGTGGGTTGCGGAAAGGAACTCGGAACGATAACCGAACAAGCACCTTGAAGGAATGCTGTATTCAATTCTCATACGGCTTCCCACAGGGTTCATCTCGATAAGGTCACCCTTTCTCTGTCCGAGCTTTTCAATGACCGCGCCGACATATTCGGTGGGAACGTCGAGGGTTACTCTCTCCATAGGCTCACACTTAACGCCGTCAATCTCCTTAAGAATTACCTTGGGGTTTGAACAAGTAAGCTCATATCCTTCGCGGCGCATATTCTCGATAAGAATGGAAAGGTGCATTTCTCCTCTTCCCGATACGATAAATTCGTCGGTGGTATCACCGTCGCGAACACGGAGAGAAACGTCGCGGAGAAGCTCGCGGTAAAGTCTTTCACGAAGCTGACGGGAGGTTACGAATTTACCCTCCTTACCTGCGAGAGGGCTGGTATTTACCGCAAAGGTCATTTCCATAGTAGGCTCGCTGACCTTAACGAATTCGATAGGTTCAGGGTTTGTGGTTGCGGTAAGCGTGTCACCGATAGAGATATCACCTGCTCCCGAGAAGCATATGATATCACCCATTTTTGCGCTATCTACCTGAACTCTCATAAGTCCGTCAATCTGGAAGAGCGCCACTACCTTGGTTCTTCTGGGCTTTTCATCGGGCTTGTGGTAGTTGCAAACAAGTACTTCCTGATTTACCTTAATAGAACCGCGCTCGATTCGACCTATACCGATACGTCCGACGTATTCGTTGTAGTCGATCGAGGAAACGAGCACTTGAAGGTCACCGTCGGGTTCACCCTCGGGTGCAGGAATATAATCAAGGATAGTATCAAACAAAGGGGTGAGGTCTGTTCCCTCCTCAAGGGGGTCGTAGGTAGCCGTGCCCGAGCGTCCCGAGCAATAAAGCATGGGAGAATCAAGCTGCTCGTCATTCGCACCAAGATCGATAAGAAGTTCAAGGATCTCGTCCTCAACTTCATCAAGACGCGCGTCGGGCTTGTCTATCTTATTTATGCAAACGATGACCTTGTGGTTAAGCTCAAGAGCGCGCTTTAAAACGAAGCGGGTCTGAGGCATAGGACCTTCTGCCGCGTCAACGAGGAGGATAACTCCGTTTACCATCTTGAGAACACGCTCTACCTCGCCGCCGAAGTCTGCGTGTCCGGGGGTGTCGACTATATTTATCTTTACGTCCTTGTAATGAACCGCGGTGTTTTTCGCAAGTATGGTAATTCCTCTTTCCTTCTCGATATCATCCGAGTCCATAACGCGCGTTACGGTTTCCTGATTGTCTCTGTAAATACCGCCCTGCTTGAGCAGTCCGTCAACGAGGGTGGTTTTGCCGTGGTCAACGTGGGCGATTATCGCAACATTTCTTAAATCTTCTCTTACCATACTTACTCCTTTAATATTACAAAAAATTCTGTTTTCTACCAAATATATATTTTATCATATTTTTCACAAAAAATAAATTGAAAGAAATGACGATATTTAACAAAATTTTATTATCAATTTGTGCAACTTGACACATTTGTTATTGACAGAGCAAGGGTTCCGTGATATACTATAAAAGTAGACTTATTTTTGGAGGACGTTATGTTAAAAACAAGGATCACTTCTTCCCTTGAGAACTGTTTTGTCGATCAAAAAATCGAAGATTTTCATAGATTGGAAAGACTTACCGCGCTGAAAAACGAGCGCATTTCATTCCAATTGCTTATGCAGATGGACGAGCCTTGCGACCCTATACGCGCACGGTTTTCTTATAAGCTTGACGGGTCTCTTGCAAAACTTGCAACCGTTCGTGAAGTTGTCAACGTTCCCGTAACGATGCCCGCAATTCCCTGCGTTGAAAATGACAACTATCTCCGTTGCACACCCGGACTTTATCCTGACCTCCTGCTTCCTCTGCGCTACGAGAATACGCTCCCCGTCGTAAAAGGAATTCTTTCGGCTTTCTGGATAGAGATTGACTTGCGCTATGCCCAAAACGTCCTTGCGAGTGAACACAAGCTGAACGTTTCCGTATTTAATAACGCAGAAACCGTTTCGAGTGAAGATATAGTGATCGATCTTATCGACGCGGCTCTGCCCGAACAAAAGCTTAAATTTACCGAGTGGTTTTACACCGATTGCCTTGCAAATTACTACGGCATTGACGTCTGGAGCGAAAGACATTGGGAAATAATCGAAAACTTCGCCAAAACGGCGGTTTCAAACGGTATAAATATGCTTTTGACTCCCGTTTTTACTCCTTCGCTGGACACTTACGTTGGCGGTGAACGTCTTACCACACAATTAGTCGGTATCTCACTTGAAAACGGTGAGTACGTTTTTGATTTTTCATTGCTTGACCGATGGATAGATATGTGCGACCGAGTAGGAATCAAATATCTTGAAATATCGCACTTTTTCACGCAATGGGGTGCAAAACACGCGCCGAAGGTAATGGCAACTGTCGACGGTGAATACAAAAAGATATTCGGATGGGAGACAGATTCTACTGATCCCGAATACACCCGTTTTCTCCGTCGGTTTATAATCGAATTGCTCGATTACATGAAGGCAAGAGGAGATGACGGAAGGTGTTATTTCCATATTTCAGA
The DNA here is from genome assembly GCA_045585895.1 of Eubacteriales bacterium. Taxonomy (GTDB): domain Bacteria; phylum Bacillota; class Clostridia; order Oscillospirales; family CAG-272; genus SVTX01. The sequence continues at coordinate 31,718 of JAZMZI010000084.1, forward strand.
CGAGCCTTCCGAAGAACACCTACAATCCTACAGCGCGGCAAAAGCAACTGTTGCCGATCTTTTGGAAGGATACACTATTATGGACGCGCTTTCAAATTTTGAATTTTACAGTCAAGGTTTGGTAAAAACACCTATTCCCTCCAACGACCACATAAAACACTTCCTTGAAGCTGATATTGACGGACTTTGGACATATTATTGCAGCAGTCAATGGAAGGACGTTTCAAACAGATTTCTTGCAATGCCCTCCTACCGTAACCGTTCTATCGGTATGCAGATGTATAAGTTCAATATAGTAGGATTCTTACATTGGGGCTATAATTTCTATAACAATCAAGGCTCCTACGACGCGATCAATCCTTATACTGACCTTTGCGGTGACGGTTGGGTTCCTGCGGGAGACACCTTCTCGGTATACCCTTCAGCGGACGGGGACGCCCTCGAATCACTGCGTATAACCGTTTTTTACGACGCTTTGCAGGATATGCGGGCAATGAGCCTTGCTGAGTCACTTTGCGGCAAGGAACGAGTTTTAGAGGCAATTGAGACGGCGTTTGGAGGCGAGATATCTTTTGACAGGTGTGCGCGCTCCTCCGAGCAAATGCTCGCCGTCAGAAACGCGGTCAACGAGCTTATAAAGAACAATCTATAAAAAAACAAGGGGCTGGCTCATAACTGAGCCAACCCCTTATAAAATTATATCGTTTTGTCAATAAATCCGTTTACTATTGTTTTGGAATTATATCCAATCAGTTTTCCGGCTACCTCGCCATTCTTGACAATTACGAGCGTGGGAATACTGTCGATCCCAAATACCGTTGCAAGCTGACCTTCGTCGTCTACGTTGATCTTTCCGACGATTATATCTTCTCTTTCCGATGCGATCGCATCGATGGAAGGAGCCAGCATACGGCAAGGTCCGCACCATTCTGCCCAGAAATCAAGAAGCACGGGTTTCTCACTCTTTATTACTTTTTCTTCGAAATTCGAGTTGGTAATTTCAATTATCATTTCGGTTTACCTCATTTACTTTTGTAGTAAAGCATACAGTGGCAATATCCTTCAAAATCGGGATCCTTTATCTGTGCTTTGAATTCCTCGCACATACATCTGTACTCTTCTTTGTCCTCGCGCCGACAAGGGCAGAATCCTCCGCGCCTTTTTAGTCCTTCTTTGACGATGGCAACAAGCTCTTTATCGGGATTTTCGGTTATTTTCATCGTTATTTCCTCGCCTTACTTCAAAAATCCGTTGATGATCTCTTCCTCTGCCTGCTTTTCGTCAAGTCCGAGGGTCATAAGCTTTATAAGCTGTTCACCCGCTATCTTACCGATCGCCGCCTCGTGAATAAGTGAAGCTTCGGTGTTATTCGCAACGATCTTGGGGACTGCTACGACGCTTGCATTGTCCATTATAATAGCATCGCACTCGGTATGTCCCGAGCATTTTGCATTACCGACAACGTCGGAAATGAAGAGCTGGCGTGAGTTATCTTTTGCAACCGAACGGGAAACTACGTGTGTTCCGCAATCATCTCCACGAAGGTCGACCACAAATTCGGTCTCTGCAAACTGTGAGCCATGGGTCATTATCTTTTCATGGACGATAAGGGTCGACTTGCTTTCGAGAATCGCCTCGGTCTTTCTCTTGGTGGAGTCAACGCCCTTTATCTGCGTAGTCTCCATTTCCATATAAGCTCCCTCGGCAAGCTCGACCACAGTGTGAGGATTCATAACGTTTCTTCCGTTTCCATCGCCCTCTCCGTAGTGTTTTTCGACGTATTTTACCTTTGCGTTCTTACCGACGTAAAAGCTATGGATGCCGCTGTGCTCGCTGTCCTGAACACCGCAATTGTGGATACCGCAGCCTGCGATAATGAGCACATCTGCGCCGTCTTCGATATGGAAATCGTTGTATACGACCTCACGAAGACCGCTTTCGGCAAGAATAACGGGAATGTGAACGCTTTCTCTCTTGCCTGCCGCCTTGATATAGATATCTATCCCCGGCTTGTCCGTCTTTTTTTCGATTATAATGTTTTCGGAGGATTTTTTATCGAAGGTATCGCCGTCGACACGGATAGAATAGGCTCCCGTGGGCACACCCTCAAGGTCTGCGACCTCGCGGAGCATATTGAGTCTCATACTGTCAAGCTTCTTCTCTGCCATTATTCTTCACCTCCCTGAGTAAATTTGCAGCCTGCCTGTGCTGAAAGGAGGTCGGGCAGAATATCGTTTTTCGCGCCGTATGCGGCAACCTTGCCGTCGGCAACAACAACGATCTTGTCGGCAATATCAAGTATTCTCTCCTGATGAGAGATTATCATAATACAGCCGTGGGTTCTTTCGTGCATCTTTTCAAAAACCTTGATAAGATTATTGAAGCTCCAGAGGTCGATTCCCGCCTCGGGCTCGTCGAAGATAGAAAACTTCGTGCCGCGCGCGTTTATCATAGCGATCTCGATTCTCTTAAGCTCGCCTCCCGAAAGCGACTCATTTACTTCTCTGTTTACGTACTCTTTAGCGCAAAGACCTACCTCGGAGAGGTATTTGCATGCTTCTGCAACCGAAATTTTGTTGCCTGCCGCAAGGGAAATAAGATCCTTGACGGTAATGCCCTTGAATCTTACAGGCTGCTGGAAGGCAAAACTGATGCCTGCCTTTGCTCTCTCTGTGATGGTCATTTTGGTGATATCAACGCCGTCAAGCAGAATTTCGCCCGAATCGGGAATATAGATACCCGCGATAAGCTTTGCGAGGGTTGATTTTCCACCGCCGTTGGGTCCTGTTACAGCCACGAAACGGTCGTTTATAGTCAGACTTATATTATCTATAATTTTCGTTTCCTTTCCCGTGTCGGGATCGGTTACGGTATAGTTAAGATTCTTTATTTCTAACATACTTTTTCCTTTCTTCAAAATATTTATATAAATGCATTATTTGCCAATGATATTCTACCATAAAACGATATATAAATCAATAGATTTATAAAAATTTTTGCTATATAAATGGGGAAGCTTCAACGAAACTTCCCCCATTTATTAATCCAAATATCTGCAAGCGGCAAGGGCGGCGGTCGCGCCGTCTCCGCAAGCTGTGGATATTTGTCTTATATTTTTAGTTCTGCAATCCCCTGCTACGAAAAGTCCATCCGTAGTGGTGAAGCAATTCTCGTCGGAGACTACGTAGCCTCTGTCGGAAAGTGAAACAAGATTTTTATAAGCCTCGTTTTCGGGTACCTGACCGATAGCAACGAACATTCCGTCAAGGTCAAGTCTGGTTTTTTCACCGGTAGCGGTGTTCTTTATAACGATGCCGCCGAAAACGTCGTTTCCGTGAATGGCTTCAACGGTACAACCGTAGATTATTTCAACGTTCTTTCTCTTTTTGAGAATTTCCGCAAGCTTTTCCTCGCCCGTAAGGAAATCCAGATTCTGAACGACGTATACCTTTTCGCATCCGTCGGAGAGCATGATCGCTTCCTGAAGCGCGGAATTTCCGCCGCCTATGACCGCAACGGTCTTACCTGCGTAAAAAGCTCCGTCACAAACTGCGCAGAAAGAGATGCCTTCACCTATAAAGTCCTCTTCTCTGTCGATACCGAGAAGTCGGTGGCGCGCGCCAGTAGCAAGAATTACGGTTTTGGACATATAGATATCGTCGCCTGCGTAAACGCAAAATACGCTTCCTTCTTTTTCTATGCCCGTAACCTCTGCCATATCGATCTCTGCACCCATTTCAATAGCTTGAGAGACCATTTTTTCAGCAAGCTCGTTACCGCTTATCTGGTTATATCCGGGGTAGTTTTCAATCTTGGGGGAAAAGGTCATCTGACCGCCGAACGTACCCTTGTCGAGAACGAGAACGCTTTTATCCGCGCGTCGAGCATATATTGCGGCGGTAAGTCCCGCGGGACCCGCGCCGACAACTATCAAATCATACATTTTCTTAAATTCCTTTCTTTAAATCGGAATTAATTTCGGTTTCAAAAGCCTTTATAGCTTTTAAAATAGGGGAACCGCACAAGTGAGAGGTTCCCCTTTCGCTATATCGTCAATTATTTCAAGGTTTCCTCAATAAACTTCTTGATATTGGAGAGATTAGCTGCCTTAGCGATCTCAAGTCCGTCCTCTACAACGACGAGGGTAGGAGCCTGCTTGATGCCGTACTCTGCAACGAGGTCAAGATGCTCGTCAGCGTAAAGCTTTTCAAACTCAACGCCCGCCTTGTCAAGGAACTCTGCCGCGATCTTACAGTTGGGGCAGGTCTTGGTTGCGAAAAGAAGTACCTTCTTGCCTGCAACGCTCTCGCATACGCACTCTTCCTCTACAACTGGCTCGGGAATGATGCTGATTGTTCTTACGCTGTCAGCTCCGACGTTGATCTCGGGGTGAAGCTGAGTGGAGCGCTCGATATTATAGTTTCTTCTCTCCTTGAACTCCTGGCTCTTACCGTCATTCCAGTTCTGAACGGGACGGTAGTAACCCGTGATACGGCTGTAGACCTCGGTCTTTTTGCCGCACTTGGGACAGGTGTACTCTTCACCGTTGATGTAGCCGTGCTCGGTACAGATGGAGTAGGTGGGAGACATGGTGTAGTAAGGAAGCTTGTAATTCTCTGCGATCTTGCGAACGAGATTAGCCGCGCTCTTCCAGGTGGGAAGCTTCTCGCCAAGGAAGGCGTGGAATACGGTACCCGAGGTATAGAGGGTCTGGAGCTCGTCCTGAATGCCGAGAGCGTCGAAGATATCCTCGGTATAGCCAACGGGAAGGTGGCTGGAGTTGGTGTAGTAAGGAGCCTTTGCGTTGTCGGTAGCGGTGATGATGTCGGGCCATCTCTTTCTGTCATGCTTAGCGAAGCGGTAAGAGGTGGACTCAGCGGGAGTTGCCTCGAGGTTGTAGAGGTCGCCGTACATCTCCTGATAGTCGGAAAGTCTCTCTCTCATATGGTTGAGAACGTCCTTGGAGAATTCCTGTGTTTCCTTATGAGTCATATCGGCTCTGAGCCACTTAGCGTTAAGACCTACCTCGTTCATACCAACGAGACCGATGGTCGAGAAGTGGTTGTTGAAGGTACCGAGGTATCTCTTGGTATAAGGATACAGACCCTCGTCGAGAAGCTTGGTAATAACGGTTCTCTTGGTCTTGAGGGAGCGAGCCGCGATGTCCATAAGCTTATCCAGTCTCTTGTAGAAGTCTTCCTCGTTCTCGGCAAGGTAAGCGATTCTGGGCATATTGATGGTAACAACGCCTACGGAACCGGTGGACTCACCCGAACCGAAGAATCCGCCGGACTTCTTACGAAGCTCTCTGAGGTCAAGACGGAGACGGCAGCACATGGAACGAACGTCCGAGGGCTCCATATCGGAGTTGATGTAGTTGGAGAAGTAAGGAGTACCGTACTTTGCGGTCATCTCGAAGAGAAGCTTATTGTTCTCGGTCTCGGACCAGTCGAAGTCACGGGTGATGGAGTAAGTAGGAATAGGATACTGGAATCCACGGCCGTTTGCGTCGCCCTCGATCATGATCTCGATGAACGCCTTGTTGACCATGTCCATTTCCTTTTTACAATCCTTGTACTTGAAGTCAACTTCCTTACCGCCAACGATACAATTAAGCTCTGCCAAGTCGTTAGGAACGGTCCAGTCGAGAGTGATGTTGGTAAAGGGAGACTGAGTACCCCAACGGGAAGGAGTATTAACACCGTAAATGAAGGACTGGATGCACTGCTTAACTTCTTTGTAAGAAAGGTTATCAATCTTTACGAAAGGAGCGAGGTACGTATCAAAGGAGGAGAAAGCCTGAGCGCCTGCCCACTCGTTCTGCATGATTCCGAGGAAGTTTACCATCTGGTTGCAGAGGGTGGAAAGATGGCTTGCGGGCGCGGAGGTGATCTTACCCGTTACACCGCCGAGACCCTCCTGAATGAGCTGCTTTAACGACCAACCTGCGCAGTAGCCCGTGAGCATGGAAAGGTCGTGAATGTGAATATCAACGTTTCTGTGAGCGTTTGCGATCTCGTCGTCGTAAACCTCACTGAGCCAATAGTTAGCGGTGATTGCACCCGAGTTGGAAAGGATAAGACCACCTACAGAGTAGGTAACGGTAGAGTTCTCCTTAACTCTCCAGTCGAGCGCCTGAAGATACTTATCAACGGTATCCTTATAGTCAAGCGCGGTGTTCTGTACGTTTCTGAGCTTCTCTCTCTGGCGGCGATAAAGGATGTATGCCTTTGCAACGTCTGCGTAGCCTGCCTGAACGAGAACCGACTCAACGCAGTCCTGGATCTCCTCAACTGCGATAAGACCGTCCTTGATCTTGGGTTCAAACTCTGCTGTGACCTTGAGTGCCAAGAAGTCGATTATGTTCTGGTTAAACTGCTTTTCCTGGGCTTCGAAAGCCATTCTGATAGCATCAGAGATCTTGCTTAAATTGAATTCAACGATTTTTCCGTCTCTCTTTTGTACGCTGTACATTTCGTTCTCCTTTTTTTGATTGTATTTTTGAAATTTGATTACCTTGATTTCCCTTTTGCCATATGGATTTTCACGAAAATTGGCATAAAGAGGGCGCGGACAGCCATCCGCGCCGCATTAGCATTATACTATATTTAGTGGTGTTTGTCAAGAGGGTAACACAAGATATTGTGTTTTTCTACAAATTTCGGCATAATAAATGATTTATACTCCCCGTAATTGTGCGTTTGGCACAAATGGTAATAATATGTTCAAAAACTCTTCCATTTCTTTCTCATTAAAGGAAGAAATTTCCTGTCCGATTATGTCCCCTGAGTCCTTGAATTGCTGTAAAAAGTACTTTTCGTTACCCTTGAGCCATTCTCCGATCTTTTGAAAATCTTCTGATGAATGGAAGGGTTTGGCTACCGTTGTTCTGAACTCAAAATCAACTTTTCCTTCCATTAAGAAATTCATACTCTCCTCTATTTTAGAGAGATCGTAACTTTTAGGCAAACCGCAAGTATAGGCATACTTTTCGGGAGAATTTTTTATGTCCATGGCCACGTAATCAACGAGACCGTCATTCACAAGTCGTTTGAGTACGTCGGGGCGAGTTCCGTTGGTATCGAGTTTGAGAGCGTAGTCCATCTCTTTTACTTCCTTTATAAAATCATAAAGTCCGCTCATAAGAGTAGGCTCGCCTCCGGTAATAGCCACACCGTCCAGAACACCCTGTCTTTTTCTTAAAAAAGCTAATACTTCTTCATTTTTATAGGTTTGTTGCTCCTCTGCTCTGATAACCAAAGACGCATTATGGCAGAAAGGACAACGGAAGTTACAACCGCGAGTAAAAAGCGTGCAGGCTACCTTACCCGGATAGTCAAGAAGCGTGAGCTTCTGAAGTCCCGCAAAAATATTCTCATTCATATTTATATTTCCTCATCAAAATTAACTTTGCGCGAGAGCAAAATTCCGTTATCCATAGTATAGACCGTATCTGCTCTTTTTGCTATCTTCAAATCGTGAGTTACCATTACGAGGGTCATTCCGATGCTTCTTCTCGCTTCAAGCAGAAGCTCCAAAACCTCGTCGGCATTCTTTCGGTCAAGATTTCCCGTCGGTTCGTCTGCAAAAAGTATTTGCGGCATATTGATAAGCGCACGTGCGATCGCTACTCTTTGCTGCTGACCTCCCGAAAGCTCACTGGGAAGGTGATTTAATCTGTCGGAGAGTCCGAGAAGGGTTATAAGCTTCTTAAAGTGCTCATCATAGGAAAGTCCAGATCTTTTACACATCATCGTAGGAACAAGGATGTTCTCATAGGCGGTGAACTGAGGAATAAGATTATGCTTTTGAAAAACTATTCCGATATTATTGCCGCGATAACGGGCAAGCGCGTCGGGATTCATTGAAGTGATATCATTGCCTCGGATAATTACCTTACCCGCATTGGGTTTATCGAGTCCAGCGCATAGATTTATCAAGGTACTCTTTCCCGAACCCGAAGAACCTATGATAGCAACAAATTCTCCCTCCCGCACCTTGAGGCTGACCTTGTTTACCGCATAGATCACGTCGTCGTATTGCTTATATTGCTTTACCAGATCTCTGGTTTCAAGCATTATTCTGTTGGGATCGATCGTATTCAAATCGATCCCGCTGTTATTTATACCTTTATTCATGATCATCCCTCCGAATTGATATCGATGTTTTTAATCGATTGTCCTTCTTTTTTGATCTTTCTTTCATATAAAATGAAAGGTATGATGCCCGAGATCATTCCGCAGAATGCGGATACCGCCGCGCAAACGACTATTACCCAGGACGGAACAAAGCTTTCAAAGGAAACGCTGAGCCCGCCGATGCTGAGCTTGGGCAGATACACCGACATCAGCCTGTACAGTATGTAGCAAGCTATACGGCTGAATGCGTAATTCAAAATAAATCCTATGATAAATATCAATACTCCCGACACCAAATGAATACCTAATATCTTTTTCATTCCGATGCCGATATATCCAAGGGTTCTGAACTCGGTCTCTCTCTTTTTAAAGAACATTACCTGAGAAAAGATCCATATAACGGGACATATAACTAATATTAAGAATGAAAGAACTGTAATAAGTCTCGGAAGTTGATTCCTATAATCTACAAAGGAATAAACGGCTTCGTCGGTATACTTACATTCCCACAAATCGTACCCGCTCATAAACTGTTCGGTTGAATTTTTTAATCTGCCGACTGTTTCAAGGTCAGTTCCGTTTTTCAAATATACGCTTATATTCGATATTGCCCTTTTATCCTTCGTCAAAAGCGAATAGTTGTTTTCATTAACTCCGACGATAATGCTGTCGGTCGCATCCTTATCGTGAATTACCGCTCCTACGGTGTATTCTCTGTATTCGAAACCGAAATTATATAGCTGCTGTCTCAGGCTTTCAAGTCTGTCTGCGGTTCCGGGGATCGGAACGCTGCTTATTTTCTCCGCGATCAGAATTTTGTCGCCGGGAGCAAAATCGAAGCTCTTTACTCCGTACATTCCCTCGCTTAAGACCACGTATTGGTCGGACTCGGTAAGATTTGAGGAGTTGAGACCGTCAAGATATTCTACATCATAGTTTTTTTCGTAATTTTTTAGAGTCATCTCGTCAAGACAGACGTATCTTGAATAGTTGGTGGCTCTCGTATAGCCCTCGCTTCTCTTTTGCGTGGAATTGACCGAATAATCGTTTCCGCTCAGATTATTTTCGTTTTTAATTAGCAGATGGTCGTAAAACACGTTCATATTACGGCTCTGTTCAAACACGATACTGTCAACCGAATCAAGAGAATTAAAATGATCGATTATCTCTACAGCCTCGTCTAAAGCGCGCTCTCTTTCATCTTCCGAATATGCGCCGCCCGCAAATTTGACGGAATATTCCTCCTTTGGGGCTTCGTTTTCAGCCTTGACCATATTAGCCCAATATATCATAGTGACGAATATGACCGAAAAAGCAACGGCACCCGAGATCAATCTTACTATATACTTTCTGAATCTCCAAACCGAGTAAAGCTCATAATGCAAGGGGATCTTTTTTGAAAATATATAAAAGGACCTTCTCGGCGAAGTTACGAAATTGGAATTATCCGAGGTGGAAATAAGCGATACGGGTGAACTGAACAAAAAGCTGCCCATTGACCCACCTGCGGCGATCGCAACCGTGACGTAGGAAAGGATCACGTACAGAAGTACGGCTTCGGTACGTATTATCGGTTGTATTCCTACGTCAAGATAAACCGTTAAGTTCAGAATATACGAGATAATAAAAGATGGGAACAAGGTAATGGTACATATCGTAAACAGCTCACGGGACGCAAAGCTCGCAAGAGTTTTGCGGTCGGCGCCAAAGGTAACGTATATTCCGTACCGAAACTTATAATGATTGGTGCGGATCGAATGAATTACCGATATTATCAGCGTGGCAATTCCAAAAATCACTATACCCATAAGTATCATCGTCAGGATCGTTTCGCCTCTTACCGAATAATGATAGTTATAGTACGGAGTTACGTAATATTCGGCTTGATTTCTTGAAAGCACCTTGGCTTGAAACTCGTCAAGCTTTCCGTTTTGCACCGAAACGCCTATCTTACCGTCGACCATACCACAATCCGCAACCAAAGCTCCGTTTGCCTTGCATATACCGTAAAGATCGTTCATCGGAGTTTTTGCATCGGTTATATAAACGTCATAACCGTACGCATCTTTAAAAAGCGCATCGTTTGAAAGAGTGTTAGTGTAAGCAGACATAGTCCAGACACCTAAAAGGAGCTGGACTACAATTATAGCAATATAAATGGCTGTGAATTCCTTAAAATTCAGCAAGACGCTTTTAACAGACGTTTTAAATTCCGTCAGAAATAACTTCAGCTTTTCCAAAACCTATTCTCCAAGTTTAAGCGTAGCTTCTTTGAATTGCAAGTACTCTGCCGAGGATAAGCACCTCGTCGACTATTATGGGTTCCATCGTGCTGTTTTCGGGCTGAAGGCGGTAATGACCGTTTTCTCTGAAAAATCTCTTTACTGTCGCCTCATTTTCGATAAGGGCTACCACGATCTCTCCGTTTTCGGCATAGCAGGTCTTTTCTGCGATTATCATATCACCGTCGAGGATTCCAACTTCGATCATACTCTCGCCCTTGACCTTAAGAGCAAACATTTCCTCGCCGCCGACACGTCCCACGTAACCTATATATCCCTCAAAATTCTCTTCCGCAAGAATAGGCTGACCCGCAGTTACGGTTCCGAGAACGGGAACGGCGGTAACGGAAGGCATATCGTCGTTTGCAATACGGATAGCACGGCTCTTTCCGTCCTCTTTGCGTATATATCCAAGCATATCAAGTCTGTTGAGATACATATGCACCGTTGACGTACTCTTATAGCCGAGATCGTTCATAATATCTCTGACGCTTGGAGCAAAACCTTTATCTCTTACAGATCTTACTATGTAATCGTATACTTTTTTTTCCTTTGGCTTGAGCTTTTCCATAAATTTACCTCACTTACGGGATCTTAATTTTAGTACAAATGTATTGTATCATATTTTATCAAATCATAATGGAACGTTTAAAGAACAATTTGTGAATTTTTTTGCTCCGCTTATTCGGTTTATATTTGAATTTGCCTTATGATAAAAGAAAATATTAACAATTTGAAACTTTTGAAAATATGTATTGCAAACTTGCAAAAAATATAGTAAAATGTATAATGGCGAACGAAGGGAATCTTTAAGTTCGACAAAATTCGTAATTAAAATTTCAATAATAATATAAGGAGAAAAAACATGACACCTACCAACAACAAGTTCGTTCTTGATTGGATCAACGACATGGCTGCGATGACCTGCCCCGATAAGATCGTTTGGATCGACGGCAGCGAGGAACAGGCAGAGGCGCTCAGAGCCGAGGCTTGCTCTACCGGCGAAATGATCAAGCTCAATCAGGAAAAGCTTCCCGGCTGTTACCTCCATCGCACCGCCGTTAACGACGTTGCTAGAGTTGAGGGCAGAACCTTCATCTGCACTTCCAAGAAGGAGGATGCAGGTAACATCAACAACTGGATGGATCCCACCGAATGCAAGGAAAAGCTCTCCAAGCTCTACGCAGGAAGCATGAAGGGTCGTACCATGTACGTTATTCCCTATTCCATGAGCGTAGTCGGCTCTCCCTTCGCTAAGTACGGTATCGAGCTTACCGACTCTATCTACGTCGTTCTTAATATGCTTATTATGACCCGCGTAGGTTACGACGTTCTTGAGGCTCTCGGCAACAGCGCAGACTACATCAAAGGTCTTCACGCTCGCGCTGATATCGACGAGGAGAACAGATACATCGTTCACTTCCCCGAGGAAAACACCATCTGGAGCGTTAACTCCGGTTACGGCGGAAACGTTCTTCTCGGTAAGAAGTGCTTCGCGCTCAGAATCGCATCCTTCCTCGGACGTAAAGAGGGCTGGATGGCTGAGCATATGCTCATCCTCGGTGTTGAGTATCCCGACGGCGAGACCAAGTACGTTTGCGCCGCATTCCCCTCCGCTTGCGGTAAGACCAACCTCGCTATGCTTATTCCCCCCGAGTTCTACTCCAAGCAGGGCTACAAGGTATGGTGCGTAGGTGACGATATCGCTTGGCTCCGTGTTGGAGAGGACGGCAGACTTTGGGCGGTTAACCCCGAGAACGGATTCTTCGGTGTTGCTCCCGGTACTAACCTTAACTCCAACCCCAACGCTCTCTACACCACTATGAAGGACACCATCTTCACCAACGTCGTTCACAACACCGCTGAGAACACCGTTTGGTGGGAAGGTCTTGATAAGAATCCTCCTAAGCCCGGCAACGCTATCGACTGGAAGGGCAATCCTTGGGATTGCACCAAGTTCGACAAGAAGGATAAGTCCACCTGCGGCGCTCATCCCAACTCCCGTTTCACCGCAAAGGCTATCAACTGTCCTTGCATCTCCAAGGAGTTTGCTAATCCCGCAGGCGTTCCCATCTCCGCTATCGTATTCGGCGGCAGACGCGCGAAGACCGCTCCTCTGGTTTACCAGTCCACCTCTTGGCAGAACGGCGCATTCGTTGGTTCTATTATGGCAAGTGAGACAACCGCTGCTGCGGCAGGTGCTGTCGGCGTAGTTCGTCGCGATCCTATGGCTATGAGACCCTTCGTAGGCTACGATATGGGTGACTACTGGGCACATTGGCTCAAGATGGGTACCACCATTCCCCACGCTCCCAAGATATTCCACGTTAACTGGTTCCGCACAGACGACGAAGGCAACTTCATCTGGCCCGGCTTCGGTGACAACATGAGAGTTCTTATGTGGATCCTCGCTCGCTGCGAAGGTAAGGTAGATGCAGACATTACTCCTATCGGATACGTTCCCAAGGCTGAGGATATCTGCATTGAAGGTCTCGCTGACGTTACTCTCGACACCATCAAGGAGCTTCTTACCGTTGATAAGGCTTCTTGGCTTGAGGACGTTGAGAACATCAAGGCATTCTACGCTCAGGTTGGTGACAGAGTTCCCCAGACCATGTACGATGAACTTGCAGCTCTTGAAGCAAGACTTAAAGCATAATTTCAGATAAAATTCCGGAAAGCACCGTTTAAGATAACGGTGCTTCCCTGCATTTATGAGTGGATTAGATGCAAGAAAATTTGTTGATTTTACAGATTAATTAAGTAAAACATAAAAACGAGCAGAAGATTTCTTCTACTCGTTTTCTGTTAGCGCTTTTTCGCAAAGAAATCCGACAAGATTTCCGCTGATTTTTCCTTCATAACACCGCCAACAACGATTGGCTTATGATTAAGCGGATATGAGCGCATATCGAGAACACTGCCGCAAGCGCCCGCCTTGGCATCCTTTGCTCCGTATATCACCTTGCCCATACGCGAATTTATGATCGCGCCCATACACATGGGGCAAGGCTCAAGGGTAACGTAAAGCTCGCAATCATCAAGATGCCAGCCGCCGAGGACGCGGCAGGCTTCCCTTATTGCAAGAAGCTCCGCATGCCCTGTGGCGTCGCCAGTTGCTTCGCGGTTATTTCTCGCTGAAGCGATTATCTCGCCGTCCTTGACTATCACCGCGCCTACGGGCACTTCTCCTTCTGCGGCGGCAGTTTCTGCCTCGCAGAGGGCTTTTTTCATATAATCCTTTGCGTTCATTGTTTGCTCCAAACGGGTAAACAACCCATAAATTTATTTTTTTACGGTAAACCTTATCTCTCGGAGACCGTCCTCGATCAGATTGTATTCATCGACCCAATCGTCGCCCGTAGTTGTAAAGCTTCCGTGTCCGCAACGGTGGACGACGCACTCCTTGGTATGGAGAGGACCAAAGGTATTCTTTCTCGTACCGAGAACCGTAACTTCAAGATCGCGTTTTGCCTTCACTGCCTCGGTAACCTCTATCTCGTAAGGCTCCCATGCTATAATTTCATCAAGTTCCGCTCCGTCGCAAACTCTTACTGCCGCGCCGAAGAATTTTGCGGAAAGATAAAGTCTTTCACCCTCTTCAATGTCAGCATATTCCTTATACTTTTCGTAAGGCAACTTGAAGGTAACGTTACCAGAATAGAATGGCAAGCCTTGCGCGGCATAATTCGTCATTGAGAGCTTTTGAGGCATCTTGCCGCCTACAGACGAGCATTTAAGTCCTGCGCTAACGGCAAAATCACCTATCAGATATACCGATTCAAGATGCGTTGACCATTTATAGAGTGTTTTGACGGTAATCTCGTTTTTGCCAAGCCTCAGAGCTTCCTTGGGTATGGGCAGCTTTTTGAAGGCAATATCTATCCAGAAGTCCTTGCCGTCGGGACATTCCAGCTTGACGCCGTTTATATAATACTCCTTAAACTCGGGGCGCTCACCGACGAGGATAATATCTCCCTCGGGCATATTCTCGACGTTGAATTCAAACTTAATCTCAATATTCTTGAACTCGGTATCCATACCGTATTTTTTGATATACCAAGGCTGAAGCATCGCCTCACAACGGTGCATTATCTTGAGTTCGCTTCTGATTTCTCCGTCAATTTTCAGAATTTCTTTGGTTTCATCGCTCCACTCGCCGTCCTCCCAGCGCCATTTTGCAAAGTCAAGAACGCAGACGTTTGGCTCGTGTAAGGTAACGTCAAGAGTCTCTTCCACAGAAAGCGAGGAAATCTCATCAAAGCAAGGCTCGTCATCAACACTTTCGTCTATTTCTGACTTTAACACGAAGCACTTGGTCTCACCTGCCAAAAGGTCGGCATAAATTTCGGTATATCCGTCGTTAAAGGCAACTCCGTTATTAACGTTGTATCTCTCGCCCGATTCAAAATCCCAGAGCTCAACGAAACGGTGATTTTCGGTCTTAAATTTGATCTTAATGCCTTTTTTAGCGTTTTCAAGGTCGGAATTGAGCACCACTAAGGCATCACCGCCGTCAAAGTCATGCTTTGCCTGAACTAAAACCTCCGCAATCGGGATGTTTTCGCCGTTAACTACCGAAACGTATTCGTCAGAACAAGATCTGATAGCTTTAACAAGTGCACTTTCTTCATAAGGGATGTAGGTCGCGCCATTTGAGAGGACGAACTCGCCCTCATACGGGATAGCGTCGATATACTTAGGCTCGTCGCCCATAATTATAACCTTACCGCCCATATCCATAAATTCTCGGAGCATCTTTACGGTAGTGGGGCGAATAGTTGTCATATTCGAGACCACTACCACGCGATAAGACATTTTACCGATATTAAGAAGCGCATTTCCCTTTTCGTCGCGTCCGAGGGAATAATGGCGAGCCATTATTACTTCCTCGCCCCAGTCGAAATCGATATGATTGTTAAGCAGCATAAAGAAGGTCTCACGATAGCGTTTCTCTATTTCCGCGCATTCGGGAGAGGCTATCTCCTGCTTATTCCAGTCGTGCCAGCCTATATGAAGTTGACAGAACATAGACTCGATGGGATTCAACACCAAAGTATCGCAGGCGGGTCTGCCGTGGAGATTATAGACGTTGAATCGGTTGAAATAGTCCTCTACCTTGGAATAATGCTTATACCAGGGCGACTGATGTAATATTGACGCGGGGTAATCTCGCTTTGCCTGACCTTCCATGGTGTACCACGAAAGGTGCTGACAGCGGAAGTTGACGCCGAAAAGCGCCTGCCAATCGCCCACCGTCTTATGGGAACGGAAATTGAACTGCCAGCCTGTACAACCGTAAAGCTCGGAGAGCATTCTTTCTTTGCCAAGCTGACGCACCACGCTTGAAAGCTGCTTCGGCACCCAATATTTGCGCTCGGTTTCGGTC
Source organism: Eubacteriales bacterium (assembly GCA_045585895.1). GTDB lineage: Bacteria > Bacillota > Clostridia > Oscillospirales > CAG-272 > SVTX01. Next base: position 47,527 of record JAZMZI010000084.1, read on the forward strand.
AGCTCGTCCATTCCGGGCCAATCCATATACTCGTAGAGGCGCATTATCGAACCCATACAAATAATCTGCGCTTTGAGGGATTCTTCTTCAAGACCGTGTCCCGTAAAGATCATATTATTTTCGTGGCACCAATTCTGTATCTGTCCCGCGTAATTCTCGCAGAAAAGGTCGCAGGTAAGGTTGAAATAGTGGAGCTTTATGGGGGCTACCTTTTCACCGTTAAACCAATAGAAAAGCTCGGGAATATGCTCGTGGAAGCTGTAGCCGTATCTCGAAACGAACTGCTCCTCAAGCTCCTCCGTCCAGCAGGTAGAGGCAAATCTCTCTCTCTCGTTAGAGAAATCAAAGTGGATAGAGTCAAAGCGGCGAGGCTCGTCGGTAAAAATCCCCTTGATCGACCTGCCGAGTCTGTCTCCGCATTTCTCTCTGTATCTTTCGTGGGTATCCTCGATAAATTTTGCCACCGCCTCGCGGCTTATGGTATCAAGAGGCGAACCGTTATTGAAATTTGGATGATCGGGATATGGACCTTTATTATAAAAGAGCACCTTCCAATCACCGCTTTTGTCGGAATATTTCTTTTCTTCCTCACTTATAACGGCATCGATATCGTCATTTTCAAAAATACGTCTGTATCCCCACAGATTATTACCATCGATCTTTGCAACGAAAGCAATAAAAATCCCCTGCGACCAAGAAAAATATTTTGGCCACATCTCGTGGTTGGTTATTGACTTACAACGGTATTTGGGATCCTTGGTTGTAATTCCTCCCGAGCTTCCCGAGGGGTATCTGTCCTCGTCGTATAGCCATGCCTCGATTCCAAGCTTTTCACTTTCGTCGGCTACGGCGTTTATATGGTCAAACCACTCCTCGCCGAGATACTCTGTTATAAGTCCTGCTCTTGAATGCATAAAATGGCCGCCAAAGCCCATTTCTTTCATAACCGAGGTCTGCCTTATAAGCTCTTCTCTCTCAAGCTCTCCATTCCAAGACCAGAATGGCTTTCCCTTATAATATACTGTAGGATTCTCAAACAAATCAGTTAATTTATCGTGAGTCATAAAAACCTCCGAATCAAACAAGTTTTGCTATTTGAATTATAACATAACAAAACCTAAATTGCAAGAAATATAAGAAAATTTCAATAAAAAAGAAGGTCTGCAAAAATGCAGACCTTCAAATATTTGTTTAAATCGGAAATTACTGCTTAACACCGGAGAGCTTAGCGATCTCTGCTGCGTAGTCTTCCTGCTTCTTTTCGATACCCTCACCCTTCTCGAAACGAACGAAGGATGCGATAGCGATCTTACCGCCCATAGCCTTAGCGGTGTTAGCAACGTACTTAGCAACGGTCTCGTGATCTTCAGCCTTAACGTACTCCATATCAACGAGGCAGTTGTTCTCGTAGAACTTGCCAAGCTTACCCATTACGATACCGTCGAGAACCTTCTCGGGCTTGTTTGCCATCTTGGGATCGTTAGCAAGCTGAGCCTTGATGATGTTCTTCTCGTTCTCGATAACGTCTGCGGGAACAGCATTTCTGTCGAGGTAAGGAGTGGGATATGCGCCAACCTGAAGAGCGATGTTCTTTGCGAACTCTGCAAATCCCTCGTTGTCTGCACAGTCGGTGTCGAACTTAACGATAACACCGATAGAGCCCATACCGTGAATGTAGGTGCTGGTTACGCCCTCAACTACTGCGAAACGGCGGATGGTGATCTTCTCACCGATCTGGAATATAAGCTCCTTGAGCTTTGCGTCAACGGTAACGCCCTCGTAGTCGGAAGCGAGAAGTGCCTCAACGTCTGCGGGGTTGTTAGCGATAATGCTCTTAAGAAGGTTCTTAACGAAATCCTTGAACTTCTCGTTCTTTGCAACGAAGTCGGTCTCGGTGTTAACCTCAACGATTGCGGTCTTGCCGTTCTCTGCAAGTACGTCTACGATACCGTCTGCTGCGATTCTGGTTGCCATCTTGGTCTCTGCCTTAAGCTCACCCTTCTCACGAAGAAGCTTGATAGCAGCGTCCATATCACCGTTTGCCTCAACGAGTGCCTTCTTGCACTCCATCATACCAATACCGGTCTTTGCTCTGAGAGCAGCAACGTCTTTTGCTGTAATAGTAGCCATTTTGGAAATTCCTTTCTATATTTTACGAAATTTTTCTTAAAATAAAGCGGTTGATAAGTTTTCTTAGCAACCGCTGTGATTTCAGCTCAGATTAAGCCTCTGCTTCCTCTTCAGCCTCAACCTCTGCCTTTTCCTCAGCAGCCTCAACGGTCTGCTCGCCCTGCTTGCCCTCGATAACTGCGTCTGCAATTACGGAAGAGATAAGCTTGATAGCGCGGATAGCGTCGTCGTTACCGGGGATAACGTAGTCAGCGTCGTCGGGGTCACAGTTGGTATCAACGATAGCGATTACGGGGATACCGAGCTTCTTAGCCTCGAGAACTGCGTTTCTTTCCTTGCGGGGGTCAACGATAAAGATCGCATCGGGAAGCTGTTCCATGGTCTTGATACCGCCGAGGTTCTTCTCGAGGTCGAAGATCTCTTTCTGGAGCTTAGCAACTTCCTTCTTGGGGAGCATCTCAAAGGTGCCGTCTTCAGCCATCTTGTTAAGAGCGTTGAGACGAGCGATGCTTCTCTTGATGGTCTTGAAGTTGGTCATCATACCGCCGGGCCAACGAACGTTAACGTAGTACTGTCCGCAACGAAGAGCTTCTTCCTTGATAGCCTCTGCCGCCTGCTTCTTGGTACCTACGAAGAGTACGTTGCCGCCGTTTGCGGAAAGCTCACGAACGAACATGTAAGCTTCTTCAAACTTCTTAACGGTCTTCTGAAGGTCGATGATGTAGATGCCGTTTCTTTCGGTAAAGATGTATTCCTGCATCTTAGGATTCCATCTTCTCGTGTGGTGTCCGAAATGAACACCTGCTTCAAGCAACTGCTTGATAGAAATAACAGACATTGTAATGTCCTCCTTCGGTTTTTCCACCACAGTAGCTTTGGCGGTGCAATCCCCTTATTTTACAAGGATTATAAAGGAGACACCGACACCGCAGACGTGGTACTGTGTGTGTGATTTATTTTTACTGCGCTCAGCACAGCGTTATAGATTATAACATATTACTTTTTGATTTTCAACAGTTAGTGTATTTGTTTACAAAATATTTACATTCTCATTTGAACCTTTTGCCTTTTTTACCGTTTTTCCCGTTGCACGTGTAGTTTGTCAGATCCGATTGGGGTATTTTCACAAGGATCGCGTCTTCTCCGATACATTCAATATTGCACCACGGTATAGTATACTCCTCGCATTTTGACCAAAAAGGCAATCCTCCTCCGTCACGCACAGTAAACGAGACTATCCTTCCAGAGTCAAGATCGATCTCAAAATCACATGGATATCCGAGCTTTTCTCCTCCGCAAAGATTGATGACCTCGAGCTCACGAAGGCAAGCAGTGCTTATTCTTTTCATAAATAACACCTCCATAGTTCAAAAGGCTGCCACCTACGGCGACAGCCCTTTATAATTAATTATCATTACAAATATATGCTATGTGCGCGGTATTATTCCCGCCTTTTTCCGATAAGATAAGCTACGAGAAGCGCAATTCCGTAAACAGCGAGATATCCCGGTATAATCAAATACTCAAACAAACCGAATCCGTTCTTATAAAGCTCCGTAGCAAATGGCAGCTGCGTAGAAAGTGCGCATATTCCCAAAAGTATCGCGTAGGCAATTACTACCTTCAACCAACAATAGCTTCTTCCCTCACCCTTTTTCGTATGCTTAAGATTGATTATAAGAACTTCTGTGCACATGGTAAGAAGCAGACATATAAATATCGGCAGCGTATACGCGGGCGTTTCGCCGAAAACTCCGCAAACGTCAAGTATCTTAACGGCAACAGTGACGACAAAGGCTACCGAAACTCTCGATATCAAGGAAGGAATATGTTTGATCAAAAGTCTCTTGGGATATTCCGTATAGTTCCTCTTTATCGAGATCACGTCGAACCTCTGCTCCGAATCGGAGAACACCGTAGCAGAAAGAAGAGCGAATACCGCAGCCAAAGAAACGGTCTGAACGGGATCCAACAAGATATTACCGGTAATAACGCTCATGGCGCAGAAAGTCAAAAGATTGGCGGAAAGGAGCGCAAAAAGCAGCACTGATTGAGCCAAGGATACACAAGCTCCCCTTGACATTCTTATTGCTTTGAACAACGAATAGATTCCGCCGCCGCTTTCGTTAGCTCTCTTTACGGTAACCTTGGAAAGAAGTCTCGTCTGCTGAGAGGCTCTCAGATTGGTATCTCTGCCTTCGGCATGCATTCTTTCATATACCGCTTCGCGATGTTTTTCGGTTGAGTAACGGATCGTATCACAGGTAACCACAACGTCGGTCTTTGCCATGATCTCATTATATTCATTTGCTACTCCGTAAGCTGCTATACTGCTTCCTCGCTCACGCATTTTTGCAATCAGCGCAGAATACTCTTCCGTACTGAAGCCCACATAAGCCGAATATGAGCCAATATCGTCGGTAATTTTTTTGCCGAGCTTACGAAATTCGGACGCATAGGCGATTTCTTTTTCAAAAACCGAGCTTAAACTCCGAGATTTGACGATTTTAAAACATTCTCTCTCCTCGCAAGGCAAAAAAACCGTAGTATTTATGCCAAAGCTCTTCATTTCATTAACGACGTTATTAATTTCGGTGTCGGCGGGCTGGTAAATAGCCAAAGCACCTTCAAAAATGCATTTTCCTTCGCTCTCGGAGATACAGAGCACGGCTTGTGAACCGTTTTCTTCGGTCTCTTTGAGATATGCATTGATAACGGAGATACTGTGCTCATCCATGTCAACCGCGTCTTGTCCTATCCTGATCGAACGGCATATACTCAAAGCCTTTTTATCAAAGGTCATAGTAACGCGGTAGATCGAACTGTCAGTCTCTGCGCAGGCGTATCCGTAGCCGGTCTTTATATCGTTGGCATAGTAAAGTGATTTCGTTGCAAGCGCCGCGCCGCTGAAATCAAATCCGCAAGTTCGCAGATGGATATAGAGAGCTTCGGTTATTCCGTCAAGATTGAAGTTGGAATCAACGCCGCCGTCACGCAACGCTCTTACATAAGTATTTATAAATGAAAGCAATCTTTCCGATTCGGGCGTGTCAACGGCCAGGCTTTCGACTCGGTTGCACGATACGAGAGCAGAACCGATTTTAAATACGCCCTCGTAAAGACCCGCGGTACCGAAGAGAACAACGTCGGTGACCTCCGTAAGTCTGTCAAAAGCCTTGACGGTTCTTACTGCCGCCGAATTGTCCTTCTTTCTCTTTGCGCTCTTGTTGATCGACAGTCTCGTTATGTAGGACGCAAATATCTCTTTTCCGGCAAAGGAAAGCATTTCTCCCGTGACGAGAAACGCCGAGGACAAAAGCATCATAAAGTACCATATAAACTCCTCTTTGCCGCGGAAAGTCAGAAGCCCCAGGAGGGATAAAAGGAGAAGCGTAGCCGCGCATATAAAAGCAATTTTGCTTATCGTGCCCCGAAGACTTTTCACTGCTCTGCTTTCGGATTCAACGCCGCCGAGCGCTCCGTCGGCAATGTAATCGCTTAGATATACCGATTCTCCAACTTCGACCACTAAAGCGACCGCACTTCCCTTTACGACTGCACTTCCGCTATACAGCATATTTTCAGCATCGGGAGCTTGGACACTATCGTCCTGATAGGATATATCGGCGCGCTTCATCACTCTGCGACGGCTGATTCCGCCGTCTGCTCGTCCGAAAAGCTCGTCAACGAAAAGCGCGTCTGACTTTACTATCCTTGCGTCGCACGGCAAAAGGTCACCTTCTCCAAGAAGTATAACGTCGCCAACGACAAGGTTCCTACCATCGGTATAAAACGTATTTCCGCCGCGTTTTACCCTGACCATCGGCGCCGCGTACTCACGCATACCGTTGAGTCTTCGTTCGGCACGCAACGAAACTATGCCGCCAAATACTGCCGCGGCGAGAGTTGACAGAAAAACCAATCCACCAAGATATTCTCTGCCGAAAATTGTGGCAAGGAGGGATATCAGAAGCAATAAAACCGTAAGCGGAGAACACACGAAAGACAGCAAAGGATGCCAAAACGAGCGTCTTTGAGGCACGAAAAGAGATTTGACTTTGCCGTGCGTGCGCTTTTTGTATTTTTCAAGTCTCTCTCGCGCTTCTCTTGCCGAGAGGCCCTCGGCAAGATCGGTATTAAGCTTCTTTTCTAAAATATTAATTTCGGGAATATGCCATTTTTCCATACAGGTAATCTCCCATTAAACCAATTTTAAAAACACTTGACCTTAATTTCACCGTCCGATACGGAAAGTTTTGCGCTCTTATAGGTGAAATTATAATCGGAAATGATCTCTTCCGCAAGCTTGTCTTCAATATTTTTCTGGATATATCGTCTCATGTTTCGAGCACCGTATTTTTCAGAGAACGAACCGTTTGCAACGATTCTTGCAACTTCTTCGTCGTATTCAAGATCGATTCCCTTTTCCGAAAGGACGCTCTTAAGCTCGTTAAGCATGATATGAGCTATTTTTTCAAAGTCGTTTACGTCAAGACTGCGGAAGGTTATTATTTCGTCAACGCGGTTAATAAATTCGGGGCGAAGGAATGCGGAAAGCGCCTTTTCGGTGCGTTCCTCGTTACTCTTTGCGGAGTCTGCCGCAAATCCGACTACGCCGCTCCTGTTTTCGGAGCCTGCGTTGGTAGTCATAACGATGACCGTATTCTCGAAGTTTACGGTCTTTCCGTGAGCGTCGGTTATCCTGCCGTCGTCAAGGATCTGAAGCAAAATATTGAGCACGTCGGGGTGCGCCTTCTCAATCTCATCGAAAAGAACGACCGAATAGGGTCTGCGACGTATCTTTTCGGTGAGCTGACCCGCATCGTCGTAACCGACGTATCCCGGAGGTGAGCCGATAATTCTGGAGACCGAATGCTTCTCCATAAACTCGGACATATCAAGTCTTATGAGAGTTTCGGGAGAATCAAAAAGGTCTGCGGCAAGAGTTTTTACAAGCTCTGTCTTACCAACGCCCGTAGGGCCAGCAAAGATAAAGGAAACAGGCTTACGCTTGTAGGATATACCCGCACGGTTGCGCTTCACGGCTCTTGAAACCGCGTCTACGGCAACGTCCTGTCCTACGAGCCTCTTTTTGAGTCTTTCGGAAAGACCGTCTATTCTTGAATACTCGTTCGCAGTAATATTGGTTGCGGGAATTCCCGTCCAAAGCTCTATGACGTCTGCAAGATGTTCCTCGGTGAGCACTACCTTCTCACATTCTCCGACTATCTCGTCAAGTCTTTGAGACAGTCTCATTTCCTCGGAGCGGATGCGTGCGATAGTCTCGTACTTCTTCTGCATTTCCTTATCGTCGGTAGTAGCGCTTGCCTCGCAGGCGTCTCTTTCGGTTTTGAGGTTCAGAAGCTTATCGTGTATCTCAAGCGATTCATTAAGCTCTGCCGACGAAAGCGACAGCTTTGATGCGGCTTCGTCGAGAAGGTCGATAGCCTTATCGGGCAGATATCTGTCGGTAATATATCTTTCCGAAAGAGTTACCGCGCGCGAAAGTATCCTTTCGGGGATTCTGATCTTGTGGAAATCCTCGTAATAATGACTTATGCCGCGAAGCATTTCAACCGCCTCACCGACAGACGGCTCGTTGACTGTAACGGGCTGAAATCTTCTTTCAAGCGCAGAGTCTTTTTCAATATATTTTCTGTATTCGTTAAGAGTAGTGGCGCCGATTATGCGAACCTCTCCTCTTGAAAGCGCGGGCTTGAGGATGTTAGCGGCGTTAACACTACCCTCCGCATCACCTGTTCCGACGATATTGTGAACCTCGTCAATAACGAGTATCGCTCTGCCGTGTTCCTTGACATCCGAAAGCAATCCGAGAATTCTTGATTCGAACTGACCTCTGAACTGCGTTCCCGCAACCAAAGCCGTCAGATCCACAAGAAAGATCTCTTTATCTCGAAGCTTATAAGGAACGTTGCCGTCTGCAATTCTTATTGCAAGTCCCTCTGCGATAGCGGTTTTACCGACACCCGGCTCACCGATAAGGCAAGGATTGTTCTTCTGACGGCGGCAGAGAGTCTGAATAACTCTGTCCGTTTCACGCTCTCGCCCAACTATCCTGTCAAGCTTTCCGTCTCTCGCGCTCTGAGTGAGGTTTTTGCAATAGGTAGTGAGAAATTTATATTGCTTTCCCTGCTTTCCACCGTTTTTGGGAGGCTCTTTTTTTCCATCCTTAGGGGTGACGGGTACGATATTCCCTCCGTTTTCCTTTCCCTGCATCATCTGATTCGCCATATCCGCGAATCCGCTGTCCTTGAAAAGCTTGGGAAGGTCAATGGCGGGCGCTCCCCCGTCCTCGTCTCCTTGCGGGAGCATTTCGGCAAGCTCGTCCTCCATATTCTCCATCTGATCGGGAGAAATACCCATTTTATTATATATATCGCCCATCATACTGTCGATAGGCAACCCCATATCCTTTGCGCACTTGATGCAAAGTCCTTGGGATGATTTTTCACCGTTTTCTACCTTCGTAACGAAGATAACCGCCACCCTTTTGTGGCAATTAGAACACATTACCATTTTGAAATTCACCTTCTGATACTAAACGATTTTTCGATAAGATCAAAAAAATTCAGATCAATTATCATTTTAAAGACCGAGGAATCACTGTATATCAGCAATATCTCGGGTTTTCTTATTAATTCCGACGTAAGCTCAAGTCCACTGAAAAGCAGATTTGAAATAAGAGTTGTCACTGACAGACCGATCAAAAATCCAACCGTAAGCCCGCCTATTTTGTCTAACCAAGAAATTATCGAAATATTCAACCCTCTCATTCTGCCGAAAAGCAGAGATGAGAATATAAAAGCAATTAAAAACAAAAGAACGTAGGATATGATCAACGATAATACCGTGCCAAATGTGCCGTCTATGCGTTTTGATATAAAATCATTTACAAAGTAAACGGAAAGAATTTCTCCGAATAACGCTGCAAACGAAAGTGATAAAAGCACCTTCAAAACGCCGCAAGCAATTCCGAAAATTCCTATTTTAAAGAATTTGACCGTAAAAAATGCAATTACAGCAACCAATATCACGTCGACCAGCATATTCATATTCTTCTCCTATCCGCCTCAGCGTTAAATTAATTAAAGGATATGTAATATGCCGATGTATTCGTACAAACCGTTACGGTTCCGTCGTCAAAAATCACGAGCCTTGCGTTTTCAGAACCGTGCGCGGTGCTTACAGACGTTCCGAAAAGCGTATCTATACGTCTGACCTCCTTATCGGTGAGAACGTAAACGTAGCTTTCACGAATGGCAATATCTGCTACTCCGCCGTCAAGCTTATGCTCGCTTATCTTATTTCCGTTTTCTCCGAAAACAATCAGAGAAAATGCCGAATCGATGCCGTCGTCCTTAAACAATACCGCGAATCCGCCGTCACAAACCGAGATATCGGCAACCTTCTTTGAATACTCTTCTCTGTTCTTTTCTCTGCAATCGAGATCGAACACAGCGGAATATTCCGAGCTTATAAGCGCTATTCTGTCGTTTGAAATAAAGGATGCCGTATACGGCAGTATACCCTTTAAAGAGACCGAGGAACGCGTCGACTTCTTTCCCCGTTCAACGACCGTGAGAGTTGCCATACCGTCACCGTCCTTGGCGTCAAGTGAAAGCACGGCTATCTTTTTTCCGTCAGGAGATATATTGGCGGAAATTACGTGATCGTTCCTCGAATATTCGGATTCAAGAACGTATTTCTCGTTATACACGCGAACGACCGAACCGTAGTTTTCCGACTTCGTAACGATACAGAAGCTTCCGTCATCCGCCATATCAGCGGAGCTTATGGGATAGTCGAGCTCTTCTGAACGCACCGAAATAAACGAATTATAAACCTTAAAGGTCTTTCTTCCCTGATCGTAGATCAATAAAGAAGTGTCCGAAGAACATATTCTGGGGTTTGTAAACTCCGAACCCTCGGACATAGTAACTCGTCCCGTCGAGGCAAAGAGCTTTATCTCACTGTCGCTCGCAACCGCAAGCCCGTTTTTAAACACGTCAAAATCCTGATTACTGAACGGACGCGAATAGTTCAAGCTTGACGGTCTGTTCTCAACGAAGCTGTTTATATATGCAATATCCTTAAACATATAATATACGTTATCGTAGGATATTATGCTGCCGCCGAAAAGAATGAGCGCGGCAAGGAGCAGGCAAAGCAACGAAAGACAGGCAAGTCTTGCCATGCCGAATATAAAGGATATCCGAGCTTCCTTTGGGCTGTCGGCTCCTTCAAATCCCGCGTAAGCCTTTTCATGCTCAACGATTCTTTGCGGAAGGCGCAATTCTTTTATTTTTTCAAACGTATTACGAACAAAAGATATAACTTTACCGAGAAACGAAATTTCACGTTCATTATCGTTATTCTTCAAGACAGCGCCCCCTTTCTGAATTTAAATTAAAATTATCAATAGACCACCTTGTTGAGGTAAAGTCCCTCAGCGGGAGCAGTCATTCCCGCGTTCTTTCTGTCGCATGACGATATGATAGTTTCTATCTCTGACGGCAAAATCTTTCCTCTTGCAACATCTGCGAGAGTTCCCGCCATTATCCTTACCATATTATAAAGGAATCCGTCCGCTGCAACCGTAAAGGTAATTATATCTCCTTCACGCATGACGTTGGCGTATTTTACGCATCTAACCGCAGACTCGACCTTGGATCCGCTAGCCATAAAGGCGGAAAAGTCGTGACTGCCGAGAAAATACTGTGCCGCATCGTTCATTCTATGAACCGCATCATCGTCAAACAAGTACGGAATATGCCATGATCTTCCTTCCTCAAAAGGACAACGCGCTTGCGAGTTATAAATTCTGTAAACGTATTCCTTATATTTTACGTCATATCTCGGATGAAATCCATCATCTACCTCAATTGCTTGTATCACTGCAATATCTTTGGGAAGATAAGCATTCATAGCCGCGGGAATACGGCTGATATCAATACCTGTTTCAATGTGCCCCTCGCCTTTTTTCGTCACGGTCGCACAAAAGCAATTGGCATGGACACCCGTATCGGTGCGACTGCAACCCGTTACGTCGCAGTCAAATCCGAAAAGAGCCTTAGCGGCGGCGTTAAGCTCACCTTGTACCGTTCTTCCCTTCGGTTGTATCTGATATCCGCAAAAATCACTTCCAAGATAAGAGAGAGTAAGAAGTATTTTCATTTTGAACTTCCTTTTTACATAGTATAACCCGGGGCGTAGATATTTATAAGCACTATCGACGCTCCGAAGAGTATTACCAAAGCAAGCGCGGCGAAATCTCTGAATGAAAACTTCAGCACGTTAAGCTTCGTTCTTCCCTGACCTCCCCTGTAACAACGGCAGGTCATAGCCGTTGCAAGCTCTCCCGCACGTCTGAAAGCAGAGATAAACAGAGGAATAAGTATAGGAATCAGCGCTTTTGCCCTCTTTACAAGAGAACCGCTTGTAAAATCAGCTCCTCTCGCTTTCTGCGCGGCCATTATCTTTTCGGTCTCCTCGATTATGGTAGGTATAAAGCGGAGAGCGATAGTCATCATCATAGCAAACTCGTGGACGGGCGCTTTAAACACCTTCAAAGGCGAAAGAAGCTGCTCAAGTCCGTCGGTCAGCTGGATAGGCGTAGTGGTATAGGTCAGGAACATTCCCGTACCGATTATCATCGATATGATCCTTACAAGTATAAACGCGGCATTATAAATACCGCTTGCGTATACGTTGATTATCCACCACGAAAAGAGCGGCGAAGCGTCGGGATCCGAGGTCCACAAAATATTGATAGCTGCAGTAAATACCATTATAAAAATGATAGCCTTAATGGATTTTAAAACGATCCTCAGGGGTATTCTGCTTATAATTATCAGCACGAGAGCAGATATCAAAAGCAGAGCGAAGCTGTGCACGTTTGCGCACAAAAAGCTGGCAACGATATAAATGATCGCCATAACTATCTTCATTCTGGGGTCAAGGCGGTGCATTACCGATTTGGCGGGATAAAACTGACCGAATGCTATTCCGTTCATACGCCACCTCCGAACAGAGCGAGAAGAGCCTCTTCGGCTTCTTCAACAGTATATATATCCTGTGATACCTCTATTCCTTGCGCAGCGAGAAGGCGCATAAGATAGGTCATCTGAGGCACTCCGAGACCGATCTCCTCAAGCTCGTCACCGCGGGAAAATATTTCGTTTCTCTTACCGCACATAACTGCTTGGGAATGGGACATAACGATGATATTTTCACAGTATTTCGCCATATCGTCCATACTGTGGCTTACTATTACGACTGCCGCTTCGCTGATCTCGGCGTAATTGCGAATGCCTTCGAAAATTGCCGTTTTACCTTGTGGGTCAAGCCCTGCGGAAGGCTCGTCAAGCACCAAGACCTCGGGTCGCATAGCCATAATACCAGCGATAGCCGCACGTCTCTTCTGACCGCCCGAAAGATCGAACGGAGATTTTTTGAGATCCTCACGGTCAAGACCGACGATATCGGCGGTCTCAAGCACTCTTTTCTTGATTTCCTCATCATCAAGCCCCATATTTTTGGGGCCAAACGCAATATCAGCCCAAACGGTATCCTCAAACAACTGATATTCGGGATACTGCATAACGAGCCCGACCTTATATCTTATGTCAGCGATCTTGACGCCCTTACCCCAAATATCAACTCCGTCAAGCAGAACTCTGCCCGACGTGGGTTTAAGAAGTCCGTTGAACATCTGCACCAAAGTTGATTTTCCCGAGCCTGTGTGACCTATGATGCCCGTTATGCAATTTGATTCAATATCGACGCTTACGTCGTCAAGCGCCGTGACCTGAAAAGGAGTTTTGGCACTATAAACGAATGAAACGTTCTCAATAGTAATTTTTGACATCTTTAATCACCTGTTCAAAGCTTTAATTATCGTCTCTGCGCACTGTTCGGGGGTATTTATGTCACCGTCAAGCTTTATTCCCTTTTTTCTTAGTCTCAAAAGCAATTCGGAGCATTGAGGTATATCAAGTCCCGCGCTTCTAAGTATCTGAGATTGCGCAAATATTTTTTCGGGAGAGCCATCGAGAATGATCTTGCCATCGTTAATAACGACGACTCTGTCTGCTCTTACAGCCTCGTCCATATAGTGTGTTATGGTAAGGACAGTTTTACCCTCCTCTCGGTTCAGCTTTTCGATAGTTTTTACCACATCACGTCTTCCGATAGGATCAAGCATAGCCGTAGATTCATCAAATATCATACATTCGGGCTTCATAGCGATAATTCCCGCAATAGCGATCCTCTGCTTTTGACCGCCCGAAAGCCTGTGCGGCTCATGCTTGGCATATTTGGTCATTCCAACGGTTGCCAGTGCCTCGTCAACTCTCTTTCTGATCTCCTCGCGAGGCAGTCCGAGATTTTCGGGCCCGAAAGCGACGTCCTCCTCGACCACGGTAGCCACAAGCTGGTTGTCGGGATTCTGGAATACCATTCCGACCTTTTTTCTCAGATCGTATATATCGTCCTCGGTCATATCGTCCGAGGTAATATCTTTACCATCGACTTCTATACTACCTTCAAAATAATCGTAATCGTCAATGACCAGATTCAAAAGCTTTGCAAGAGTGGATTTTCCCGATCCGTTATGACCGAGAACGGCAACGTATTCGCCTTTTTCTATATCAAGGTCAACGCCGCGAAGCACTTCAACAGGCTCGCCGTCGTCACCTTTGTACGCATATTTAAGATTTCTTATTTTTATATAAGACATCGTAGATTCCTTTTCGTTTCTTGCCGCAACAGTGCGGTGTTATTTTTGCGCAGTCCAGCGCGTGCTCGCTCCGCAAGGAAGTACAGCCCCCGTTTGCGTAACGCGAAGTCCGATCTCACCCGACTCTATTTTGCCTCCGTAAACACTCTTGACCTTGAGGTCGAGAATATAGCTCATTGTGAGGGGAGAAAGACCGGTAGTATAAGAATTTATAAGGAAGAACAAAGGCTCGTCCGAGAGCAGCTTTGCCGCAAGACCGACGAACTCGTCGATGCTGTCCTCAAGCTTCCAGACCTCGCCACCGGGACCTCTGCCGTAGGACGGGGGATCCATAATTATTCCGTCGTACTTATTCCCCCTGCGGATCTCACGTTCAATAAACTTTTTACAGTCGTCAACGATATATCGTATAGGCGCGTTCTCGAGTCCCGAGAGAGCCGCGTTTTCCTTTGCCATAGCCACGATACCCTTAGACGCGTCAACGTGTACAACCTGCGCACCCGCTTTAGCCGCGGCAACGGTAGCGCCTCCCGTATAAGCAAAAAGATTGAGCACCTTGACGGGTCTTTTTGCGTTCGTTATAAGCGAGGAAAACCAATCCCAATTAGTTGCCTGCTCGGGAAAAAGTCCCGTATGCTTGAAGCCCATAGGCTTAAGACGGAAATTCAGATCTCCGTAAGATATGTCCCAAGATTCGGGGGTCTTTTGCTTGATCCACGCTCCGCCTCCGTTGCTTGAGCGGCGGTAGATACCGTCTGCCTTATTCCACAAGGGATGACGAGCAACACCCTTCCAGATTATCTGGGGATCGGGACGTATAAGTATGTATTTACCCCAACGCTCAAGACGTTCTCCGTCGGAAGCGTCGAGCAATTCGTAATCCTGCCAATTATCACTGCACCACATATAATTCACTCCAAGAAAAATTTTATTTGTTATTATAATATTTTGCAAGCTTTGACGCGCCGCTGTGTCCGTGACAGACGGCAATTGCCAAAGCGTCTGCGGTATCGTCGGGCTTTGGAGGCGCGGGCAGATTCAAAAGTGACGTTACCATAGTAATGACCTGCTTCTTTTCAGCTCTGCCGTATCCGACCACTGCCTGCTTGACCTGAAGGGGCGTATATTCCGCGATCTCAACGTTTTTCAGCCTTGCCGAAAGCAGAATGATTCCTCTCGCCTCTGCAACAACGATAGCGGTTTTTGAGTTAGTATTGAAGAAAAGTTCTTCTACCGCCATTTCATCGGGCTTGTACTTGTCTATTATTTCGTTCATTCCCAAGTGTATGCGTTCAAGACGCTCTATCATTGGCATTCCCGCAGGTGTTTGTATCGAGCCGTATCCGAGAGTTCTGAACCTTGAGCCCGAATACTCTACAACGCCCCATCCCACTATCGCATATCCGGGATCTATTCCAAGAATTATCATATATAAACCGCTCCTCAAGTCCAAGAGGCACATAATACCCCATTATCATATTCATATTATTATATCACATAGTTGTGACTATGTCAAATGTTATTTTATACTTTTTATAAGTACTTTTTGTAAATCTTAAGTAAAATTTTAATTATGCCTTTACTTTTCCGAAAAGTTGTGTTATAATGTACAATGTATATTTTTAGATTATTGGGTAACAATTATGAAAATTATCAAACTGACAGTCGGCGATACGGTCGAGTTGAAAAAGCCTCATCCCTGCGGCGGTAACACCTTTAAGATCTTGCGCGTTGGCAGCGACGTTCGCGTTTTGTGTCTTGAGTGCGGCCGTGATATGACGCTTGACCGTATAAAGCTTGAAAAATCGATAAAAAACGTTTATAACTGTTAAAATCTCCGCAAATCGAAAGGATAATTATGAAATCAGAGGTATCTATTAACGTAAATTCGGCTTTGGAAAAAGCTCCAAAACGCGCGGCGTTCGCAGCTTTTTTCGGTGCGTTTAAAGAAAAATCAAAAACGGTTTTTAAGGAATACGGTTATATCGGAATAGCTGCGGCTATTCCCGCACTTATTTTCTTCTTGATATATCTGTCACGCGGACTGTATCCCTTCGGTAACGGAACCGTTCTCGTGCTCGACCTTAACGGTCAGTACGTTTATTTCTTTGAGGCTCTCAGAAATGCAGTTCTTGAGGGAGAAAACCTGCTTTATTCGTGGTCTCGAGCGCTGGGCGGCGAATTCCTCGGAATGTACGCTTATTATCTTGCAAGCCCTCTTTCTTATCTCGTTTGCCTTTTCCCCAAGGATAAAACTCAAGAATTTCTCTTGGTGATGTTCCTTATAAAAGCGGCAATATGCGGCGGAACTATGGGCTTCTATCTCCATAAGCACTCGGTTACGAGAAACCGCTTTACCGTTTTGACCTTCTCGGTAATGTACGCGCTTTCCGCTTACTGCGTCGTTCAGCAGAGCAATACCATGTGGATAGATGCCGTTATGTGGCTTCCCTTGGTAACGTACGGAGTTGAGCAGGTAGTTAAATACGGAAAATACAAAATGTTCGTTATATTCCTCGCGCTCACCCTTTCCAGCAACTTTTATATCGGTTATATGGTCTGCATATACGTTCTGCTCTATTATTTCTTCTTTATGCTGGCGTATTCAGACAACGGAGTAAACAATCCTCTCGGCGAAAAGTCTCATTTTTTGAAGTCCTTTATGCGTATGGGTGTATTCTCCCTTATCGCTATAGGTATTTCAGCGGTTATAGTTCTTTCTGCGTACTATTCCCTTCAATTCGGTAAGAACGAATTTACCGACCCCAACTTTGAGGCCAAGCTTAAATTTGATTTCTACGACCTGCTGTTTAAATTCCTTCCCTCATCTTACGACACGGTAAGAATCGACGGTCTTCCTTTCGTTTACTGCGGACTTTTGACGGTCATTCTCGCGCCGCTCTTCTTCTGTACCAAAAAGTTCACTATTCGTGAAAAAATAGCCAGCGGCGTATTCGTTCTTATTTTTGTTCTCAGCTTTATAATCACTACGCTTGATCTCGTCTGGCACGGCTTCCAAAAGCCTCAGTGGCTCAACGCAAGATTCAGCTTTATCTTCTGTTTCTTCTTGATATTCCTTGCTTTCAGAGCTTTTGAAAGCATTAAGAAAATTAAGGGTGAATATCTGTTTGCGGTGTCAGGTCTTATACTGATCTTCGTCGCTCTGCTGCAAAAATTCGACGATGAATTCAAGCAAAAGCTCGTCGATCTGACCTACGGCCCCAAAGAAGAGGATTTTGCAGTCCATCCTTACGCAACAATACTTCTTACCGTAATATGCTTGGCGATATACGTTATCCTGATAGCGATAATGCCCAAGATAAAAAAGAAAGAGGTCGTATCCGCAATTATGCTCGGTGTCGTTTGCGTCGAGATGTTCTTGAGCGGTCTTTCCAACGTGGAGGACTTCCATAAAGACGTTTCTTATTCGACCCACAGCTCTTACAACGAATTTACCGAGCTTTTCCGCCCCGTGACGGACACCTTGACAAAAGAATACGATACCTCCTTCTACCGATATGAAAAGACCTATCACAGAAAGCTCAACGACAATATGGCATTGGGAATCAGGGGCGTATCCAACTCAACCTCTACGCTTAACAAGGATACTATCTACTTCTTGAAAATGTTGGGCTACTATTCTCAGTCTCACAAGTCCCAATACAAGGGTGGCACCGTAGTTACCGACTCGCTTATCGGTATGAAATATATCATTTCCGACAGAGATTATTCCAAGCTTTACGGTGATCCCGTTCTTACCGGTGAGGATTACGCGGCTTACCTGGGCATCACTATGGACGAGCTGCGGGAGCAGACGTTTGCTGATTCTTATAACGATTATTCCGCCGAAGATATAAAGGTTTACGAAAACCCCTACGCTCTTTCCATCGCGTTTCCCGCTACCGACGCAATATTCGACGTCAATATGAAAGACCATGATATCAATACCGCGGAAGACAACAAAAACTACGAAGAAAAGCATAATCCCGACGGCTACAAATCCCCTTTCACCAGAGTCAACGCGCTTATAAGCGCAATCGTAGGTGAAGATGCGGAGATATTCAAGCCTGCCGTTCAAACCGATATCGAGCTTGATAAGGTTACTCACACAGTATCCTCCAACCACGACAGATACGAAACCACCAACAAGCCAGAAAAGGATGAATTCAAACAGGATAATGGATACGGTACCATAACCTATACCTTCCTTGTTCCCGACAACGGCGAAATGCTTTATCTCTATCTTCCCGCACACTGGGCATATGAAGTCGATCTTTCCTCGGAAACCATGAAGATATTTGACTCAACGAGAAACGACGGTACCATCAACAACTCAAAAACAAGCGCGGCAAGCTTTTCAAAACCAAACGACCGTATCATAGAGCTTGGTTTTTCAACTCAAAAGGAATATAAGCTTACCGTAACCATCGACAACAGCTATTACAGATTCTACACCAAGGAAGATCAACCCATCCTGTATTACGCAGATATGGATCTTCTCGAATCGGTATTCGGCAGGATCCAAGAGAATCAACTCGTGCTCAACAAGGAATACAAGAACGACGACATAAGCGGTTCTATCAAAACGAACAACGACGATCAGCTTATAATGACTACCATTCCCTACGACGAGGGATGGAATATTTACGTTGACGGCAAAAAAGTTGACGTTGTCGAAGTTGCAGACGCACTCGTAGGCTTCAGAATCGACGATGCAGGTCAGCACGACGTCAGATTCGTGTATCGCTCAAAATATTTCAGCGTTGGACTTATAGTGTCCGTCGTAGCTGTTATCGGCTTCGTTCTTCTCATAGTCCTTGAAAAGAAAGCAAGAAAGCTTAAGCCCGTCGGATATCTTTTGCCCGAATACACCGAAACGTCGATCGACACGCCTCTTAAAGTAAAGGAAAACGAAACTCCCCGAAACAAAAAGCGCAAAAAGAAATAATAACTAAGGAAAGACAAAATGTTTTATTATATTTCAGGAAAGCTTGCAATGGCTACCCCCTCCACCGCCGTGATCGACGCGGGAGGGGTAGGCTACAAGCTTACTATCAGTGAAAACACCTATAATTCTCTTCCTCCTAGACACTCAGTTGATAATCCTACCGCAAAGCTCTTTACTTATATGGCTGTTCGTGAGGACGGCATCGAGCTTTTCGGATTTGCAAGCGAGACCGAGCTTTCTTCCTTCAAAATGCTTCTTTCGGTTTCGGGTGTCGGGCCTAAAGCGGCTATCTCTATCCTCTCTCTCCTGACCCCCGAGAAATTCGCTCTTGCGGTATGTACCGAGGACAGAAAAACTATTTCAAAAGCAAACGGCATAGGCCCCAAAACCGCCGCGCGCATCATTCTTGAATTGAAAGACAAGCTCTTGAAGGAGACCGATATCGGAGATGCGGCTCAGGCAAGCATAGAAAGCGCTGCTCCCGTCAAAACCAATTCGGGCAAGCTTTCCGAAGCACAGGATGCTCTTATGGTACTTGGATATTCAAGAAGTGAGGCGCAAAACGTACTCAAGAACATAGATACTCAGTCCTTAAGTCTTGAGGAAATAATCAAAAAGGCTCTCAAATTACTTATGTAATAAATCGGAGGTGAGATCAAATGTTTACGACAGACGAAGATTTCGACTTTGAAAACCGAATAGTTTCCACCTCTTATTCATCTGAGGACTCCGAAACAGAGGTGTCCTTAAGACCCAAGACACTTGAAGATTATATCGGACAGGACAAGGTCAAGGAAAACTTGAAGGTCTATATCGATGCGGCAAGGATGCGCGGCGAGTCTCTCGACCACGTGCTGCTATACGGCCCTCCCGGTCTCGGTAAGACCACACTTTCAAATATTATCGCAACCGAAATGGGCGTGAATATTCGCGTCACATCGGGTCCCGCAATCGAAAAACAGGGTGACCTTGCCGCACTTCTAACCAATCTTCAAGAAGGCGACGTGCTCTTTATCGATGAGATTCATCGCCTTTCCCGTCAGGTTGAGGAAATACTCTACCCAGCGATGGAAGACTTTGCCCTTGATATTATAATCGGAAAAGGGCCTTCTGCAAGAAGTATAAGAATAGACCTTCCTAAATTTACGCTTATTGGCGCAACGACGAGAGCAGGTCAGCTCACTACCCCTCTCCGCGACCGTTTCGGAGTAGTTTTAAAGCTTGAGCTTTATACCCCCGAACAGTTAGCGACCATCGTTACCCGAAGCGCAAGCATCCTCGGCATCGATATCACCGAAGAAGGAGCTTACGAGATCGCATCCCGTTCCCGCGGAACACCCCGTATTGCAAACCGACTTTTAAAGCGCGTTCGTGACTTTGCGCAGGTCAAAGGTAAAAGCGAGATTGACAATCAAATTGCCCAGTTTGCGCTCGATAAGCTTGAAATTGATGAGCTTGGACTTGACAGCACCGATAAGAGGATGCTTGAAACCATTATTAAATTCTACGACGGCGGCCCCGTCGGTCTTGAAACGCTGGCGGCGACAATCGGCGAGGAAGCTGTTACGCTTGAAGACGTTTACGAGCCTTATCTTATGCAGATAGGATATCTGAGCCGTACCCCCCGAGGCAGATGTGTCACACGTCTCGCCTACGAGCATCTCGGCATATCACCACGCAAAGCTTCCGCAAAAAACGGTGATCAACTCAGTTTTCTCGATGACGAGGACTGAAATATCGTAATTACGAGGTGAAAAACTATGAAAAAGTATCTTTTACAGGAAAACGGTAATTTTTACAAGGCAAATCTTCATTGCCACACCACTTGCTCCGACGGACGCCTTTCGCCTGCCGAGGTTAAAGACCTTTACAAAGAACTTGGATATTCGATAGTGGCTTACACCGACCACGATATCCTTCTTCCCCACGACGAGCTTACCGACGACGAGTTTTTGGCTCTTCACGGCTTTGAAATCGAGATAAACGATCCCACCTGCCACGATAACCTCATTATCAAGACCTGCCACATCTGCTTTATCGGCATCGAGCCCGAAAACATCACCCAGCCCTTCTGGCACAGAGAAAGATATTTGTTCGGAAACGCGCCTAAGTTCCGTGATCAGATAAAATTCGACGAAAGCCTGCCCGATTTAGTCCGTGAATACAACGGCGAGTTCATCACGAAAATAATGAACGAGGCGAAGGAAAAGGGATTTTTCGTAACCTACAACCACCCCTCGTGGTCACTTGAATCTTACCCCGATTATATGTCTTATAGCGGAATGAACGCCTTCGAGATGTATAACGGCGGTTGTCTTGCCGAGGGCTATGCAGACTATTCCCCAAGAGTTTACGACGATATGCTTATGGGCGGCAAAAAGCTTTACTGCATAGGCGCAGATGACAATCACAACCATCGCGCCAAGGACTCTCGTCGATACGATTCGGGTTGGGCTTGGACTGTTATCAAAGCCGATTCTCTTAATTACAGGGACGTCACAAAGGCTCTGGTTGACGGACAGTTTTACGCTTCTCAAGGCCCGGAAATATACGAATTGACTTTCGAAGACGGAAAGATTCACATAAGATGCTCCGAGGCGGACAAGATAACCTGCAACTACGGCGTCCGCCGAGCGTGCATTGAGCTTGACGAAAGCGGAGACGGAATATTTGAAGCGACCTTCCCTATGGAGAAGGCTTGGAAATATTTCCGTATAACCGTCACGGGAAAGAACGGCAGAACCGCTTGCACCAACGCTTATTTCGCAGACGACCTTTTTGAAGATCAATAAAAAATCAGGGAAGAACCAAGTTGGTTCTTCCCTGATTTATAATGCTTATCGTTTCCATTTTTTCAGAACAGATCTTACCTGCTCCGTCATCGCCGAAAGCTCTTTATTCGGCTTACCTCGGCTGCCCGTGGCAATATCGTAAAGCCTTCCGACCTCTTTCATAAGCTCGTTGTAGAATCGGTCGTTTCTGCTTTCCTTCTCGGCAGATCTCTGCTTTACCTTGACTCCTTCGGTCTCGCGCACAAAATCGTCCCGTTCGAGATCGTATACCGTACCGCTGAACGGAGCTATCGCCTTACAGCCGAAGGATTCCATCACCTTATCTCTGAAATTCTCGCACGCACCCTCGTCTCCGTGATTCACGAAAACGGTGTACGGCTTTCTTTCAAACGATTCGATCCATGAAAGCAGACCGTTCATATCGGCGTGACCGCTCATTCCGTTCAGAGACCTTATCCTTGCTTTGACCGCAACGTCCTCTCCGAAAAGATGAACGGTTCTTGCTCCTTCAAGAAGCCTTCTTCCGAGAGTATTCGTCGCCTGATAGCCAACGAACAGAATCAAATTCTGCGGTTTCCAGAGATTGTGCTTCAAATGGTGTCTTATTCTTCCCGCCTCACACATTCCGCTTGCAGAAATTATTATTTTGGGCCGCGGATCTTCATTAATAAGTCGAGAATCATCGCTCGTTACCGAAAGAGTCAACCCCTCAAACCATATCGGATTGATACCCTGAGCAATAAGAGCAAGCGTTTCATCATCAAAGCAAACGGTGTCGCACTGTAAAAAGACTCCCGTTGCTTCTACCGCCATTGGACTATCTACGTATACGGGGAAATTGCCGTATTCAGAGAGCAGACCTCTCTCCTTAATGATCCTTATAGCGTAAAGCAACTCTTGCGTTCTTCCGACGGCAAACGACGGAATTATAACGCTTCCGCCTCTGTCAAACGTGCTTGAAATATATTCGGCAAGAGCGGAAACGGTTGCGTCGGCATTCTTTTCAGCGGGATGTAATCTGTCGCCGTACGTTGACTCAATAACGAGATAATCGGCATCCTTGACGCTTTGGGGATCCTTTATAAGAGGTTGATTGAGATTTCCCACGTCTCCGCTGAAAACGATTTTTTTCTTACAATCGCCGTCGTCAAGCCAGATCTCAATACAAGCCGAGCCAAGTAGGTGTCCTATATCTGTAAATCTTATGCTGACGTTTTCGGATATCCGATATATTTCGCCGTATTTGCAAGGCAAAAACAATTTCAAAGCGCCTATTGCGTCCTCTGTGGTATATAGTGGCTCAACAGGAGCGCCGCCGTTTCGAAGCGCCTTTTTGCTTTCCCACATTGCCTCACTCTCATGTATGTGAGCAGAGTCACGAAGCATTATATCGCAAAGGCTCGCGGTTACGTCTGTAGAATATATCTTACCTTTGAATCCGTCCTTATAAAGCTTGGGCAGCAGTCCGGAGTGATCGATATGAGCGTGTGTCACAAAAACCGCTTCAACCTCTGACGGAGATATCGGAAAATCAATATTCTCATATTCGTCCTTGCCCTGCTCCATACCGCAGTCAACAAGATATTTACGTCCGCAAATTTCTATCAAAGTACAGCTTCCCGTTACCTCGTGCGCGGCGCCTATAAAAGTAATTCTCATAGTGACCCTCCTTTTACATTCATAATTGAAAGAGCTTTCTCCCTCAATTATATTATATCATATTTATCGTATGCTTGCAAGTAAAATCTTGACATAAAATAATTAGCATTATAAACTCGTATGCTTTACATTAAAATCAGGTTAAAATTGCGTTAAAATTTTTCAAATCTATTTACAAAACGATATTTTAATGTTATAATATTAATTAAGTTTATTATCATTTCTTAATTTCACATTAAGATCATGGAGGAAAAATGAAATCGGTTAAAATATACATTATTGCCATTATTTGCTTATTGGTTCTCGTTGGATGCTCTGACGGAAAAAACGATCATTCCGATGAAACAACCGTTGATACTCCTTTCGTTTTTGAGTTGCTTGACGACGGAACGTACGGCGTTAAGATAGGTAATTTAGTCGGAGAAAGTCTCACGATACCCGAATCCTACGAAGGACGCCCCGTTTCAACTATTCTTCCCAACGGATTTTATAACGTCAAGGGCATCAAACAGCTTACAATTCCCTCGGGGATTTCGGTAATCGGAGATTCTGCATTTTTAAACTGTACAGATCTTGAAAGCGTTAATATTGCAAGCTCCGTAACTACGATAGACAACTTTGCTTTCAAGAATTGCAATAAGCTCAACGTTATTTCAATTTCCGATGGCAGCGCTCTTTCTTATATCGGAGACGAGGCCTTCTACGCTTGCGCTTCTCTTAAAGAAATTACCATCCCTGCCACCACGGAATCTATCGGCAACTATGCGTTTTACGATTGCACTGCACTCGAAGCAGTAAACGTACCCTCCGACGGCGAATTAAAGCATATCGGCTGGTATGCCTTTGCCAATTCAAAGATCAAGACCTTTAACGTTCCCGATTCAATGGAGGTCATTGGCGACGCGGCGTTTATTGATTGCTCGTCTCTCGAAGGGATCAGCGGCGGAGCGGGCATCGTTGACATTGGCTCGTCTGCATTTAAAAACTGCGGAAACCTCAAATCATTTGAGTTTTCTTCAACGATAAAGAACGTTGGCAGTTCCGCTTTCTTCTCTTGCTCCTCTATTGAAAACGTTACACTCCCCGACGGCGCTCTTTCCATTGGAGATTCAGCCTTTAAGAACTGCTCCAAACTTAAAAAGGTTTCTGTCCCGAACAGCATTACTGCCGTCGGTCACGAAGCGTTCACGAATTGTCCCAAGCTTGTTTTTTATATATACGATAACGCGAGGTATCTCGGTAATAGCGATAACGCATATGCCGCACTGATACGCACCAAGGATTCTACCCTTACTTCTTACAAAATAAATGAATCCACGAGATGTATAGCTGATTTTGCATTTGCAAACTGTACTTCTTTAACGTCCGTCGATCTCCCCGAGAAGCTCACTCATATCGGTGACAGCGCATTTTATAATTGCACGGCACTTAAGACCGTTAACGTAAACGATGCACTTTTGGGCATTGGTGTAAACGCATTCAAGAATTGCAAAAAGCTCACATCCTTCACCTTGCCCGAAGGTGTTACAGAAATCAAATACGGAGCATTTTATTACTGTAGCGCGCTGACGGAGTTTACCGTCGGAGACAACGTTCGATCGATCGACGATTACGCATTTTACAACTGTATCAAGCTTAAAGAGCTTACCATCGGAAACGGAGTCAAATCAATAGGCGGCTACTCATTCTACAATTGTAAGGTTATGGAAACTATTAATCTCGGTTCAGGCATAAACGAGATCGGAGGCAGCGCTTTCTATAGCTGCTCAAAGCTTGCCACCATAAATTATGCGGGCAACGAAACCGCTTGGAAGGCTGTGAATATATCGGCGGTAGGCAACACGGTAATTACCGACTCAGGCTCCAAGGTAAAAGTAAATTATCTTGCTCAGTAAGCTCATCAGCAAATAAAAATCCCTTGAGAACGTAATTCTCAAGGGATTTTTATTAGTCTTCAAACTGACTGTTCCAAAGATCGCTGTAAAATCCGCCGTTTTGCAATAACGTATCGTGGTCGCCCTTTTCCACAATTCGTCCGTTATTCATCACTAAAATAACGTCGGCTTCTTTGATAGTGGACAGTCTGTGCGCAACGACAAAGGAGGTTCTTCCCTTCATCATTTTTGCAAATGCGTCTTGGATCTTAAGCTCGGTTCGGGTATCGATAGATGAAGTTGCTTCATCAAGGATAAGCATAGGGGGCAGGCAAAGCATAACTCTCGCTATGCACAAAAGCTGTTTTTGTCCCTGTGAAAGCTCTCCTCCGTCCTCACCGATCACGGTGTCATAGCCCTTTGGCAACTGACGGATAAAACTGTGCGCGTGGGCGCTCTTTGCCGCCGCTTTTATTTCATCAAGAGTAGCGTCGGGTTTGCCTATCGCAATATTCTCGCGAACGGTACCCTTTTTGATCCAAGTATCCTGAAGCACCATTCCGAAGGAGCGGCGCAAGGACGAACGGGTTATATCTCGGCTTTCGTGACCGCTGATCTCGATCTTTCCGATATCCACATCGTAGAAACGCATAAGAAGATTGATAACCGTGGTCTTTCCACATCCCGTAGGTCCGACTAATGCAACTCTCTGCCCCTTTTCTACGGATAGGTTGAAGTCTTTAATAAGCTCCTTGTCGGAAGAGTAAGAAAACTCAACGTTCTTTATAATAACACTGCCGTCTACCTTTTCCGTTTCGAGAACAAGAGCATCGTGTGCATCCGGAGTCTGTGTTTCCGCGTCGATAAGCTCAAACACTCTCGCCGCGCAGGCAAGCGCGTTCTGAAGCTCGGTTATAACGCCCGATATCTCGTTAAAGGGCTTGGTGTACTGATTAGCATAGTTGAGAAGGCTTGTAAGACTGCCTACGGTGAGAGTTATGCCAGTTATCGGGTCAGACTGCTCCGAAATACAAACGAGCGCTCCTACGAAGGCTACGCCTGCGTATACGAGGTTGTTTACGAATCTGGTGCAGGGATTGGTGAGCGACGAATAGAACACCGCCTTTTGC
Organism: Eubacteriales bacterium; assembly: GCA_045585895.1. Classification (GTDB taxonomy): domain Bacteria; phylum Bacillota; class Clostridia; order Oscillospirales; family CAG-272; genus SVTX01. Next base: position 73,818 of record JAZMZI010000084.1, read on the forward strand.
GAGCATTTGGCAAGACGCTCGTTGATCTCGTCGAATTCTCTGAGCGCTTCATCCTCGTGGGTAAACGCCGCAACCACCTTGTGCTCACCTATCATTTCGTCGATAAGCGCTGTCTGCTCTGCTTTCGTCTCGGACTGCTTTTTAAAGAGGTCATGGGTGTTCTTTGCGATAAACGCCGCAACGAAAAGCGAAAGCGGCGTGACTACGATCACTACCACCGCAATGCTGACGTTGATCGAAAGCATTATTGCAAGAGTTCCGACTATGGTAAGCACACCCGTGAAAAGCTGTGAAAATCCAACCAAAAGTCCGTCCGAAAACTGATCTGCATCGGAAATTACGCGGCTGACGGTATCTCCGACGGGATGCGAGTCGATATAGGACAGAGGAAGCGACTGGATCTTGTTGAAAGCGTCGCGGCGAAGTCTTCGAACTATTCCGAAAGTAATTCGGTTATTGCATACGTTCATCACCCACTGCGAAAATGCTACGACGGCGGTAACCGTGGCGATCTGTAAGAGAATTGGCATAATTCCCTCAAAATCAACGTTGTTTTTACCAATAGCAAGGTCGATAGCGTCACCGACGAGTATCGGAATATAGAGCGTACCCGCGACGGTGATGAGAGCCAATATAAGTGAAATAACAAAAAGGAATTTATAAGCTTTAAGATAACCTAAAACCTTTTTTATCGTATTTAAGTAGGTGGTTCCTATCGGCATTTTTGACTTTTTATTTGACTTTTGAGTTTGTTTCTTAAAAAATGCCATTACTGCTCACCTCCCTTGAACTGAGATTCGTATATTTCCTTATATACGGAACAGTTTTCGAGCAATTCGTCGTGCTTACCGATACCGACAACCGCACCGTCGTCAAGAACGATTATCTTATCTGCGTGGGATATCGACGAGGTTCTTTGGGAAATAATAAATACCGTCGTACTTTCATCAAGTGCCTTTAAAGAGTGACGCAATCTTGCCTCGGTAGCAAAATCCAAAGCTGACGCGCTGTCGTCGAGGATAAGGATCGGCGCATTCTTCACAAGGGCGCGCGCGATGGTAAGTCTCTGCCTTTGACCGCCCGAAAGATTCTTGCCGAGCTGTTCCACGGGGGAGTCTATTCCCCCTTCCTTTTCTTTTACAAAATCTGCCGCTTGGGCAATTTCAAGCGCCCTTGAAAGCTCACTGTCTGTGGCATTCTCGTTGCCCCACAAGAGATTGGAGCGGATCGTTCCTTTAAACAGCACAGCTCTTTGAGGCACGACCGATACTTTTTCACGGAGAGCTTCAAGATCGTATTCCTTGACGTTTCTGCCAAGAACTCTGACCTCACCCTCGGTGGCGTCGTAAAATCTCGGTATCATATTTATAAGCGAGGTCTTGCCCGAGCCCGTACCGCCGATAATTCCGACGGTCTCGCCCCGTTTTACCACAAAATCGATCTTTTCGAGAGTTGCTTCGCCCTCTCCGCTGTAATTGAGAGTCACATTCTTAAATTCAACCGCGGGAGCGTCTTCGTCAATCGTGTCTTTCGCGGCTTTGACAGTCTCCATTCCCACGGGAGTATCAAGCACCGACTGTATTCTCTTGGCACAGGCGATCGACTTCGTCATAAGTACGATCGTATTCGCAAGCTTAACGAGCTCGACGAGTATCTGAGTCATATAGTTATAGAGCGCAAAAAGGTCTCCCTGTGTCATACTTCCCGACTCTATTTCAAATGCGGACATATATACAACGGCAATAATACCAACGTTTACTATAACGTAAGTCAGAGGATTCATAAGAGCCGTAAGCATACCCGCCCTTCTCTGACCCTTCGTGTGGTCGAGATTGGCAGCGTTAAACTCATCTATCTCACTTTGTTCTTTATTGAAAGCGCGGATAACTCTGACGCCTCCGAGATTTTCTCTCGTTTTGCCGGTTACCTTGTCAAGCTTGCCCTGAACCTTTCTGAAAAGCGGCGCACCCGCAAGAATAACGCTGAAAACGACAGCCGCAAGCGCGGGAATAACAAGCGCAAACAAAGGGGCTACGGTATTGTTCTTGTCAATAACGAAAGCCATTATCATCGCTCCGAAAACGATGATCGGTGAGCGCAAAAAGAGTCTCAAGAACATATTAACGCCCGACTGGACTTGATTTATATCGCTGGTCATTCGCGTTATCATCGAGGATTTACCAAGCTTATCTGCGTTTCTGTAAGAAAGCCTTTGCAAATGAGCAAAAAGCGTGTGGCGAAGTCCCGTACTCGTTCCGACTGCCGCCTTTGCCGCAAAATACTGCGCAATAAGCGAGCAGGTAAGTCCAATTATTCCGAGAGCCACGAGTACGAGGCATCCGTGGATAACGTACACCGTATCTCGATTCTTAATGCCCACGTCCATTATCATTTTGACAACTACGGGCACAAACAGGTCGAAACACGCCTCAAGAAGCTTGAAAAGCGGCGCCATAACACACTCAAGCTTATATTTTTTAAGGTAATTCAAAACCGTTTTCATTTTTACACCTCAAATCATTACATCTTTTTTATTATATCACCTTTCCGCTAATTTTTCAAGGCTTTTCACCAAAAGGCGGTAAAAAAAGAGTCGTATTCAGAAACGGCGTAAAATTCATAAAAAAATCACATTAACCACAGATATTTCTTTTTTTGCTTAACAATCAGTTTACAAAATGATGATAAAATCTTAAACGGTAAAATATTTTTATGGAGGATAGATCCTTGCTTAAGCTAACTAATATTACAAAGGACTACGTTACGGGTCCTTCGGTCGTTCACGCGCTCAAGGGTATTGATCTTGAGTTCCGCAAGAGCGAATTCGTGGCGATACTCGGCCCCTCGGGTTGCGGTAAGACCACGCTTCTCAACATCATCGGAGGACTTGACAGATACACGAGCGGCGACCTCGTTATTAATGGAAAGTCAACAAAAACCTTTAAGGACCGCGATTGGGATACTTACAGAAACCACTCTATCGGCTTCGTGTTTCAGAGCTACAATCTGATTCCCCACCAGACCGTTCTCGCAAACGTCGAACTTGCTCTGACTCTTTCGGGCGTTTCCAAGGTTGAGAGAAGACAGCGAGCCACGGAGGCACTGACAAAGGTCGGTCTCGGAGATCAGCTTCACAAAAAGCCTTCCCAGATGTCGGGCGGTCAGATGCAGAGAGTCGCTATCGCAAGAGCGCTCGTCAACGACCCCGATATTCTTCTTGCCGACGAGCCTACGGGCGCCCTTGATACCACCACCAGCGTGCAGATAATGGAGATACTCAAGGAGATCTCCAAGGATAAGCTCATAATTATGGTAACTCACAACCCTGAGCTTGCAGAAACCTACGCGACGAGAATTATTAAAGCGATCGACGGTCTTATTACCGACGATTCCGATCCTTACACCGCAAGCGAGGAAGAGGTTGCGGCTGCCGTTGCCGAAAGAAAAGAAAACGAGGCAAGAAAGAGCAAAAACAAGAAGAAGACCTCTATGTCCTTCTTCACCGCGCTTTCCCTCTCGCTCAATAACCTTGCCACAAAAAAAGGTCGTACCGCAATGACAAGCTTTGCGGGAAGCATCGGTATTATCGGTATAGCGCTGATTCTCGCGCTTTCCAGCGGTATCAATCTGTTTATCGAGCAGATCCAGGAGGATACTCTCTCTACCTATCCTGTTTCCATTCAGAAAGAATCTCAGGATATGTCGGCTATGCTGTCTGCTATGACTACCGTATCCGACACGCAGGACTATAAGGATACAGGAAAGATCTACGTTGATAACTCGATGGGAAATATGCTCTCCGCTATGAGCTCGACCGTTCAAAACGATCTTGAATCCTTTAAGGTATATCTTGACGCGAATTACTCTGATATAGAGGATTACGTCAGCGACGTTCAGTATACCTACGGCTACGATTTCCAGATATACAATCTGATGGAAGTCGTTGACGAGGACGGAAACAAAACGATTGAAGCAAGAAAGGTCGGAATGGAGACTATTTTCGACAATGCGGGCGAAGCGTTTTCAGGCATGAGCGAGCTTATGGAAATGGGCGGAAGCTCGGTTCAGATAGACGTTTTCTCCGAAATGATCGACAATCAAGAGCTTCTCGATCAGCAGTACGAGCTTGTTGACGGTAAATGGCCCGAGGAAGCCAACGAGGTCGTTCTCGTCGTTAACGGCAATAACCAGATAAGCCGCATGACCCTTTATATGCTCGGTATTCTCGATCCCGATAACATTCAGGACGAAATGGCTGACGTAATGGGCGGTCAGTTCGGCAGCAGTACCCCTTCCGAAAACGGTGAAACCGAGGAAAAGTATAACGAAGGTCCCTACGATTACGATTACTTCACGGGTATGTCCTTCGTAATGATGACGAACTCCGATTTCTATGAAAAAGACGGCGGTAAGTATTACGCTACCGACGAAAACGGCGATTTTATTCTCGATGCCGACGGAAATAAGATCTCTTACGATACTTGGAAGGACGTCAGAGAGTACGGCATCGGTTTGGTAAACGATGAGAATATTGATACCTTTGAGGATTATGTTTCCGCAAAAGGAACGAAGGTAACGATCTCGGGTATCATCCGTCCCAAGGCAGGTGCTACCGCAACCTCAATTTCGGGCGCTATCGGTTATACAAACAAGCTTACGAAGCTTATGCTTGACGAGACCGCAAGCAGTGAGATCGTAAATCAGCAGAAGGAGACCCCCAACAACAACGTTACAACGGGTATTGCCTTCCAGCGCACTCACTATACCCCCGAGAATATTCACGAGCTTGTTGCAAAGATCCCGTCCTCAACCATGAACAGCTTTTATCCCGTTCTCACCAAGATGATCAAGAATACTCCCGAGTATCTTGATATGCTCAATATAACGAGTGTTAAGAAGTTTATCGGAATATACGCCCTTCTTCCCGCAGAAAAGCAGACTGCCATATTTACGACTCTTCTTGATTCGGCGGCAAGCGATCCCGAAAACGCGCAAGCCTTGAGAACAGTGTTCACTATGATAGCTGCTACCACTGATGGGAAGCTCTCCGCAGAGGATATAGATGCAAATAACCTTGTTTTCCTCCTTCCCTCTCTCGACGCTACCGCTCCGCTTCTTGCTCTTAACGGTATCTCCGGACTTACTGAAATTGCGGGAGACGAGGGTATGAAGGAGGTATGCGAGACATTCAAGGCGGAAACAAACATCGATATAGATCACACTAAATTCATTGAAGGATTTAATACTCAAAGTTCCGCTGACAAGATCAAATTGATGGGACTCGTTATAGACAAGGCTATTGCCAAGGATAAAGCTTCCGTTGAAACGCTTTGCACCGCTATGTCGGCGTCTGGCGGCACCCCGGTTACCGCAGATACTCTTAAGGATACTCTTACAAATATCGATCTTACCAATCGCGAAGATATGATGAAGCTCTTTATGTATTCCTATTATCTTAACGGTATCGACGGTCTCGTTGATCTCGCAAGCGACGAAGTAGTGGCGAAGGTTTACGAGGATACCTACGATATTATGATCAACCTTACGGTCAACGAGGACATTTTCCTTGCTATCCTTTCCAACCTCAAGGCTACCGACGCCGCCTTCATCACTCTTGAAGAGACCCTTTACCAGTATGCTCCCGATATAGACGAGACCTACGACAGTATTCTTAAGAAGCTTGACAATCAAGAAGAAAAATCTCCCGCATCCGTCAACTTCTACGCAAAGGATTTCGAGTCCAAGGAAAAGATCGAAGAGTTTATCAAGGACTATAACGACATGGTAAACGAGGAGTATATTGAAGAATACAAGGCTGCTCACAACGGTCAAGCACCTGAGGATAAGTCACCGAAGGAGCTTCAGTACAGCGACCTCGTCGGCGCACTTATGTCCTCGGTCACTACCATCATTAACGTGATTTCTTACGTTCTTATCGCGTTCGTCGGTATTTCTCTCGTGGTTTCTTCAATAATGATCGGTATCATCACCAACATTTCGGTACTTGAGAGAACCAAGGAGATCGGTATTCTCCGCGCGGTCGGAGCATCCAAGAAGGACGTTTCCAGAGTATTCAACGCGGAAACGGTTATTATCGGATTCTGCGCAGGTATGCTTGGCGTTCTCGTCACAGCGCTTTTGTGTATTCCTACGAGCCTGATCCTCCGCTACGTTACGGACTTTGATAATATCACGGCTTACGTTCCCTTCTGGGCAGGCGTGATCCTCGTAGTCATCAGCGTGCTTTTGACTATGATCGCAGGTATCATCCCCGCAAGAAGCGCGGCTAAGAAGGATCCCGTTATAGCTCTCAGAAGCGAATAACAATTTTAATTAAACAGAAATATCCCCCGACGGAAAAAACAACCGTCGGGGGATCAACTATTTATAGTAATATGTAAAATTTAATCGTCAAGATCGCTGTCATCGGCAATCTCAAAATCTTCCTTGGATGCGCCGCAAAGGGGGCAAGTCCAATCGGCGGGAAGCTCCTCAAAATCGGTTCCTGCCTCAATACCGTTTTCTTCATCTCCTACTGCGGGACGGTAAACGTATCCGCAAAGCTCGCACACGTAATTTTTCATACTTTTTCTCCTTAAAAATTAAATTATGATTTCTAAAAACAACTATTATATAATATAACAAACGCCAATAATTGTCAATATCGCATATATAACAATTTTTTTGCGTCGGTTCGCGGAATAATATGTAAAAATTAAATAATTTTAAGCCGTCGCTAATCTTTACGCGGTCAATATCATTTATATGCATCCTTTAGGTGACTTGCAACGAATAAAACGGCGTTTTTTTTCATATTCTTTACAGACAAGCAAAACAACCTTGGAGGTACTGGGGAATATGGCATCAAAAACGAGAGTTTTTTTCCTAAACGCCCTCTCATTGACTGCAACCGCGCTGATCATGAGAGGAGTTGGAATGATATTCAACGTCATCGTTTCCAACCGCGCAGGCAGCGAAGCTATGGGACTTTACTCGATGCTCGGAAGCGTTTACGCCTTTTCCATAACTCTCGGTGCTGCCGGAATAAATCTTGGCGCTACGAGGATCGTATCGGAGGCACTGGGCATTGGAGATGAAGAATTGGCGAGACGGTCCGTAAGGAGAGCTTTGCTTTGCTGTTCTCTTACGTCAGCGGCGGCGGCTATCCTTTTGTTTTCGTTATCGTCAATTCTCGGAAATTATCTGCTTTGCGACTCAAGAGCTGTAAAACCTCTGAAAATACTCGCCATCACTATACCGCCTATAGCGATCTGCTCTTGTCTTTCGGGATATTTCACTGCCGTGCGGAGGGTAAAAGTCAACGCAGCACTACAGGTCGTAGCTCAGTTTGCAAGGATAGGTGCAACGCTCTTTTTCCTCTCTTTTTTTGCAAACAACGACCCCGAAAGTGCTTGTGTCGCGTTGGTGCTCGGCGGAGCGCTGACCGAATTTTTGTCTCTTGCAGTATCCTACGTTTTATACAGGATCGACTTAAAAAAGCTTAAAATCAAGGAGCATAATTCTCCTAACGACAAAGGTATTACGAAAAAACTGCTGTCAATAACGCTTCCCGTGACGTTCAGCGCCTGTATACGCTCGGCTCTCAGTATGCTTCAACACGTTCTTATACCGCGCGGACTCAGCAAAAGCGGAAAAAGCTGGGCGGAGGCGCTTTCCTCTTACGGAGCGCTTCACGGAATGGCAATGCCGCTTATTCTTTTTCCGTCGGCTTTCATTTCGGCTTTTGCGGGTCTGCTTATTCCCGAGATCGGTGAGTGTTGCGTACAGAATAACACTCAAAGACTTGAAAGAGTCTCGTATCGCGCTCTTACGTTATCCTTGATATTTTCAATCGGCATTTCGGGAATTATGATCTTTTTCTCCCAAGAATTCGGTTTATTGGTCTATAAGAGCGAAGAGACGGCACAGTATATCCGCATAATGGCTCCTCTCATACCCGTAATGTATATCGACGGCACCGTAGATGCCATTTTGAAGGGTACGGGACATCAGGTCTATTCCATGAACGTAAATATTGCCGACGCTCTCACGGCTTGCCTTTTTGCGATATTTCTCATACCAAAGCTTGGTATTGCGGGTTATATCGTATCGATATACGCCACCGAGATAATGAATACGACCTTGAGTCTTATTAAAATGATAAGCGTAAGCGGTATCAAGATCAAGCTTTTCCATCAGATAGTCTTCCCAATCCTCTGCATTATCGGCGCGACCAACGCTTCAAAGCTCGTTCTTTTCATTACTCCGCATCCTTTTAATGACGTTTTTGAGCTTATTCTTCACGTTGCCCTGACTTTCGTTATTTATATTGCCCTTCTTATTACCACGAGAACGATAGGCAAGGATGAGTGGGAATTTCTATACGCCTCCCTGCTCTCCAAAAAGGTTTATGACAAAAAGTTTCGTCCCGAAAACTCATAAAAGCGCAAACACCCCGTGGACTATTTGCCCACGGGGTATTTGTAACTATAATTACATTGACATATTATAAACTGAAGTTAAAAGCGCAACTTGTTTACCTATCTTAGTTATTACAGTCTTACTGAGCAGAGCGTCTTGCTTCGAAGCACTTGCTGCAGTAAACGGGTCTGTCGCTGGAAGGCTGGAAAGTAAGCTTTGCCTCGCCGCCGCATTCGCTACAAGTAGCGATGAAGTACTGACGCTCGCCTCTCTCAGCATTCTTTTTCTTGTCGCGGCAAGCCTTGCAGCACTTGGGCTGGTTCTTAAAGCCCTTTTCAGCGTAGAATGCCTGCTCACCTGCGGTGAATACGAAATCCTCTCCGCAATCTCTGCACTTAAGAGTAATATCCTCGTATACTACTTCGGCAGCAACCTCTTCTACACCTTCAACTTTTACTTCATTCTCGCACATGTGTTTTTTACCTCGCTTTGATGATTAAGTAGCCCCCATGCTCCGCTTTTACAGCATTGGGAACAAAAATGTATTATAAACCTCCCACGGGGAAATTTATCAAAAATTATTCTTGTCGTGCAATAGTCCCTTCAGCTTTTTTCTGATACGGTATATTGCGTTTGACACCGATCTGGCATCCTGAATTCCGAGACTCTCGGTGATCTCGGAGGCGCTCATTCCCGATACGTACATCCACCAGACTCGGTTTTCATAATCGGATAGCTTGCCTCTGATCAAGGTTATAAGCTCGGCCGCATTCTCTTCGTCAACTATCTTTTGCAAAAAATTCTGCGATTCACCGCCGTCTGCCCGATCAAGGGAGACCACGGGGCTTTTCATTCTGCGCAGATAAGAACGAACGTAGGAATTCAGAGCGTTTTCTATGCATATTTTGGCATACAGACCGAAATCGACCTCGGAATACGCGGCGTCGTAATTACAGGCAGCGTTGCAAAAGCTTATAAAAGCTTCTTCCCTGAGATCGACGTTATCCTGCCGTGACATTTCGGGCAGATAATGCTTTGATATCCGAGACTCGATAAGAGGCGTGTATATTGCTTTTAATTCAAGTAACGCATCTTGACTTCCGTCTGCCGTTTTCTCAAGCAGCTCGGCAATCGTTTCTTTCGAGTGAGCGCCGTAAAAATCCTTATTACTTCCGTTCATTTATCCTCTGTACACCATTATATTCATATATATATGATTATACCATTATTGTGCTTATAGGTCAATAGTCTTTCTGTCGATTTTCTTTTGTCAAATATGACAAAATGTACCGTTTAATGGTTAGAATTGCACAAATAGCGACTCATCCTTTTGTGCATAAAAATCGCATTGTTGTGCAACCGTCACAACAATGCGCGAAAAAGTTTGTTAATATTTACTTTGAATTAAAACGACTATTATCAATTTATCACAAAGCCGCATAATACAAGTGTTGATTTTTGTGCAATTCGTCAATTAAATATGAAATTTATATTTCCCGAAAGTAGCGCCATAACACCTTTATACACGACCTCGGGATGATCGCGGAAATTATCCTCCATACGCTTTGCTCGGTTAAGGGTATCAACGACGACGCTATTCTGCATTATAATCTGATTTTTTTCTTTTATGATGCAAACGACGTCGTATCTTCCGTCATCGCGCTCGTCGATCCTGCTCGTAACGGAAATGCTTCTCTTTTTAAAATCAAGATAACGCAGAGCACATTCAAGGCTTTTGTCAAGCAGTGACGAAAGGATCTCACTGCGAAGCTCGGTTGCCACTATTCTTCCCTTGTCGGTCACGATATACATAGGGTCACCCGCCTCGTTTTTGCACTCCTCGCAGACAAGCTCACTTTCCAGCATTTCGTGGAACGATTCCGCAAAATCAAGGTACATTACGTAATCGTTTTGCATAACTATATCGTTGAGCGTTACGTAGTCGAGGGGATAGTTTATATTTTGCATAAGGTAAAGAACGAATATCTTTACGTTTCTTTTGTCTCTGATTCTTGCTCCCATGGGTAATAACTCCTGAAATTCACTGATCGTGGTTTACATAGTATATTTTATCATAAAATTTAAATTTTTTCAATAGGATAGTTGCAATTTCCGAAAAAATATGTTATAATAATTTTTCAGAGCAAAAAAAGCTCTTTTATTTACTTTTTTCCCGAAAGGACTCACAAAATGGTAAACGTGGCAATACTCGGTTTCGGAGTCGTAGGCTCAGGGGTCGCCGAGGTACTTACTCAGAACAAAAGCATAATTGAGAGTAAACTCTCCAAGGAGATCAACATCAAGTATATTCTCGATCTTCGCGATTTTCCCGGAAATCCCTTTGAAAACAAGATCGTACACGATTTTAATGTAATACTTAACGACCCCGAAGTTTCCGTCGTCGCCGAAATGATGGGCGGCTCTCACCCCGCTTACGACTTCTCAAAGGCTTGCCTTGAGGCAGGCAAGAGCGTAGTCACCTCCAACAAAGAGGTAGTTGCAAACTTTGGCGCGGAGCTTCTTGAGATCGCAAAGGCACACGGAGTAGCTTATCTCTTTGAGGCAAGCGTTGGCGGCGGTATTCCGATCATCCGTCCTATGTGCCACGATCTTGCTTCCAACAACATCACCGAGATCAACGGTATCCTCAACGGTACTACAAACTATATCCTTACGAAAATGACCGCGGAGGGCGAAGCTTTTGCCGACGTGCTCAAGGACGCGCAAAACAAGGGCTATGCGGAAAGAAATCCCGCGGCTGACGTTGAAGGACTCGACGCGGCAAGAAAGATCGTAATTCTTGCTTCCCTTGCCTTCGGAAAGGCTATCTCTCCCAACGACATCCACGTTGAAGGTATTACCGAGATCACCACGGAGGACGTTGAGCAGGCAAATAAATTCGGTTACGCTATCAAGCTTATCGGACATGCAGAAAAGATCGACGGTAAGATACTTGCTATGGTATCACCCAGACTTATTCCCCATTCAAATCCTCTCTCGGGCATAAGCGACGTATTCAACGGCATTCTTCTTAACGCGGATATGGTCGGACAGGTTATGTTTTACGGCCCCGGTGCGGGCAAGCTTCCCACCGCAAGCGCGGTTTGCGCCGACATCGTTGACATTATCGCTCATATGGACGGCGAGATCGCACTTCCCGAATTTGAGGTTGCAACCGCTGAAGATATTGCAGACTTCGATAGCTACGCTTGCAAGAGATTTTTCGTCTTTAAGAAGTGCGCAGATTGCAGTATAACTCTTGAAGGTGTTGAGAAATGCTTCGGCGTGAAATGCTCCTTTGCTTCTTCCGACGATACCGTGTGGGTTATTACCGACGTGATGACCGAATCGGTTGCCGCAGAGATTGCAAAAAAGCTTAACTGTTGCAAGGTCTACAGAATTCTTTGATAATAAACGTTAAAAAATCCGCCGAAAAATCGGCGGATTTCCTCATTTAAAAAGGCAAAATCAATATTTTTAAGTCTGATCTTGTCTTTTCTTTTAAAAGTGGCTTTTGTTCTGCGCCAAATGAATAAGCCCATTTTATTTGCCCTTTATTTTTTTCCAATACTCCTCTGCGGCTTTTTCATTTTTATTGTCGCCGTAGAAATAATATTTCTTGTTCTTAAGATCATCGGGCAGATACTGCTGCTCGACGTAGCGATTGGGATAGTCGTGGGGATATTTATAGCCCTTGAAAAGCGGACTTTGGAGGTGAGTGGGAGGAGTCAGTCCTCTGCCTGCTCTGACGTCCTCAAGAGCTGCATCCACCGCCAAATGTTGGGTGTTGGATTTTGGCATCGTTGCAAGTAAGATCGCCGCGTGACCGAGGGGGATCCTTGCTTCGGGCAGTCCCAACTCGCGCGCCGAGTCACAGCAAGCTTTAACGATAACGGGAGCCATCGGATAGGCAAGCCCTATATCCTCGGTGGCTATCACCTGCAAGCGTCGGCAAAGTGATATTATGTCTCCCTGTTCTACCATCTTTGCGACGTAAAACGCCGCCGCGTCGGGATCGGAGCCTCTGATCGACTTTTGAAGGCACCCCAACATATCGTAATGAACGTCATCGTTATAGTTACCTATGCCATAATTAAACTGATCGGCATCCGCGGGAGTTATCTCTCCATCAGCTGAAAAATAAGCGTTTTCAAACAGACCTATAGAACGTCTGACGTCTCCGCCTGCCGCCTTGGCTATATATTCAGCCGTGTCCCTGCTTACCGTCTTTTCGGTATCGTTTTCTTTATTGAGATAATCAAGTGCCTTATATAGCATTTTTGCACATTCGGAAGGCTCTACCGTTTTAAATTCAAAGAGCGACGAACGTGAGATTATTGCGTTATAGACGTAAAAATGAGGATTTTCGGTCGTTGACGCGATAAGCGTTACTCTGCCGTCCTCTATGTACTCAAGCAACGCCTGCTGCTGCTTGCGGTTGAAATACTGGATCTCGTCTATATAAAGCAAAGTTCCGTTTGAACCGAAAAGACTTCCCGAGCTTGCAAGCACCTCCTTGACATCTGCTGTCGACGCGTTCGTGGCGTTCAGCTTATGGAAATCCATTCCCGATTGCTTTGCAATTATTGATGCGGCAGTAGTTTTACCCGTACCTGGAGGACCGAAAAATATCATATTGGTAAGTCTGCCGCCCTCCAACATTCTGCGGATAACTCCGCGCTCACCGAAAAGGTGCTTCTGACCTGCAATATCGTCTATTGTCTGCGGACGCAAAAGATCCGCCAACTGTGCGTTTCTCATTATTTTATCCTTACAATTTAATCAAATAATCCTGACGACAGGTATCTTTCTCCCGTGTCGGGAAGAATAACGACTATTTTTTTGCCTTCGCTTTCGGGGCGATCGGCGATCTTCAAAGCCGCCGATATCGCGGCTCCCGAGGATATACCGACCAATATTCCCTCTGTCCTTGCAACTTCCCGCGCCGCAGAAAACGACTCCTCATCACTGACCGTAACGATCTCATCAATTACCGAAAGATCAAGAGTTTCGGGTAAAAATCCCGCACCGATCCCCTGAATCTTATGCGCTCCCGATCTGCCTTCGGTCAGATAAGGCGACCCTGCTGGTTCAACGGCGACAACCTTAATATTTGGGTTCATTTCCTTAAGATATCTGCCTGTGCCGCTGACGGTTCCACCCGTTCCCGCGGTAGCTACGAGAATATCCACGTCTCCGTCGATATCCTCCCATATTTCGGGCCCCGTGGTTTTATAGTGTGCGTCAGGATTTGAAGGATTTTGAAACTGACCCGCGACGATCGCTCCGTCAATGCTCTTCGCCAGCTCTTCTGCGCGTGAAATAGCCCCCTTCATGCCAAGTGCGCCATCGGTCAGTACTAACTCCGCACCGTAAGCAGACATTAGCAGCTGCCTTTCCTTTGACATATTATCGGGCATAACGATTATTGCCCTGTATCCTTTTGACGCGCAGATAGCGGCAATACCGATGCCTGTGTTACCGCTGGTAGGCTCTATAACGGTGCTGTCTTGGGTTAAAATGCCTTCTGCCTCATACGTTTCTATCATATTGAGTGCAACTCTGTCTTTCACCGACCCTGCGGGATTGAAAAACTCTATCTTCGCGTATATCTTTGCCAACGTTGCTTTTTTTTCTTCGGTTCTGACAAGCTCCAACAAAGGAGTTTTGCCGACGATCTCGGCTATCGATCTGTATATCATTTTTAACCGCCTTCGTATATTTTAATGAAATTATATCACATTTTCCATACAATTGCAACACTTGAAAGATACTTTTTCCGCAAAAAAGAATTTCATTTTGCCAAATTATACAAATTTGACTTTTTGAGAAACCAAACATATTGAATTTTTCTACAAAATTAAAAAAATCAGAAAAAAATATTGACAAATTTACTTTATGTGGTATAATAAATACAGAAGTTAGCAACGGCTAACTCAATTATGGCGCAACAGTATTTTATTACTTGTTCGCTCATTAAAAAGGAGTTACAAATGAATCTGCGAGACGCACAAGAAGGAAAAGAATATCTCATCAAGGATATAGTCACCAACGATGAAGAACTCGACTCTTTTCTGTTTTCTCTCGGGTGTTACGTCGGTGAACCCATCACCGTTATTTCAAAGCGAAGAAGCGGATGCGTTGTTTCTATCAAGGACGGTCGCTACAGTATCGACAAGGATCTTGCGGCTGCCATAAAGATATGACCGGCTTCTATTTATTTTTGATGTAGAGTTAGCTTGTGCTAACTTCCATTAATTCTCTATTGTTAAGCAATCACTATACGCGGAGGATATCAAATGAGGATAGCGCTTACAGGAAATCCAAACAGCGGAAAAACCACTATGTTCAATGCTCTGACCGGAAGCAACGAAAAAATCGGCAACTGGGCGGGCGTTACGGTTGATAAGAAAGAAAGAGCAGTTAAAAGTAAATATTGCAAGGGCAAAGAGCGTGTGATCGCCGTTGACCTTCCGGGAGCTTACTCAATGTCTCCCTTCACCAACGAGGAAAGCATTGCCAGCGATTACGTTAAAAACGAATCGCCCGACGTAATTCTTAACATCGTAGACGCTACAAATCTCAGCCGCAGTCTTTTCTTCACAACCCAACTGCTTGAGCTTGGAATTCCCGTGGTCGTGGCACTGAATAAGACCGACGCCAACGAAAAAAAGCACAACGCGATCAACACAAACGCTTTGTCCGAGTTGCTTGGGTGTCCCGTGCTTGAAACCGTATCAACATCAGGCAAGGGACTCAAGGATATAGTTGCCGCCGCTTATTCGGTCGTTGGAAAGGATCAGACCTCTCCCTACCGTCAGGATAATATCGATCTTACCGATAAGTCCTCCGTGCTTGAAGCGGACAAAGCAAGATTTGACTTCGTGAACAATATAGTGGCTGAAGTTGAAAAAAGACGTGTACTTACGAAAGACCTCAATTTTCAGGACAAGATCGACGCTCTCATTACCAACAAATGGCTTGGAATACCGATCTTTGCGCTCGTCATGTTTCTCGTTTTTCAGATATCCCAGGCTTGGGTAGGTCCGCTTATCGCAAACGGAGTTACGTTTAACGAAGGGCTTGAGAACGAGGTGGTTATTCCCGGACTCGTTACCTTTATCGATATGTTCGGAGACTTTATAAACGGACTTATGGAAGGTAACGTTCATCCGCTCCTCACTTCTATCGTGGTTGACGGAATTATCGGCGGCGTAGGCGCAGTCATCGGATTCCTTCCTCTCGTTATGGTGATGTATTTCCTTATCGCTCTCCTTGAGGATTGCGGATATATGGCGCGTGCCACTGTCGTACTTGACCCCATTTTCAAGAAAGTCGGACTTTCGGGAAAATCAGTCATTCCCTTCGTTGTCGGTACGGGTTGTGCCGTCCCCGGTGTTATGGCTTGCCGCACTATCAAAAATGAGCGTGAGCGCAAAGCCACGGCAATGCTTGCCCCCTTTATGCCTTGCGGCGCAAAGCTACCCGTCATTGGTCTTTTTGCAGGAACCTTCTTTAAAAATTCCGCGTGGGTAGGAACGCTTATGTACTTCGCGGGAATCGTTATTATACTTATCTGCGCACTTATAATCAAGTGGATCACGGGTCACAATAAGAAATCCTACTTCATTATAGAGCTTCCCGAGTATAAGATCCCATCCTTTTCAAAGTCGGCGGGATCTATGCTTCAAAGAGGCTGGTCTTATATTCAGAAGGCTGGTACCGTCATACTCGTGTGTAACCTTATCATTCATTTGATGCAGAATTTCACCTGGAGCTTCACACTTATAGAGGAAGGCGCAGAAAGCTCGTCTATCCTCGCAACCGTGGCGGTTCCCTTTGCGTTCCTCTTTGCGCCCGTAATAGGATACGTTTCATGGCAGCTTGCAAGCGCGACCATAACCGGATTTATTGCCAAGGAAAACGTAGTCGGAACTCTCGCGGTGTGCTTTGGAATTTCCAATCTTATAAACGCCGAAGAAATGGTTATTGAAAACGGCGCAAACGTCTCTGAAATTGCCTTGGCGTTTGGTAAAGGCAGCGGCGCGGCAATGACGGGCGTTGCGGCTCTTGCTTTTCTCCTTCTCAATCTTTTCTCTCCCCCGTGTTTTGCTGCTATCGGTGCTATGAGCTCGGAAATGGGTAACGGAAAGTGGTTCTGGAGCGGAATAGGACTTCAGTTTGCCGTCGGTTATTCCGTAAGCTTTCTCACCTTCTTTTTCGGTACGCTTATTACGGGCGGAAGTCTCGGAGAGCTCTGGATGCCCATCGTCGGCTGGGTGATAATAGGCGTTATCGCTTCTCTCCTTACTTTTTTGATAATCAGAAATCAAATACGCCTAAAAAGGGAGTCTGCATTAAAAGCATCGGCAAAAGTCGAAAAGGAAGCCGCTTTGGTGTGAGGTAACTATTATGACAGGATACGATCTTTTGGTTCTGGGAATAATACTTCTTATTGTCGGCGGTGCCGTCGCTTACATTATTATCAGTAAAAAGCGCGGCAAAGCCTGTATTGGATGCCCCGATTCCGCAAGCTGCACGGGAAACTGTAAAAACTGCGGCGCGTGTAACAAACACGACGACAAAAATTGAATTTTGACCACCGAATTTTAAAATTCGGTGGTTTTTTACAAAAAGAAGCACTTTCGTTTAAAATAATTCATTTAAAATCGAAGAATAATCAAAATAATCAAATTTTGCCTTGATTTTTGACAAATTATGTGATATAGTATATTTTGGTGAAACTTGAATTATAATCAGATTTAAGCTCGTTCAACTCGACGGGTATTAATGATTTGTGAATTTAGTAGTGATTTTGGAGAACAACAAGATGCCGCTTGGCACATTATATAGACATAAACATTTTCATCAAAATTCAAGAGGTAATTAATTATGGATCTTAATCTTTTGCTGAGTATTCTTTCTCTCATCTGCGGACTTGCCCTGTTCCTTTACGGTATGGACGTTATGGGCGACGCGCTGAAAAAAAGCGCAGGCAGAAAGCTGAAAACAATACTCGGAAACCTTACGTCAAATAAATTCAAGGGATTTCTTTTAGGTCTTGGCGTTACCGCTATCATTCAATCCTCGTCCGCAACCACGGTTATGGTCGTAGGCTTCGTTAACTCGGGCACTATGCTCCTTTCTCAAGCCGTTGGCGTAATTATGGGAGCTAACGTCGGAACCGCAGTTACCGCTTGGCTCACCGCGCTTAACGGACTCGACAATCTCGGATTTTCACTTGACGCACTCAAGCTTCTCAAGCCCGATGCATGGATGCCTATTCTTGCGCTTATCGGTATCGGACTTATAATGTTCTCTAAAAAGAGTAAGTTCAAGGACGTCGGAAACATTCTTATGGGCTTTGCCGTCCTTATGGTCGGTATGACGCTGATGTCCGACGCTGTAAGCGGTTACGGAGAGCAGTTGAAGCCTCTCTTCACTATGTTCAAGGATTGGCCTATTCTCGGTGTTCTTGCGGGTACGCTTCTTACGGCTATTGTTCAGTCCTCCTCCGCTTCCGTCGGTATTCTTCAGGCGCTCTCCTTTACGGGCGCTATCACCTACGGTTCTGCAATGCCTATCGTTATGGGTCAGAATATCGGTACTTGTATCACCGCTATTATATCCTCTCTCGGCGCTAACAAGAACGGTAAGCGCGCCGCATTTATTCATCTCTACTTCAACGTCATTGGCGTCGGTCTTTGGATGGCATTCTATTATCTTATCGGTTGGATACTTGAGACCACGGGAGCCTTCGGACTCCTCTCGTGGGCAGATAACACCACTATCGAAGCCTTCGGTATCGCGGGAATCCACACCGTATTTAAGATATTCTCGGTCTTCACTCTTATGCCCTTTACCAAGCTTCTTGAAAAGCTTGCATGCCTTACCGTCCGCGGAACCGACAATAAGGGCGACGAATACACCTCCATGCTGGACGAGAGACTTCTCGACACCCCTTCCGTTGCTATCGAGCGTTGCCGCAAGGTAGCGGTTCATATGGGCGAGCTTTCCGTTGACCCCTTCAACAAAGCAATCGGTCTGTTCAAATCTTACGATCCTAAGGTGGCGCAGGAAATACGCGATGCCGAGGACAAGGTGGATATATACGAGGACGCACTGGGAACCTATCTCGTTAAGCTTTCTTCCCGAAGCTTAAGCGAACAGGATAGCGTCGAAGTAACCAAGCTTCTTCATATCATAGGCGACTTTGAGAGAATCTCCGACCACTCGGTAAACATCGTGGAATCTGCCGAGGAGCTTCGTGATAAAGAGCTTTCATTCTCCGAATACGCGGTTCGTGAGCTTGAAGTAATGTACGGTGCTCTTAACGAGATAACCAATATTACGAAGGATGCTTTTGCTGATAACGATCTCGAAAAGGCAACTCTGGTAGAGCCTCTTGAGCAGGTAGTAGACGATCTTAAGGACAAGGTCAAGCTTTCACACGTTATCCGAGTTCAGAAAAACCAGTGCACTATTGAACACGGTTTTATCCTCTCCGACCTTCTTACAAACCTTGAGAGAGTCTCCGACCACTGCTCCAACATTGCGGGTTGCGTAGTTGAAATGTCCCGTCACGACGCTCTTGATCTTCACTCTTATCTCAGAGAAGTCAAAGCGGGCGGCAAGGAATTTGAAATCAACTATAAAAAGTATTCCGAAAAATACGCTCTTCCCTCAGCAACCGAAAATTAATCTTTTAAAAGAAATAACCGCTGACTTGCAGCGGTTATTTTTGATATTCTTTTCGTTTCGCAAAGATAAAAGCAAATGAAACTACGGTAGCCATAAGCTCTGCCACAACAAGAGACAGCCAAACTCCGTCAATGCCCATAACTATAGGCAGAAGCAATACCGCACTTGCTTGAAACACAAGCGTTCTCAAAAAGGATATGATAGCCGAAATAATCCCGTTATTAAGCGCGGTAAAAAAGGACGATCCGAAAATTGCCATTCCCGTAAAGAGGAATGAGAATGAAAAGATATAAAAGCCTCTGATAGTCAGTTTCAAAAGATAGTCGTCATAGCCCACGAACAAAGTCGACAGCGGAACTGCTAAAAGAATAGACAGGATCAGCATTGTTAAAGAGGTGATTCCTATCAGTAAAAGACTTTTTCTCAAAAGACTTTTTAGCTCTTCGTGATTGCCTGCGCCGTAGTTGAATCCTATTATCGGAGCAGTACCTATGGAGTAACCGATAAATATCGCAATAAATATCATGCCGACGTACATGAGAACTCCGTATGCCGCAACGCCGTCCTCGCCCTCAAGCTTCATAAGCTGAAAGTTATAAAGCATACTTACAAGAGACATTGAAATATTGCTCATCAGCTCGGACGAGCCGTTGGTGCAGGTCTTTATGAGAGCTTTAAAATCAAATTCAAAACGGGTCAGGCGCAAAAGACTGTGATTTGTAGGCAAAATAAAATAACCTATCGAGAAAAAGCCGCCAACGCATTGGCTTATAGCTGTTGCCCAAGCCGCGCCTACGAGATCAAATCTAAACACTCCCACAAAGAGCGCGTCAAGAACGATATTCGTAATTCCCGATGCGAGAGTCGCAAAAAGTCCAAGCTTGGGTTTCTCCGCGGTAATAAAAAAGCTCTGGAACTCTATCTGCAACATAAAAGGTATCATGGACACGAGGATTATCCTTCCGTAGGTAACGCAATCCTCAAGCATCTGCCCTTCCGCCCCCAGAAGCGACGCAACGGGACGGATAAGAAACATCCCCGCAACGGTTATTATCGCGCCCGTAGCAATAGACAGATAAATTATCATCGAAAAAAGCTTATTTGCTTTTTCATTATTTCCCTCTCCGAGAGTTTTTGCGACGAGAGCACTGCCTCCCGTGCCAAACATAAAACCGATAGCGCCGAGTATCATCAAAAAAGGGAAAATGAAATTTACCGCAGCAAACGAGGTCTTGTTGGTAAACGTGGAAATAAAAAATCCGTCTACAACACCGTAGATAGACGTAAATATCATCATAGCGATAGACGGCAGAGTAAATCTGATAAGTCTACCGTAACTGAAATGGTCTGAAAGCTGAATCTTCATTAATTATCTCCCAATTAGTTATAACATAGATATTATACACGAATCGCTCTTTTAAGTCAATAGTTTACTAAAAAAAGCGAAAAATACGCGTCTTTATTTTTATAAACGTATTGAAAAACAACCCAAAATGTGATAAAATATCTTATATTTATATTTAAAGAAGGCAATTATCATGAAGCTTACCGAAATTTTTGAAAAAGGCACGCCCCACCTCTCCTTTGAGGTCTTCCCTCCCAAGACGACTACTGCTTTTGAAAGCGTAAAGACCGCAACCGAGGAGATTGCAAAGCTTAAACCCTCATTTATGAGCGTAACCTACGGCGCGGGTGGCGGCACAAGCCAATACACTCTTGAAATAGCAAAGAATATAAAAGCGAGCTACGGCGTTCCTACTCTCGCCCATCTTACCTGCGTTTCTTCCACCCGTGAGACGGTTAAATCCATGATCGAGCGCATAAAGGATGCCGACATACAGAACGTAATGGCTCTCCGCGGAGATATTCCCGCAGGTATGGAAAACGCAGACCGCACAAATTGGGCGTACCGTCACGCGATCGATCTTATATATGAGTTGCGCGAATCGGGTGCGGATTTCTGCATCGGCGGCGCTTGCTATCCCGAAATTCATCCCGAAAGCAAAGATCAGAAGGAAGACATAAAGTATCTTAAGGAAAAGGTTGACGCAGGCTGTGATTTCCTTACGACGCAAATGTTTTTCGACAACAATCTGCTTTACAACTTCCTTTATAAAATAAGAGAAGCAGGCATCACGGTGCCGATCATTCCGGGAATTATGCCTATTACCAATGCGAAATTCATTGAAAGAAGCATAAAGCTCTCCGGTTCCTTCGTGCCCCAGAGATTCAAAGCGCTGGTTGACAAATTCGGCAACGACGACTATGCGATGAAACAGGCGGGTATTGCTTACGCAACCGATCAGATAATCGATCTTTACGCAAACGGAATCACCAACGTTCACGTTTATTCTATGAATAAGATAGACGTTGCGGAAAAGATACAGAGCAATCTGTCTGCAATTCTCGGAAAATGAGCGCGGTAGTTTTTAAAGAATTCCCTGCTCCCGAGATATCAAAACGCGAAATTTTGCGCTATATGGGTTGCAAGGAAAGCTCACCAGAGATAGAAACGCTTATCGACCGTTCGCTGGATATCTGCCGAGGAAAGCTCTCTTATAAGGTATGCTTCGCGGAGTTTGACGTTAATATCTCCTCTCCCGTTTGCGACCTCGGTTTTGCCAAAGCGGAAAGCCGTGACCTTGCCAAATGTCTCGCCAATTGCCAAAAAGCGATAGTTTTCGGCGCAACCGTGGGACTTCAGCTTGACAGACTTATTCTTCGTTACGGGAAAACCGAGCCTTCGGTATCGGTTTGCTTGCAGGCCATCGGCGCTGAGCGAATAGAAGCGCTTTGCGACGCTTTTTGCCTTGAATTGAAGAATAAGTATATGCCGGACGGTAAAGCTCTGCGTCCGAGATTCAGCGCGGGATACGGTGACCTTCCCCTTGAATTTCAAAAGGAAATATTCGCTGCTTTAGAATGTGAAAAAAGAATAGGTCTCACTCTAAACGATAGTTTGATCATGTCGCCCACCAAAAGCGTGACGGCGATAATAGGTATTTACTGATATGAAAATTCTTGATTATTTAAAAGAAAATATTCTTATACTTGACGGCGGTATGGGAACTCTGCTCCAGGGCGCAGGACTTCCCACAGGTGAATTGCCCGAGAGGTGGAATATCACACACAGTGACGTTATAAGAAATATTCACCGCGATTATTTTGCGGCAGGCTCTAACGTAGTGTCCACCAACACTTTCGGAGCAAATCTTCTGAAATTCTCTCGCGACGAGCTTGAAGAAATAATCTTCGCGGCAGTCGAAAACGCGAAAGCGGCGCGAGAATGCTTTGACGGAGAAAGATTTATAGCTCTTGACGTAGGCCCTACGGGAAAGCTTTTGAAGCCTTACGGAGACCTTGATTTCGAGGATGCGGTCTCTATCTTTGCGGAAACCGTAAAAATCGGCGTCAGGGCGGGCGTTGATCTCATTTTTATCGAGACGATGAACGACTCATACGAAACCAAGGCGGCTCTTTTGGCGGCAAAGGAAAATTCCTCCCTTCCCGTTTTCGTTTCCAACGCATACGGTTCGGATTCAAGACTTATGACAGGTGCTTCGCCTGCGGCGATGGTCGCAATGCTTGAGGGTATGGGCGCAGATGCCATCGGAGCTAACTGCTCTCTCGGCCCCCGTCAGCTTATGACAGTTGCCGAGGAATTGCTTGAATATGCTACCGTCCCCGTGCTTTTAAAGCCTAATGCGGGTCTCCCCGAGATAAAAGACGGCAAGACCGTATACGACGTAACTCCCGAAGAATTCGGACGTGACGTTGCGTCTCTTGTGAAAAAGGGTGTTCGCATATGCGGAGGTTGTTGCGGCACCACCCCCGAATATATAAAGGCAATAGTCGATTCTATCCCCCAAAAACCTATTTCACGCGAGATCAAAAAGCGCACATTGGTGTCCTCCTACACTCACGCAGTCGATTTTGATTCTGCGCCAATTCTTATTGGCGAGCGCATAAATCCCACGGGTAAAAAGGTTTTCAAGCAGGCGTTGCGCGATCATGATCTTGATTTTATTATATCCGAGGGGCTTAATGAGGAAGCAGCGGGAGTGCATATTCTCGACGTCAACGTTGGTCTTCCCGAAATTGATGAAGCAAAAATGATAAAGGAAGTCGTCTGCTCGCTCCAAGCGGTTTGCGATCTTCCCTTGCAGATAGATACCGCTGACGCTGTGGCTATGGAGACCGCATTGCGCCGATATAACGGCAAGGCGATGATAAACTCGGTTAACGGCAAAGCCGAATCTATGTCGGCGGTGTTCCCTCTCGTTAAGAAATACGGCGGTGTTGTGGTAGCTCTTACCCTTGACGAAAACGGTATTCCCGACACGGTGGACGGAAGATTTGAGATCGCCAAAAAGATATTGACGGTTGCCGAAAGCTACGGAATCGATAAGAAGGACATCATTTTCGATACGCTTACAATGACGGTTTCCGCCGATCCCAATGCCGCAAAGATCACTCTCGGCGCGCTGAGAAGAATTAATAACGAGCTTGGATGCAATACCGTGCTTGGGGTTTCAAACGTATCCTTCGGTCTGCCGAACCGAGACATTCTCAACGGCGTATTCTTCGCAAACGCACTTGAGAACGGTCTCACCGCGGCAATTATGAACCCCTATTCCCTTGAAATGATGAAGACCTACCACGCATATCGCGTTCTCCACGGTCTTGATGAAAATTGCGCCGATTATATGACCTTTGCTTCGACAGTTGAGCAAAATCTTACGTCGGCAACACCCACCGCAAAGTCGGCAGAATGCGGAGTTGATAATTTAAACGACGCTATCGTAAAAGGAATGGGCGACAGAGCAAGAGAGCTGACCCTCACTTTGCTTGAAAGCACACCCGCACTTGATATCGTCAAAGAGCAGATAATTCCCGCGCTCAACAAGGTGGGCAAGGGTTTTGAGGAAAAAACGGTCTATCTTCCCTCTCTGCTTATGGCGGCAGAGGCGGCAAAGGCGGCTTTTGAGCCTATCAGCGCGGCTTTAGCGGCTTCTCCCGATAAGAGCGAGCGATTAACGGTTATTATGGCTACCGTCAAGGGTGATATCCACGATATCGGTAAAAATATCGTTTGTCTGCTGCTTGAAAATTACGGCTTTAAGGTAGTTGATCTTGGCAGAGACGTTGCTCCCGAGGCGATTTTGGAAGCTTGTGAGAAGTATCACGCGCCCATTGTCGGTCTTAGCGCGCTTATGACCACAACAGTGCCTTCTATGGAAGAAACTATAAAGCTTCTCCGCAAAAATGCTCCTTGGAGCAGAATAATCGTCGGCGGCGCGGTGCTTACCGAGGATTATGCTATGACTATCGGCGCGGATAAGTATGCCGAGGACGCAATGGAAGCGGTACGATACGCCGAATGCGTTGAAAATGAGCTTAAATAATAATCAAAAAGGGGCCGTCTCAGTTAGATGCAGAAGGCGTGGTTTGGTTCTCGTAGGCGTACAGGAGTACGCCAGAGAGCCAAAACGCGTCTAAAAAGCCACACAAAATGAGGAAATCCGCCGAAAAATCGGCGGATTTCGACATTATAAAAGCAAAAACAT
>JAZMZI010000085.1:0-11094 GCA_045585895.1 Eubacteriales bacterium
TCAAGCCACACCATTTGCATTATTTCTCGTCCGCTTTGTCCTCTACTTAACATTCTTTCACCGCCTGTCTTTTTCTTGCTTCTATTATATCACATCTTACGCAAAAAAGCCACCCTTTCGAGTGACTTTTTCGACAGACTGTCGTGAGAATGCTTTTGCATTCTCACGATTTGTTTTCTGAATATTATGCAATATACACTTGCAACATATAATAATAAAAAATGAAGCATTTGTAAAAATGCCGATCAAATCATCACCGTTAAAATCACCAAAAATGTATGAATATTCAGCAATTTTTTGCAGAAAACATAGTATTTTGTAAAAATAACAAATTTGTCTTGACATTTATATAAAAAAAGTATATCATATTATACATATTAACTATTGGAGGTTATATATCATGAAAAAAATCAAAATCTTATCGGTCGTTCTTGCCGCAGTTCTCTGCTTGGGAGTTATGACCGCATTCGCTTCCTGCGATATGTTCGAAGGCGCTTTTGCTAATTTGCTTGGCGGCGAAAAGAACTACGCTGAGAACAACACCGAGTACGTGATCGGTCTTTCCGGTCCTCTTACCGGCGGTGCCGCTATGTACGGCGTTGCAGTAAGAAACTCCGCTCAGATGGCTATTGACGAGATCAATGCGGCAGGCGGTCTCAACGGCGTAAAGTTCAAGCTCGTCGCAACCGACGATATGCACGACGCTACCAAGGTTTCCACCAACTACTCTTCTATGTACGAGGGTGGTATGCAGGTTTCTCTCGGTACCGTTACCACTGCTCCCGGTCTTGAGTTCAAGAATCTGTCCGCTGATGACAACGTATTCTTCCTCACTCCCTCTGCTTCCGGTGACGATATCCCCACCAACCCCAACGGCTATCAGATGTGCTTTGCAGACGGTAATCAGGGTAAGGTTGCGGCTGATTTCGTAAACGCTAACTACAAGGGTCAGACCATCGGTGCTTTCTACAAGTCCGACGAAGCTTACTCCAAGGGTATCTACGATCAGTTTATGGACAATCTCGATCCTTCCGTTACGGTTATTCCCACTAACTTTACCGACGCAAACGCGACCGATTTCTCTACTCAGATCGATACTCTCAAGGATTGCAATTTCATCTTCATGCCCACCTACTACACCCCCGCTTCTATCTTTATGAAGCAGGCTAAGGATATCCTCGCTGCTGACGCTGTTTACTACGGCTGCGACGGATTTGATGGCATCGATAACATTGAAGGTTTCGATATTACTACCATTCCTCAGGCAGTTACCATGCTTTCTCACTTCAACTCCAAGGCTACCGACGGTAAGGCTGCCGAGTATATTGCAAAATATCAGGCTAAGTTCCCCGGTGAGCCTCTCAACCAGTTCGGCGCATCTGCATACGACTGCGTTTACGCTATCTACTACGCTATGAAGGCTGCTTCCGACAAGGGCGTTGATATTCCCGTAAATATCAGTGCTTCCGATCTTTGTGATATTCTTAAGGAAGAGTTTGACAACGGTTTCACCTATACTAATGGTGCAACCGGAGATAAGATCTCTTGGGAAAACGGATACGTTAACAAGCAGGCTATCCAGTACGTAATCAAGGAAGCAAACTGATAACGTTAAGTTAAACTAAGCTCAAATAACTGCATATGCCCTAATTGCGGGTGTATGCAGTTATGCCTATTTATAATGAAATTTCAAAATTGAGTTTTTGAGTTTTCAGTAAGGAAAAATTATGGAAATTATTGTATCAACTTTGATAAACGGATTGAGCCTTGGCGGAATTTATGCTATGATCGCGCTCGGTTATACTATGGTATACGGAATTGCGAAAATGCTGAATTTCGCTCACGGTGATATCATAATGGTCGGCGGATATCTGATCTATGTGTTTATGGCGACCAATAATCCGATATTGGCTATTGCTATGGCTATACTCGGATGTATCATTCTCGGTATCGTGGTAGAAAAGGTTGCGTATAAGCCTTTGCGCGGCGCTTCTCCTCTTGCCGTACTGATTACCGCCATAGGAGTCAGCTATCTTTTGCAGAGTTTGGCCCAGATAATATTCGGTTCTGCTAACAAAATGGTTACCGTATACGAGTTTGGTTCGGTAGATATTCTCGGAGTACCTATGCAAGTTTCTTCACTTGTAACCCTTGGATTTACCGTTGTAGTAATGGTGGTGCTGACACTGTTTATAAAATATACTCGTATAGGCCGCGCTATGATAGCGGTATCCGAGGATAAGGGCGCCGCTCAGCTTATGGGCATAAACGTAAACAGAATAATAACCGTTACCTTTGCAATAGGCTCGGCACTTGCAGCCCTTGCAGGTCTTTTCTATCTGCTCAAGGCTCCCAGTATTTCCAGTACCTTTGGTGCCATGCCCGGTATCAAGGCGTTTACTGCGGCGGTTATCGGCGGTATAGGTTCTATCCCGGGCGCTATGCTCGGCGGAATTCTTTTGGGTGTCGTTGAGTGTATTTCATATAAGATAACCGCAATAGCTCCCTACACCGATGCAATCGAGTTTTCAATACTTATAATAATTCTTTTGGTAAGACCTACCGGATTCCTCGGTAAGAAACGGAGGGAGAAGGTATGAAAAGTTTCAAGAAGATCAAATGGAATCATTATATCAATTACGTAGTTATCGGTATAATTACCTTGGTCATGTCCGCACTTACTCTTACGGGTGGGCTTAATCAATCTATACTTTATATGCTTGAAAAAATAGCTATAAGTATTATCCTTGCCGTTTCGCTTTCTCTGCTCGTAGGTTTTCTCGGTGAGCTTTCACTGGGACACGCGGGATTTATGTGTGTCGGAGCTTATCTTGGAGGTAAGGTCGCTTCACTTTTGGTTTCTTCTCTCGGAAACGGTCCTCTTACCTTCCTGATCTCGCTTTTGGTAGGAGCATCCGCTGCAGCAGCATGCGGTATTATTATAGGTATCCCCGCTCTGCGTTTGCGTGGCGACTATCTTGCTATCGTTACTCTTGCATTCGGTGAAATAGTTAAGTCGCTGTTCCAGAATACTTCCTCCGAGACGTTTGGAGGAGCTATCGGTCTCAACACTCCCAGATATGATAAGAAGACTTTCTTTATCTTTTGCTTTATCCTCGTTCTTATCACTCTTGCCATCGTACAAAATCTTATGCGTTCCAAGCACGGCAGAGCCATTACCTCTATACGAGACAACGAGATTGCGGCTAAGGCTACCGGTATAAACGTTACGAAATATAAGCTGTTGGTATTCACGGTTTCGGCTACACTTGCAGGTGTTGCAGGCGTTCTTTACAGCTTCAGCAACTATACCGTACAGAGCGCAAAGTTTGGCTATAACTACTCTATCGAGATACTAGTTATGGTGGTTCTCGGCGGTATGGGCAGCATCAACGGTTCAATTATTGCGGCTACGCTTATAACCTATCTGAACTCTAAGCTGGCTACCGTTCTTACCGGTGAGCTTGCGGTCCTTCAGAATCTTTTCTACGCCGTTATTCTTATTCTTATCGTGGTTTACAATAACGCTCCCGCGCTTAAGAATTTCCGTGAGAGATTCAATATTCAGGTCTTGTTCCGCAAAGTATTCAGAAGGAAGCACGATCCCGCACACGTCAAGGACGACGCCGCGAAGTGGGACGTTGTACCTACGAAGATAGAAATGAACGAAGTTCTTTCTATCGATATCACGCCTCAGGATAAGCAGGATCTTACAGGAAACGGAGGAGATAAATGATGGCAGAGTATATTCTTGAAACCAAAGATCTCGGCATCACCTTCGGTGGACTTAAGGCGGCTCAAAACGTAAATATCAAAATTAAAAAGAATCAGATCTACGGTCTTATAGGCCCTAACGGCGCAGGTAAAACGACGATTTTTAATCTTTTGACGGGCGTTTATAAGCCTACCTCCGGAAGCTTTTATCTTGACGGAGAGGAGCTGAAAAACCTTTCTCAGGAAAAGATAAATCACAAGGGTATCGCAAGAACCTTCCAGAATATCCGTCTCTTTAACAATATGACGGTCGTTCGTAACGTAATGGTTGGTCTTCACGACCGTCCCGAATACAAGTGCAGTGTTATTGAATCTCTTTTCAGACTTCCGCGTCATTTCAAGGTCGAAAAGGAAATGAGAAATAAGGCGAAGGAACTGCTTCGCATTCTTGGACTTGAAGAGGAAAGAAATAACCTTGCTTGCAATCTTCCCTATGGAAAGCAGAGAAAGCTTGAGATAGCAAGAGCGCTTGCAACCAATCCCAAGGTCCTGCTTCTCGACGAGCCTGCGGCTGGTATGAATCCCAATGAGACTGCCGATCTTGTTGAGACCATTAAATTTATCCGCGATAATTTTGATATGACCATTCTGCTGATCGAGCACGATATGAAGTTCGTTGCTGGTCTTTGCGATGAGGTCACCGTACTGAATTTCGGTACCGTACTTGCTCAGGGCGACACTAAGAGCGCTCTTAACGATCCCGAAGTTATCAAAGCTTATATTGGAGGTTGATGCTATGGCAATGTTAGAGATTCACGATCTTGAAGTGTACTACGGTGTCATTTGCGCGCTCAAGGGTATCAGCTTTGAGGTAAACGAGGGAGAGATCGTAACCCTTATCGGAGCAAACGGCGCGGGAAAAACAACTACGATGCAGAGTGTTGTAGGTCTTATTCCCAAGAGAGCCGGAAAGGTAATATTCAACGGAAACGATATTACGAAAACCCCGTGTCACAAGATCGTTCATATGGGTATGACTCAGGTGCCCGAGGGCAGAAGAATATTCCAGGAGCTTTCGGTATATGAGAATCTGCTTATGGGCGCTTATTCCATAAAGGACAAGAGCAGCTTTAAAAATGATATTGATGCTATATACGAGCGTTTTCCACGTCTTGCGGAGCGTCGAAATCAGATCGCAGGTACTCTTTCGGGCGGTGAGCAACAGATGCTGGCTATGGGACGAGCTATAATGAGCCATCCCAAGCTTCTTATGCTTGATGAGCCTTCTATGGGCCTCTCTCCTCTGCTCGTTGATCAGGTTTTCGAAATAATTAAGGATATTAACCGCGACGGAACCACTATTCTTCTCGTCGAGCAGAATGCGGGTAAGTCTTTGGCAATATCCGACAGAGCCTACGTTCTCGAAAACGGTAAGATCGTCCTTTCGGGAACAGGAAAAGAGCTTTCCGAGAGCGAAATGGTCAAGAAAGCTTACCTCGGCGGTTGATTTTATGCTTAAATAATGAAAAATAGCGGAGAGAACCTGGTTTCTCTCCGCTTTAAATTAAATAATAAAACATAGGCGGACGAATTCGTCCGCCTATGTTTATAAAATTATTTCTTTTTCTTAAAGAAAACAACTAACGAGCTTACGACTGAAGCTACGATAAGCGCAATTGCGGGGGTGGAGATCAAAGCCTCGCAACCGAAAGATAAAAGTCTGCCCATGATTATACCCTCCTAAAATATTTGGTAACCAAATTATAGCATTTATATTGAATTTTGTCAATACGTTAGCTATAAACGTTTAAATTAGGCATTATCGATGGGATCAGTCCCAATTCCAGTATTGCGTTGCATCATCGCAACCGTTGAAGTGGTCAATATACCAGTATTCGCCGCCGATATAAATGTCATAAACGTTAGTATTGTCAAATGCATCCGCGTTTACGGAAACTACGGGGCGTCCGTATATCTGCTGGGGAATATACACGATTCTATCCTTGCAGTCACCGATACCGACTACGATATAACCCGTGCCATCTTCGTTAAGCTCGTATGCAAGACCCTCGGAACGTTCGTTAATATCACCGCACTCGGTACACTCACCGTTTACGTAATCGTGTCCCGCAGGAATGATATCGTAGCCTTCGATCGCATGGTAGCAAGTACTACAGTAGGAGTAAGCGGTCTTACCGTTAGCGAAACAGGTAGCGTCAACCTCGGGGCACTCTACTATAGTATGACCGTTGGTGCAGAGACCTTCGAAGTAATAAGTGTAATCGGTGTAATTATATGAGTTGGGAACGGATATTCCGCTGAGCGTTCCGACGTCGCTAAATGCCGTGGTGGACACTGCGTTGAAGCTGTAATCGTAATCGCTTATGGAATAGTACATATCGGAGGTGTAGGATATGATGTTGCCGTCAGTATCAAATTTGTAAGAATACGTGCAGCTTTCAACGTTCCACTCTGCGCTTATTCCGCCTATCTCGGAAATGAGAGCCGCGATAAGCTCCTCGTCCATTTCAAGCGTGAGGTGCATATATCCTTCTGCGTCAACTACGAAGCTTGCTCCCTTAAAGAACTTCTCGGTAAGCTCACCGACGTCTTCACTCTCGATCAAGAACATACCGCTGAACGCTTCGGGTGAGCAATACCACTTTTGAGAATAATCGGGGAGATAGAGATAATTGTTTACGTAATAGAACTCTTCCTTGGAAACGCTATTGGAGCTCATATGATCGGTGGTGGAATTATAAATGTAGAAGTTGTTATTGTACTGCTTTTGAATCATATGGGTTGAAATAGCCTTATACGTGCTGCCGTAGTAGTTCATATACGTAACGCCGTCAGTAGTCATTACGTACCTGTTGAGGTTGTGATTAACGGTATTCATTGCGTTAAGGTAGACCTCGTAAGGAGACTTGCCGTTGTAAACTGCCGCGTGGATCTCGGCGTTTTCACAATATGCAAACCAACCTGTGTTAATTTTGAGAAAATATTCATAATCCTTAAACTCAAACGCCGTAATATTATAGCAACCGTAGAATGCGCTATCGTAGATGTAAGTAACCGTATCGGGAATTACTACCTTCGTGAGGCTCGCGCAGTCTTGGAATGCGCATTCGGCAATAGTGGTTACGGGAAGACCGTCGTAGGTTGAAGGAATAACGAGAACGCTGACGTTATCACCGTAGCCCTCCATAAATCCGTTAACGACGTATCCGTCCTCGTAAGTATTAAGGGAATATTCCAAGCAATCGGTAACGGTAAGCTCGCAGGAGTAGCACTGACCGTTATCGCCGAAGACGTGACCGGTAGCGGGAATAGTGTGTTGGGTAACGATAGGAGTACCGCAATCGTCACAGATCTTACCCGAAGTACGTCCGTTGGAGCAGCAGGTAGCGTCGTAACCTTCAACGTCAACGACGTTCTCGTGCTTAAGCATATCAATTCTCTGCTGTTCTATCATGGTGATTCCGCAAGCCGTACACTTCTTACCTTCGGTATATCCGTAGGAGGAGCAGGTAGGCTCTGACGCGGGAAGGATAACCTCTTTGTGTCCTGCGGGGATATAATCGCCGCCGCGAACGTAATTATTACAGTTGCTGCACCAGATCTCGTCGGATCTACCATCGTTGTAACAATCAGCTTCGTAGCCGCTTCGGTAGATATATTCGTTGTGTCCGAAAGCAGGAATTACTTCGTGACCATAAAAATAAGTCTCGCAGGCATAGCAATATTGACCCTCGGTATAACCGTCTTCCGTACAAGTAGCCGGTTTGCCGTCTTCCCAAGTATAATTCAAATGACCGTTAGACCAGATTGTGCCTCCGTAGTAAATGATCTGCTCGCAATCGTAACAGTATTCGTCTCCCGAATAACCGTTCTCGGTGCAGGTAGCGTCTACTTGGTTGATAATAGTAGTATTGTTATGGCAAGGATCGGTAGTGTAGCCGCGCCAAACTACTTCGCCGCAATCGGAACAGATCTCGTCACCTGAATAACCTGATTCGTAGCAGGTTGCTTCTATTCTGCCCTCAATATAGGTGTTGGGATGTCCGTTTGAGTATATCGTACGTCCATAAGTTATAATGTCACCGCAGTCAAGACAGACCTCGTCACCCGAATATCCGTTTTGAGTGCAGGTAACGTCTCTCTTGTTCTGAATTTCGGTGTTTGGGTGACCTTTTGGAGGAATCTCGTAGCCGGGATCAATGGTTTCTCCACACAGCTCACACCAAGAAGATCCCGACCAACCGTAACTGTAGCAGGTTGCCTCATAGCCTTCTTGGGAAACGATTCGATGCTTCAGCATAGGAATGTATTCTACTCTTTCCTCTCCGCAGTAATGACAGTAATATACGGTACGGCCCTCGTAGAAACAGGAAGGTTCCTCAGACCAAGAATAGTACCAATCGTGATTACCCTTTTCACATTCATCGTAACGAGAATACGAGCTGCCGAAAAGCTCGTCGCCAACTTCGTCGAGTACGTCTATCAAAATATCACCCACGTCAGCCAAAATTTCTTCCGTGTCAAGTCCGAATAATAATCCGCACGAAGTAAGGCACGTGGTAGACAAGGTTACTAAAGCCAAAGCTATAAGTATGATTTTGATCTTTTTCATAATACACCTCTGTATTAAATTCAATTAATTGTAATTAATGGTGGTTTTGTCAAATTATGACAAAAATTTCAAGTATTAAAAAAACGGCAAAAAGCACCCATTGGGTGCTTTTTGTATAAGAGAAATTATCTCTTGGAGAACTGAGGAGCACGTCTTGCGCCCTTGAGTCCGTATTTCTTTCTTTCCTTCATACGAGGGTCTCTGGTGAGGAATCCTGCAGCCTTGAGTGCGGGACGGTAGTTCTCGTCTGCTGCTACGAGAGCACGAGCTACACCGTGGCGGATAGCGCCTGCCTGACCGGAGATACCGCCGCCGTTTACGTTAGCAACGATGTCGAACTTGCCGGTGGTGCCGGTTACGCCGAAGGGCTGGTTAATAACGAGCTTAAGGGTCTCAAGACCGAAGTAAGCGTCGATGTCCTTGCCGTTGATAGTGATCTGACCGTTACCGGGATATACTCTTACACGAGCAACGGACTTCTTTCTTCTACCAGTTCCGTAGAAGTAGGGCTTAGCACTTGTATACATGGTTTACTTCCTTCCTTTCCTTTAATTAAAACTCGTAGGTTTCGGGCTTCTGAGCCTCATGTTTGTGAGCCTCGCCGGAGTAAACCTTAAGTCTGGTAGCTGCTGCTCTGCCGAGAGAGTTGTGAGGGAGCATACCCTTAACAGCAACTCTCATTGCAAACTCAGGCTTTTCAGCCATGAGCTTCTTGTACTGGATGCTCTTAAGACCGCCGATGTAGCCGGAGTGTCTCTGATAGTATTTCTGCTCAAGCTTCTTACCGGTAAGAACAGCCTTATCAGCGTTTACGATAATTACGAAGTTGCCGCAGTCAACGTGGGGGGTGAATTCAGGAGCGTTCTTGCCGCGGAGAAGGTCTGCAGCGACAACAGCGGTTCTACCCATGGGCTTGCCTGCTGCGTCGATCACATACCATTTGCGGACAACTGCTTCTTTTTTCTGCATAAAAGTAGACATTTTGTTATCCTCCAAAAAGTGTTCATTTTTTTAACCTTGGATATTATAGCACAAGGGATTTCGTTTGTCAATACCTTTTTTGAAATTTTTTTCGATTTTTTAATTTAGCTTTTACAAAGCTCTCGTATTCTCTTTTTTTCTCATTTTTTCATATTGTTTGCTTTGAAATGATTTGAAAAAATTTTTTGAAAAATTTATATTTGACAGATTTTTTGTGAAGGTTATATTTCTCTCTTTCAAAGCATAGATTGTTAGCGTAAATAAAAAGCCTTGGAGGAACAATAAATGGCGAATGCATATAAGCCCGAGGGCCTGCTTTTCGGGAATGTTGAAAACGGAACGATGATTTACGGCGGAAGGCAGGGTCTTGAAAAGGCGATGGCTTCCGGTGTTATACTTGAAGGAATGGTCATCCTTTGCGACAAGGACATGAACCTTCACATTGATCTTAAAGGGATCGACGGAATAATTCCCAAAAGTGAGGTTTGCTATAATTTAAATGAAGAAGAAATCAAAGATATAGCAATAATCACCCGTGTGGGTAAGCCCGTATGCTTTAAAGTGATCGGTATTGAAGAAAAGAACGGAAGGACGGTCGCCCTTCTCTCGCGCCGAGCGGCACAGATAGAATGTCTGAACAATTATTTAATTGATCTTATTCCCGGCGATATAATCCCTTCTCGCGTTACGCATCTTGAGCGATTTGGCGCGTTCGTTGACATTGGTTGCGGAATTATTGCTTTGCTGACTGTGGATAGTATATCCGTATCCAGATTTTCTCACCCGAAAGACAGATTGTATAAAGGTATGGTAATTAATACCGTATTGAAATCGTATGATCGGGAAAACGGGCGAATATTCGTATCTATGAGAGAGCTTTTGGGTACTTGGGAAGAAAATGCGGCTAAATTCTTACCGGGGCAGACGGTAACTGGTATTATAAGAAGCGTTGAAGAGTACGGCGTTTTCATAGAGCTTGCTCCAAATCTTGCGGGACTTGCGGAAATCAAAGAAGGAACACCATCCGATTCCCTTCAGAGAGACCGCTGTGCCGCCGTATACATAAAAAGCATAATTCCCGAAAGAATGAAGATAAAGCTGGTGCTGATCGACAATTATTCAAGTGTTCAGCCATTACCGGAGATCAATTACTTCGTTGATTGCGAGAGGGTCAAGCATATATCAAGCTGGAGATATTCTCCGAATGCCTGCAACAAAATAATAGAAACCGTTTTTGATTGAAAAGTATAAGCAAGACCCGTCGACACATCGGCGGGTTTTTAAACATTTGTTAATTTATTTGAACAGAATTGGGCGCATTTGTAAATTATTTTCGACGTTACAAATCCTATTGACACTAAATGTAAATTGTGTTATAATTTATTATGGCTTTACTTGTATATGGTAACAGTTAACGCAATACTTTGAAAGGACACATTAAAATGATCAAGCATTTTAAAATACTTGCCTTACTTCTGGCTCTCGCGATGATCCTTGCTTCTTTTTCATCCTGTATACAGATCCAACTTGAGGATGACCCCGAAGAGGAAAACAAGGGCGGATTTATTGGAGACGATGAACCCGGCGAAGTGTTCCCTACCAACATTGAACAAAAAGAATACGGTAAAGAGTTTTATCTCTCTATCCTCCCCGATACTAACCCTATGGCTTATTATTGGGTAGAAAAGAGTGAAGGCGACGCTATGTCCGAGGCTCTTTACGCAAGACAAGAGAAGGTTTACAACTATCTCGGCGTTGAGATAGTC
>JAZMZI010000086.1:0-10669 GCA_045585895.1 Eubacteriales bacterium
TCTCACGAATAAAAAAGCAGCAAGCCGCATTTTTATTCGTCACGACATCCCCTCCCTTAAGGATCCCAACCCCTGTCGGCTTCGCCGACGACTCGAAATGAAATCTTATTTAAACTTAAAGATATTTAGGTTTAAATAAAATTAATAAGGCTGGGTTTAACACCCTTTCAAGGGGATGTGACAGTGGGGGATTTTTTTAGCTCCGAAGGAGCGAAAAATCCTGCGCCACCCTAAGAGAACCTCCTTCTTTTGGAAAGTTTCTTTGCCTACTTTCTTCTCAAAGAAAGTAGGCCGCCGGAGGCTCGCGTCTCCCACCGATAAATCAAAATTTGAAATCCCAACGTCTTGACAAAACTGGCGGATTTTAGTATAATTATTATAACAAATACCTAAAAAGGATTTTTTATGGAAAAGACGTCTGTTTTATATCAGAATTACGTTGAAATTTTGCGCCGCGAGCTCATTCCCGCTATGGGTTGCACCGAGCCTATCGCGGTGGCTTTTTGCGCGGCAAAGGCGAGAGAAATCCTCGGTGAGATGCCCGAAAGCATACGTGTTCAAGCCAGCGGAAACATTATCAAGAACGTCAAGAGCGTTATTGTGCCTCACACGGGCGGCTCTCGCGGTCTTGAAGCCGCGGCGGCGGTTGGCGTGCTTTACGGAAAAGCCGACGCCTGTCTTGAGGTCATTTCCTCGGTGACAGCTGAAGAGGAAGCTGCTCTTGCAGAGAGGATGAAGGATTTTGAGATTACCGTTTCTCCTCTTGAGAGCGAGCATATGCTTGATCTTGTAATTACGGTCACGAAGGGTGACAACTCGGTTTCGGTGCACGTTGAGGACAAGCACACCAATATTACCGAGATAATTGAAAACGGCAAATGTACTTATTTCGAAGGTGAGGCTTGCGCAGAGGAGTCTGGTCCCGATCATTCGCTTCTGACGGTTGCTGATATATTCGATTTTGCCAACTCGGTCGATATAGATGATGTAAGTGAGATTCTGGAGCGCCAGATATCTTACAATACGGCTATCTCGCAAGAGGGCTTGACCAATGATTATGGCGCGAGGATCGGTCAGCTTCTTCTGAAACGAGATGACAGTATTCGAACCCGCGCAAAGGCGGTTGCGGCGGCAGGGTCTGATGCGAGAATGAGTGGTTGCGATATGCCCGTAATTATAAATTCGGGAAGCGGAAATCAGGGCATGACCGCAAGCTTGCCCGTTGTTGCCTACGCGGAATATTACGAAAAGAGTCGCGAGGAGATGCTTCGCGCGCTGACGCTTTCCAATCTTGTGACACTTCATTTGAAGAGCGGAATCGGTCGCCTTTCGGCTTACTGCGGCGCGGTGAGCGCAGGCGCTGGAGCGGGGGCGGGAATTGCCTATCTTCTGACAGGTGACATTCACGCTATAAATCACACTATCGTCAATGCGCTTGCGATCTCTTCGGGTATCGTTTGCGACGGAGCGAAGGCAAGCTGCGCGGCGAAGATCGCTATGGCGGTCGACGCAGGCATTATGGGCTTTGATATGCACGAGGAGGGCTGTCAGTTTTACGGCGGTGACGGTCTGGTCAGCAATGGAGTTGAGAACACTATTCGTAACATTTCCGCGCTCGGTCACGACGGTATGAAGGAGACCGATAAGAAAATCATTCAGATCATGACGAGTTGTTGATAATTTTAAGGGCGACGAGGTCGCCCTTTTTTGCGGTCAAATTTTGATTTGTCGGGGACGCGTGCCTCCGGCGGCGAAGCTTTTTAGGCAAAAAGCTCGGCAAAAACCTTCCCAGAGGACAGAAAAAATAGTAGCCGTTTTACAATAGAAAACGGTAATATTTATCTCCTGCGCCCCACTGCTATCGTGTTGCGAGTACATTTAATACTCCTTATAAATAAAGAGTTTGCGTTTCACCCGAAACACGATAGAAGATATACTTTGACTAAAATCCTCACGGTTTTAAAACCTAAACCGTCAGCACTTTCTACTTTCCTCCGGGAAGCTTTTTGGCTCCACCTTTTTCTCGAAAAAGGTGGAGCGCGTCTCCCCGATAAATTGCAATTTAACGCAAAAAGGCGACATTGTCGCCTTTTTGTCATATAAATTCAATCGATAATTGCGCCGTGGGTACGGA
This sequence comes from Eubacteriales bacterium, assembly GCA_045585895.1. GTDB lineage: Bacteria > Bacillota > Clostridia > Oscillospirales > CAG-272 > SVTX01. The sequence goes on from JAZMZI010000086.1 coordinate 2,135, forward strand.
GGGTAGATTGGAGGGCGGAAACGTCGATCTCCAATGGGAGTTTGCCGCTATCTATTGCCATCGCCGCCGCAACTCCTGCCGCTTGACCCATCGCCATTGCCGCAGGCATACATCTGAGTCCGCCTGCCGCCTGGGATTCGCAGGAAACGGTCTTTCCCGCGACGATAAGGTTATCGCACCCCTCGGGAAGCATCGCCCTATAGGGAATATAGTATTTTTTCGCCACCTCGATCTTGAAATTGCCAGTAATATCGGCATTTCTCGGGTGGACGTCCATTCCAAAGCCGTAAACGGCGATCCTGTCGTCGAATTTGGTGCCGTTTGACACGTCTGAGACGGTGATATTGTATTTTCCGCTGATATGGCGGCTCTCGCGGACGCCGAGCACGCTTGCCACCTGCAGGATCTCGGCATTTTCAAAGCCCGGGGTCTCCTCGCGGAGCACGCGAAGGGCGTCCAGCACCTGGCGGCGCGCGTTTATGTGACCCTCGGTCATGCTTGCGCTGTTTGTGGCGTCAACGTCGAATACGCGGAAGTGATTGACGGCGTATCTGCCCTCTACGGGCGTTCTGTACGCCTTGACGGGTCGGGGAGGTCTTTGACCGTAAGCTTCGTATGCCCCTTGGTCGACTCCGCCCACCTCAAACATAAGAGTTCCCGGCTGAGGAACGCCGCTTTCCTCGTCGCCCTTGTAGGTGGGAACACCTGCCGCCGCCGCGACATCTGCGTTGCCGCTGCAATCGATGAAAAGGTCTGCGGTGAGGCTGATCAGTCCCTCGAGAGCGCAGAGAATTATGCTTTTGATCCTTCCTCCCTCGCAGATACAATCGGCGAAACGGGTGTAGAGCAGAATTTCTGCCCCTGCCTCGCGCACCATGTCGTCAAGCACGATCTGGAGATAGAAGGGAAGGAATGGGGTGACGTGGCGGTGGTATTTTTCGATGAAAGAGGTATGAACCGAGGGCGAGTCGGTCTCCTCGGGGGGGATGACCGCCGCAAAGTCCTTCAGCCTGTTGACTATCTCGCGGTAGATGCCGCCCACGGTCAGCTCGTCGCCGTCGCGGTCGTAGACCGTCATAAAGGGCGAGACGAGAGAGGTGGTCGCCATACCGCCCAGCATTCCGTATGCCTCCACAAGCAATATCTTCTTGCCTGCGCGAGCAGACTCGATAGCGGCGCATACGCCCGATGGACCGCCGCCGATGATTATTACGTCGTAGTGTTCATTGTGGGGAATCTCTTTTTTGTATTCGGTGTAGTTCATTTTTCTCCGTATAGTTGTTTATGACAGAATGTTGATCAATTAAAACAGCGCAGAGTGCGGAATGCAGAGTAATAATTCTGCACTCAACACTCCGCACTCTGCATTAGTAAACAAAAGCGATATTATTTGTTATAAATAAAGGTAAAGTCTTCCCAAGGCATATTGACGGGCTTTTTCTCCATAATGATCTCGTCAACGTGGCAGAGGAGGGGGAAATCAGCCTTGTTCAGCTTGCCGACCTTGTCTGCAACCTTTACTGCTCTTGCAACTCGCTCGGCAACTACGAGAGACTCAAGGGTAACGCCGTTAAGCTCTGCCTTTGCTTCGTCTATGTTAAGACCGCGACCGAGAAGGATGCCTACAAGTCTTGTTCTGCCGCCGTAGACGGTTACGTAGAGGTCGCCGTAGCCGACGGACATATTCTCAAGGGTAGCCGCGCCCTGATAGTCGAGAAGTCGGTACATCTCCTTAACAGCCTGACCGAAAATTGCCGCCTGGGAGTTGAAGTGAAGGGGGCTGTCTATGCCGAATTCCTTCTGGTTAAGACCGATGGTGAGGGCGATGCCAAGCGCGTAGCCGTTCTTGAGTGCAACTGCGCTCTCGATTCCCGTAACGTCGGTGGAAAGGCTGATATGATAGTAGTCGGTCGCCATTACGTCGCGGAGGAACTTGAGGGTCTCAATGTCGCGTCCGCAGAATGCAACCTCGGTCTGGTCGTGAGCCACGAGCTCGTAGCTGGTGCAGGGACCGCCGATGGCGAAGAGCTTGGTCTTCTTGCCGAGAGAATCGAGCTTTGCCTGCCAGAGATCGGGATAGGTGAGAAGTCTGCCGTCCTCGGTGTCCATAAGTCCCTTGGTGACGGTGATAACGGGAATTTCGTCGGGAATCTTGGGAAGAACGACGTCGGCGAACCAATCGACACCGAAGCTGGAAACGCCGCCGATGATCATATCAGAGCCTGCGATAGCTTCGTCCATCTCCTCGACCTGATAATATTTAAGTCCTGCGGGGAATGCCTTGTCGAATTTGGGGTGCTTGTCACTCTTTCTGCATTCGTCGATGATCTCACGGTCGAGATGCGTACCTACAAGACGAACCTCGTGAGAGTTCTCTCTTGCGGGGAATGCGAGAGCTGAACCCATCATACCTGCGCCGATTATTGTTACTATTGCCATGATTTTTCTCCGTTCCGTCGCGTTTGCGACAATTAATTTGAAAAAGTTGTTGCAAAATTTCTATTTTATGGTATAATTATAATACTAATAATTGTAAGTGTCAATACTTGGAGTAAAATTTGAAAAACGGAGAAAAAATGAAAAAACTTTTTCATTAAAATGAAACATGGCAAATATTCAAAGACAAGAGGAGATTTTGGAATATCTTAGGCTCAAGCGGTTTGCGTCTATAGCGGAGCTGGCAGGCGAGCTTTATACAAGCCAGGCGACGGTGCGACGCGACGTTAATAATCTTGAGAAAATGGGGGCTGTTAAAAGCGTTTACGGCGGTGTGATGCTGGCTGAATATGAAAAAGCACCCGTGCCGATATTCTTTCGCGATAAGGAGAATTCTGCAAGCAAGGAGAGGATAGCCGAGCGCGCGGCAGCTCTTATTACTGACAACTCCACGGTTATTTTCGATTCTTCCTCTACCGTAAGACGAATCTGCAAGCATATTGTTATGAGGGAGGGACTCACAGTGGTTACCAACAATCTCCGTGTCTGTCAGGAGCTTAAGGATTCCCACGTAAAGGTCATCTGCGCGGGCGGCGGACTCGTGCGCGGCAGGGAATGCTTCGTGGGGCATTTTACCGAAAACTTTATTAAGCAGATAAAGGCGGATGCGATGTTTTTCTCTTCTCAGGGGCTTTCCGATAACGGAGATATAACGGATTCATCAGAGGAAGAGATTGCCTTGCGCCGTGTTATGATGGAGGTCTCGAAAGAAAAATATTTCCTTTGCGACCCATCAAAGAGAGGAAAGGACTATCCCTTCGTGCTCTGCAATACGGAAAACGTAAGTGGAATTTTTACCGAGGAAAAAACGAACGAAACCGATACTTAAACATAAGAAGTGGAGATTTTATGAGATTTACAAGCTATAATTTGTTTATGAGAGACCTATACGATGGCGGCATTGACTTTGCGGCGGCACATTCTGCGTCTCTCGGCTTTTCGGGAGTGGAATTTCTCGATATGTGCGGTACGGGCGCTCCCATCGATAAAGAAAAATATCCCACAAAAGAGGTAAGACGGGCACTTGATGAAAATGGGCTGACCGTTGACTGTTATTCGGTCTACGCAAATGTTTTCGCCATGGAAAAAGCCGATTTTTTGAGGTCGATATATAGGGAGATCGACTACGCGGCGGCAGTTGGCTCCAAAATCTTCCATCACACTATTATGCCGTCTCTCTCTCTTGACGAAGGCTCTCCCGATTACGAAGCGGTCTTCTCCGAGGTGCTTGATATTACGAAAAGCGTTGCGGAGTATTGTGAACGCCTTGGTCTCGAATGTATCTACGAGCCTCAGGGAATGTATTTCAACGGAGTCGGCGCCTTGTCAAAGCTGCTTCTTGCTATGAGAGAGACGCTTGGTAACGTTGGATTTTGCGCCGATCTCGGCAATCCCGTTTTCGTTGACGAGGATCCCGTCGCCGTCACGGCTGCTTTGGCTTCTTGCGCGCGTCACGTTCACGTCAAGGACTATATCGTTTCCGATAAGTCTTTGGGCAGAGCGGGAGAGATGCGAAGCCGAGGCGGTAAGTATCTCTACGAGGTCATTCCTCCCGAGGGAGAGCTGAAAATTGGCGACGCGCTCAAGCTTTTGAAGAAGAGCGGCTATAGCGGCAGTATAAGTCTTGAATTTGCCGCTGACGACGCGAGAATGAAGGAAGCGGTCGAATATTTAAAAGATCTGATATAATAAAACGCATACGAACGGGCGACCCGAGGTAAATCGGATGCCCGTTCGCATGCTGTTTTTTTATTGAAATTCAAAAATTCTGATAGCGCCGATAGCGGTGGAGCGCGCGACGTCACCGTCGGATATTACCGTAACGCGCTTTTCGGAAATACTGCGAAGCAGGGTTGCGGTGGCGGTCTTCAATTTTTTGTTGCCGCCGATTATAATTTCGTCTGCGTCAAGCGAGAGAATGTACTCGATCTCGTCGCAGAGTATAGCTCCCACGAAAAAGCTGTAAACCTCCTCGGGCGAGCGTTTAAAGACGTTTTTCATTATTCTCAGCTTAAAAAGAGCCTTGTTGAGTCCCGACTCCTTGGCAAATAAGTATCCGCTCTTGAGGAAGTCGCCGAGACATTCGGAAATGCCGATATCCACGGCGTCCTTAAGTATAGTGTTTTGGGAAAGCGCCATAAGCATCTCGCCCGTCAGCATAGTAGAGAAGCTGCATATGTTTCCGCAGCCGTCAATACTTGCTATTTTGGAGTGTGAGCCGGGCAAAACGTATACCGCGTGATTGTCGCCGCCGCAAAGCGACATAAGTCCCATAAGCTCGGTCTCCTCTCCGCGCATCATATCAAATTCGCTGAGAGAGTCCGACACGACCTTCACACCGCGGATAAATACGAAGGGGATACCCGATATCTCAGGAATTTTTACCTCCGCCGTGTTTTCGTTAAGCCTGCGGATACCCACGGGCGCTTCAAGGTGAGGAAGCTCGTAAAGACCGAATTCCGAGGTTATCATACCCGAAGCGATAATGCGTATAATGTCGCTTTCGAGAAGGTGATTTTCGGAGAGGATTGAAGAAATCGCATTTTTAAGTTCGATCTTAAGACCGTCTCTGTCGTCGATTCCCGCTTTTGCGCCTCTGTTGAGCTTTACAGTGGCGGTTATGATCTCATCCTCAACAAGGTTTACTCTCGTGTTAGTGGTGCCGCCGTCGATGGTTATATATCTTTTCATTTTCAGTCCTTAATTAAATTGACGTATTTTTCGGCAAGCGCAGTTATGGATGCAAAGTCGCCCGCCTCCACCTTCTTTTTGTCGATGATGTTTGAGCTTAAACCGAATCCCGATATACCTATCTTTTTGTAGTCGGGTATACTTTCGAGATTTATTCCGCCGACCGCCAGCATTTTGATATGAGATAAGGGAGCTTTTACCGATTTGACGTATTCTACGCCAAGATTTCCCGCGGGAAATACTTTTACGAAGTCCGCGCCCGCTTTGTGCGCTGTCTGAATCTCCGTAGGCGTCAGCGCACCCGGCATAGAGACGAGACCGAGCTCAGAGGTTTTTTTGATGACTGCTTCGTTTGTGTCGGGGGAGATGATGAATCTTCCGCCTGCCGCCGCCGTCAATTCAACCTGTTCCTCCGAAAGTACGGTGCCTGCTCCGATATACATTCTGCCATCAAAACGTTCTGCCAGCATTTTAATTCTGTCTGCGGTTTCTTCGTCTGAGGTGCTTCCGTCTGCGCTGTATGTTATTTCAAGAAGTCTTACTCCGCCCGCGTACATAGCTTCGGCGAGAGGGATAAGGTCCTTTCTTTCGATCCCGCGAACTATCACCACCAGCTTTTCGTTTTCTATGGCTTTGATTATCTGTTCTTTCATATAAAACTCCGTTTTTATAAAATCGTATCTATCGTATATTTTATAATAAAATCGGGAATTTGTCAAGACGAAACGCAAATTGAGACCGAAATTGATAAATTTTGTCCGTTTTTTGCGATTTGGATTATCTGTCAAGCAAATAAATTAAGCAAACTTAACTCCGGTTTTGAAAATAAAGAGCCGCCAAGCTCCAAACAGTCAATGAACGAGAATTTACCGTAGGAAGATATACTTAACCCATTTTTGAGTTTGGGAAAAATACAGTGGTGAGGAAAAACTTTTTTTAAAAAAGCTTTTCCTCACCACACAAAACATCTTGAAATTATCTCTGAATTCTTCCCGAACCGTCGCCGCCCGCAAGCTTTTCAACCTCTGCTACGGTGACCATGTTGTAGTCGCCCTCGATGGAGTGCTTGAGCGCGGATGCCGCAACTGCGAACTCAACTGCGCCCTGAGTGGTCTTGCCGTTCATGAGAGAGTAGATAAGACCGCCGCCGAAGGAGTCGCCACCGCCAACTCTGTCGATGATGTGGAGGTCGTACTTCTTGGAGAAGCAGTATTCGTCGTCTGCCACGTTGTAGAGCATTGCGGACCAGCCGTTATCGAATGCGCTGCGGCACTCGCGGAGAGTGATAGCAACGTACTCGAATCCGAACTTGTCTGCAAGCTGTTTTGCAACAGACTTATAGCCCTCGTGGTTGAGCTTACCGCCGTAGATGTCGGTAGCCTCTGCCTCGATGCCGAATACGTCCTTAGCGTCCTCCTCGTTGGAGATGCAAACGTCAACGTACTGGCAGAGCTCGGTCATAGCCTCGCGCGCCTCTGCTCTGGTCCAGAGCTTGCCGCGGTAGTTAAGGTCGCAGGAGATCTTGAGTCCCTTTGCCTTTGCCGCCTTGCAGGCGTCCTTGCAGATCTCGACTACGTTTGCGCCGAGAGCGGGAGTGATGCCTGTGAAGTGGAACCATTCGGCTCCCTCGAAGATAGCGTCCCAATCGAAGTCGGCTTGGGTAGCCTTTGCGATAGCGGAGTTTGCTCTGTCGTAGATGCAGACCGAGCCTCTCTGCGACGCGCCCTTTTCGTTGAAGTAGATACCTACTCTATCGCCTCCGCGAACGATCTTGGTGGTGTCAACGCCGTAACGACGGAGGGAGTTAACAGCCGCTTGACCGATAGCGTGAGTGGGGAGCTTGGTGACGTAAGCTACGTCCATATTGTAGTTTGCGAGAGAGACGGCAACGTTAGCCTCGCCACCACCGAAGGTGAACTCAACGTGGTCGCACTGAACGAATCTCTCATAGTTGTAGGGCTGGAGGCGGAGCATAAGCTCGCCGAAAGTAATTACCTTTGCCATAATTATAATATTCCTTTCAAATGATTACTTTACAAGATGGTATGCAAAACCGTTTATTTCATCCGCAAGGTAAATGAACTTCATATTACCCTTATCGTCGTAGGTGGCGGTGCTCATATCGAACTTAACGCCGCGACGGGAGAGGTGATATACGGCGCGGTCAACATTGTTGGTCTGAATAGCGATGTGACCGTTGGTTCCGGGGCCTTTTTCGTTCATCATTTCAAATTCGGGGCTTGCGAAGATAGACTTGGAAGCAGCCTTGGGCTCGAATGAGAAGTAGTTCTTAAGAGTCTCGGACGCGTTAGCGGAGGTATCGTTGCAGGGATTGATACCGATGTGCTTGAACTTGAATCCGAGCATAGTGTCAACCGCCTCGCGGACAAGCTTGGTAATGCCGTCGAAGTCACCAGCGGCAATCATTTCGGGCTTAACCATCCAAGAGCCACCGCAGCAGACGATCTTGTTGAACGCAAGATAGTCGTTTACGTTTGCGGGAGAAACGCCGCCCGTGGGCATAAATGTCACACCGCCGTAGGGAGCAGACATAGCCTTGATCATAGCGAGACCGCCAGACTGCTCTGCGGGGAAGAATTTAACGGTCTTAAGACCAAGCTCAAGAGCCGCCTCAATGCCTGAAGGGTTATTTATACCGGGAACGATGGGGCACCCTTTGCTCTGGCAATATTTAACTATTTCGGGATTGAAGCCGGGGGAGACGATAAACTTTGCGCCTGCCTCGATAGCGTCGTCAACCTGAGCCTTGGTGAGTACGGTGCCCGCGCCCACGATCATTTCGGGATATTCTTTAGCGATAATAGCGATAGCTTCCTTTGCGCAAGCGGTTCTGAAGGTAACCTCGGCGCAGGGGAGACCGCCGTCGATAAGAGCCTTTGCGAGAGGCTTTGCGTCAGCCGCGTTTTCGATCTTGATAACGGGAACTATGCCGATGAGAGATAACTGCTTTACTACGTCGTTCATTTTTATATCCATTCCTTTCTGATATAGATCAAGCGTTTTTGCCTTTCCGACATAAAACGCCCGTTTTGAAATTTGTTTAAATCAAAATCACGAAAAACAAATTTTCACAAATACATTATACACTTAAAAGAAGGGATTGTCAATAGAATTTTATTATAATTTTTAATTTATGTAAGTATTATATAAGTTTTAAATTTTGATTTATCGGTTAGGCTATATTAACTTTTCTTGCCATCAGCGGCAAGAAAAGTTACAAAAGAAACGCCGCTTAAGGGTAGGGGGGTCTCACGAATAAAAAAGCAGCAAGCCGCATTTTTATTCGTCACGACATCCCCTCCCTTAAGGATCCCAACCCCTGTCGGC
>JAZMZI010000087.1:0-7187 GCA_045585895.1 Eubacteriales bacterium
CCTGTACTGTAAAAAAGGACCTTGGCGGTCATGACCGTGTATGTATTCTGCATTCTACCAAATAAAAAACCCACCGCCGAAAGGATGATGTTCTTAGCGGAGAATTTGAACAACACCGCTAAGTGCGAGCATCGCATTTGACTGGTCAAACGCATTAGGGGCTAAGCCCAAACCCTTATTATGAGCATAGCGAATAACAAGGTTCTGCCTAGCAGGTTCTTATTACAAACAGAAAGAGATAACAAATCGTGTTCGTCGAAATGTTATCTCTTTTTCTGTTGTTATAAAGTGATATTCTTTGCTGACGCAAAGAGTGATATTGTCGCACAGCGACAGTGATATTGAAGCCTTGCGGCTTCAGTGATATTCTATTCGCCCTAAGCTCGGCTTTGAACGCAAATAGGCGTCAAAGTCGCAATATCACTCGGCGTAAGCCGAATTTCACTGCGTAGCAATAGAACTCGCTGAAGGCGAATAGAGTTAGCGTGATACTCCGTTAAGAGTATCACGCTAATTTCAGTCCCTTTTTTATTTCTATAAGGTTATTAACCGAAAAGCTTTTCACTGTAAACGCCGTCTGCGATCAGCTTTTTGAAGGATTCGATAACGTAGTCCTTGTCTTCCTTATAGGTTACGCCGAACCACTTGTCGGTGGTCTTAAGAACCTTAACGGTAGCGGTGCCGTTCTGAAGCATACCGCCGATAACCGTGGGAAGAAGGTATTCGCTCTTCATCTCCTTTGCGTTGCCTGCCGCAAGGAAGTCGATAAAGCCCTGCTCAAGTCGGTCGATAAATGCGGGAGTGAATGCCCACATGTTCATAGAAACTAAGCTTTCGGGGTCAACGTCGCGTCTTGTGCCGTCCTTTTCCTCAACGTATGCGCCTGTGTTGCCGCCCTTGTAGATGTTAGAGGTCTCAACGATGGTCGCAAGGTCGCCGTTTTCGTCAACTGTGCAAATACCGCGGGTTACAGCGCCGTTATCGGACAGAGTGTTGCCGAGAATGAATCCGGGCATCGCGATATCAAGAACGTCGGTCTTCTCGGTGTCCATTTGGTTTACGAGATAGTCGTGCATCTTTACGTAAGCATCCTTGCCGTAGTAGTCGTCAGCATTGATTACAAGCGCGGGGGTGTCAACGATGCCCTTGCAAGCAAGGACTGCATGACCCGTACCCCAGGGCTTGGTCCTGCCCTCGGGATTCTTAAATCCGCCGGGAAGATTTTCAACCTCTTGGAAAGCGTAGGAGCAGGGGCAGATCTTTTCTATTCTGTTTCCGATGATCTCTCTGAAATCAGCCTCAAGATCCTTGCGGATGATAAAGCAGACCTTGTTGAATCCTGCCTCAAGAGCGTCGTGGATAGAGTAGTCCATAATGATCTCGCCGGAGGGACCCACGGGGGCTAACTGCTTGATGCCGCCGCCAAAACGGGAACCGATACCTGCCGCCATTATAATAAGAGTAGTTTCCATAGTTTATACCTCTTTGATGATTTAATATTACAACATTATTTTATCACAAAAAGTGCTTTCCGTCAATACAAATTCTTGCTTTTTGACGGAGAAATATTGCTTTTTACGCCATATTTTCGGAAAGCTTTTTGCCTCCGAGAAGATGGAAGTGGATGTGCTTTACCGACTGACAGCCGTCCTCTCCCACGTTGGTAATAACTCTGTAACCGTTTTCAAGGCCGCTAGCCTTGGCAACTTCGGGGATAGCTTCGAAAACCGCGCTGACCCACATGGAGTTTTCGACGCTTATAGCGTCTGCCGATTCGATATGGCACTTGGGAACTATGAGAACGTGAACGGGAGCCTGAGGGTTGATGTCCTTGAAGGCATAGACCTTTTCGTTTTCAAAAACCTTTGCGGAGGGAATCTCTCCCGCGATTATTTTACAGAAAATACAAGACATTTTTAATCTCCTTTTCAAAAAAATCTTTACAAAGCCGCGTATTTTTGATATAATATATAAAAGCGGTCTTTATAGATTGATTTTATCACAAAAACCGCTGAATGTCAATGATTTTGGGAGCGCTTATGCCGAAAATGAAGGATATTTGGACTTATCTCCAAAAAACGGACAAAAAAATACTGATGTACGGCATGGGTAACGGCGCGGACAAGATACTTTCTATCTGTGAAAGATACGGGATCGAGGTCTCTGACTTTTTTGCCAGCAACGGATTCGTGAGAGGGCATTTTTTTCACGGAAAAAGGGTGCTTTCCTACAGTGAGGCTTGTGAGAAATACGGCAAGGAAAATATGATAGTCCTCCTGTCTTTTGCGTCGAGTCTGCCCGACGTGCTCTCTAATATTTACAGAATTGCCGAGGAGTGCGAGCTTTACGCTCCCGACGTGCCCGTTTGCGGTGAAAATCTTTTTAATGCCGAGTTTTTTGAGGCGAACGAGGATAAAATACGCAAGGTGACAGAGCTTTTAAGCGACGAGGGATCAAAGGCGGTATATTCGAGCGTTATCGATTTTAAGCTCAGCGGCGACGTGAAGCTTTTGAAAACGGGTCATTCGGATTTTGCAGAGGTGTACGAAAAAATGCTCCGCGCGGAGAGCTTTGAAAGAATAGCCGACCTCGGAGCGTATAACGGAGACACGCTACGCGAGATTGCGACCTTTGCGCCTAATCTGAAGGAGGCAATAGCCTTTGAACCTGACAGGAGAAATCACAAAAAGCTTGAAGCATACGCAGAGGGCGAGGAGAGGTTTAAAATAAAGGCAATAAAAGCCGCCGCGTGGAAAGGAAAAGAGACTTTGCTTTTCGACGGCAGCGGAAACAGAAATTCCACTCTCATATCTGCGGGACTTGAGGTCAACCGTCCTCCCAAGACCGTTGAGGTCGATGCAGAGTCGCTTGATAATATCCTTGGCGGAGAGGGCGTTGATTATATAAAATTCGACGTTGAGGGAGCAGAGAAGGAAGCGATTTCAGGTGCTGTTCAAACCATAGAAAAGCATCGGCCCGCCCTTATGATATCGCTCTATCACAGAAGCGAGGACATATTTGAATTGCCGCTTATGATACACGAAAGATTCCCCGATTATAAGTTTTATTTTGCGCGTCGGGAATATATCCCGGCGTGGGATGCGGTGCTGATAGCGGTCATTGAAAAAGAATAAATAATGATAGGAGATAGATTATGAAAAAGATTTCTGTAATTACCGGTGCGTCCTCAGGAATGGGTCGCGATTTCGTCAAGATGATCGATATGATCGAGGAGTGCGACGAGATATGGGTAATCGCGCGCAGAAAGGATAAGCTTGAGGAGCTTAAGAGCGAAAACGGCAAGGTTATAAGACCTATCGAGCTTGATCTTTCCAAGAACGAGAGCATAAATGAATACAAGAGATTGATCGAAGCCGAAAAGCCTCAGGTCGTAGCCCTCGTTAATGCGGCAGGATTCGGCAAATTCGGAAATTTTGAGGATATCCCTCTTGACGAGCAGTTGAATATGATCGACCTTAACTGCAAGGCGCTTATGGCGGTGACTTATATCACTCTGCCCTATATGCCCGAGGGAAGCCACGTTTATCAGCTCGGTTCACAGTCCTCGTTCCAGCCCGTGCCCTATATGGCAACGTACGGCGCAAGCAAGGCTTTCGTGCTTTCGCTGACCCGCGCGCTCAATAAGGAGTACGAAAAGAGAAAGATCAGAATGATAGCCGTCTGCCCCGGCTGGGTAAAGACCGAGTTCTTTGACAGAGCGGTCAAGGATGATACTATCGTTTATTACAATAAGTTCTATTCATCCAAAGAGGTCGTCAGTAAGTCGGTCAAGGATATGTACCGCGGCAAGGATGTCTCGGTCTGCGGCGGACTTGTAAAATGGCAGGTGTTCTTGGCAAAGTTGCTGCCTCACAGAACCGTTATGAAGATCTGGTGTAAGCAGCAGAAGAAGTGATTTGTATAGAGAAATTGCAGGGGGAGAGGGCGAAACTTTTTCCAAAAAGTTTCGCCCTCTCCCCCTGCACCCCCTCTCCCACTTCAAAAACTTTTGGGGAAAAGGGAAATAGGTTATTGGTTATCTTCCTTAAAGATGATTATGTCTTCTACTTTACACGATAGTATTTTGCACAGGTCGTCAATCGTTACCGTAGTAATAGGCTTATTGTGCTTCAAGCGGTCAAGCAGGCTTCTGCTGATTCCGTATTGGTTTATCAGCTTGTAGGTGCTGATGCCCTTTTCTTTCAGCGTTTTATAAAATGGCTCGTATGAAATCATAATTCATTCCTCCTGAATCAATTTAATTATAAATTCTACCCTACTTCTTGACAATTGTCGATAAATAGAGTATAATGACCGTGTGCTCGACGAGACGAGCATACAACTGCGATTATTCTGGAGGAACAAATGATAAAAATACGCTTTTTAACTGCGTTTTTAAGTATACTTCTTGCAGCTTTTTTGCTTTTATCCTTAGTTGCGTGTTATGACGAAAAAGAATTTGTATATCAGAATGATATTGTAGAAACAAGTGCGAAAGAGCAGGGAGGCGAAAGTGTTACTTGCGAAAAAGAGATTAGCACTTATATTTTGAACGTAAATTCCAAAAAGATACACAAAGTGACCTGCGGCACGGGAGATTTGATGTTGCCCGAAAACAGAAAGACCTATAAGGGTGATATATACGATCTGTTGAAGGACGGTTACACCAAGTGCGGTAATTGTTTCAGAGGGGAAAAATGATTTGCGCTGGCGCTAAATTGATGTTTATAAGCCTTCTCCGCTGGAGAAGGCTATTCTATAAATCAAAATTTGAAATCAGATTAAATTATACTCTCCGAGCAAATTTTGCAATTTTTTACGGTTTTCATCCCCCATTTCGCAAAGCGGCAGGCGAAGCTCGCTTTCGCAAAGTCCCATTATGGCGCAGGCGGTTTTGACGGGGATGGGATTTACCTCGCAGAACATCAATTTCATAAGCTTTAAATACTTTTCGTGGAGATGGCGGCATTCTTCTGTATCGCCGTCAAACCATTTTTGACAGAGAGTTACCATCTCTCTCGGTATTATGTTGGAAACCACGGAGATCACACCCGAGCCGCCGAGGGAGAGCATTGGCAGAGTTTCTGCGTCGTTGCCCGAATATACGTCAAAATGATCGCCGCATTCGGCAATAAGCTCGGAAATATGGGAGATGTTACCCGACGCTTCTTTTACCGCTACGATGTTTGGGTGCTTGGATAGCTCTTTGTATACCGAAATCGATATGTTGCAGCAGGTGCGCGTCGGCACGTTGTAGAGAATTATGGGGCAAAGGGCGACTTCGGCGATCTGCGTGTAGCTTTTTATCAGCCCTCTTTCGGTGGCTTTGTTGTAATAAGGGGTAACTACCAAAAGCCCGTCGTAGCCCAGCCTTGACGCGAAACGTGACATCTCCACCGCGTGGGCGGTGTCGTTAGAGCCTGTGCCCGCGATCATCGTCACTCTGCCGTGGGAACGTGCCAGAGCGTATTCGAGGACGGCGTGATGCTCTACGTCGGAAAGCGTTGCGCTCTCTCCCGTAGTCCCGCAGATAACCAGCGCGTTAATGCCGCTATCTATCTGACGGTCGATAAGGTCGCCCATGGTGTCGTAGTCTACCTCGCCGTCGCGAAAAGGAGTAATAAGAGCGGTCGCCGCGCCCTTGAATATGGATTTTTTCGTTTTGCTCATAAATATGTCTCCTTTGCGGTAAAAATATGTCTTTTGCTATTGCAAACAAGGCGTCCGTGTGATATAATTATCATGTATAATTATGTACGGACCGTATATTAAAAATATATGCCTTGGGCGGTGTCGCCGTCACGAAAAGGCAGACTAACGGAGAAAAAATGGACGAAAAAAAGGTTATTATAAACGAAAAAAAGCCAACCGATCTTCTAACGGCGGATTTTGATTATTATCTGCCCGAATCTCTGATCGCCCAGCACCCTATGGAGAAGCGCGACCACTCGCGCCTTATGGTGCTTGACCGTGAGGATGGCAGCATCACCCACAAGCATTTTTACGATATTCTTGACTACATAAATCCGGAGGACGTGCTGGTAATCAACGATTCCAAGGTCATTCCCGCGAGGATCTACGGTCACGTTGAGGGCAGAGAAGAGGCGCTCACCGAGCTGCTTCTGCTCCGTCAGGGCGAGCTTGACACATGGGAGTGTCTCGTCAAGCCGGGAAAACGTGCGAGAGTCGGAATGCGGCAGGTGTTCGGCGACGGCGCACTGGTTGGCGAGGTGGTGGAGATATGCGAGGAGGGCAACCGCCTCATCCGTTTTGAGTACAACAAAGAGAAGTACGAAAATATATATAACGTGCTTCATGAGATAGGCCTTATGCCCCTGCCGCCTTATATCACCGAGCAGCTGACCGATAAGAGCAGATATCAGACGGTCTACGCCAGAGAAAACGGCTCGGCAGCGGCACCCACGGCGGGACTTCATTTTACCGAAGAAATTTTGCAAAAGCTCCGCGATAAGGGCGTGGCGATCGCTCCCGTAATGCTTCATGTCGGTCTCGGTACCTTCCGTCCCGTAAAGGCAGACAGACTTGACGAGCATATAATGCACACCGAGTTTTTCTCGGTGTCAAAACAAAGCGCGGATATTATTAATTCGCGCCGCGCCGCAGGCGGCAGAGTTATCTGCGTCGGCACGACCTCTTGCCGTACCCTTGAGAGTGCGTCGGACGAGAACGGAATCGTCCACGCGATGTCGGCGGATACGGGAATATTCATTTATCCCGGCTATAAATTCAAGGCCGTGGATGCCCTTATCACCAATTTCCATCTGCCCCAAAGCACGCTTATTATGCTTGTCTCCGCACTTTACGATAAGGACAAGATCATGGAGGCGTATAAGTGCGCGGTTGAGGAAAAATACAGATTTTTCTCCTTCGGAGACGCGATGTTTATAAAATAAAAACGACAAATTGGGGTTTAACGGTCTCCACGGCGGTGTCTTTTTGAAAGTTTTTACGTCGCTTTTTTCAAAAAGCGACCGCTGATCCAACGCGCGGAGCGTTGGTCGCCTCCGCAGAGGCGAAACTCCTTTTACGCGCTTTCTTTTTTGCTAAGCTTTTTTCTTTGCGCTTCTTCTGCCAAAGAAAAAAGCGGACAAACGATTTGGATTTGCTTTATGTAGAAAGGAAAATTCACTTTCTACATATAAACATTTTAAACCGTTTTCCGCTTT
>JAZMZI010000088.1:0-10055 GCA_045585895.1 Eubacteriales bacterium
TAAACGGAAAAAGCAAGCAAGCACAAGGCTTTCTCGATGAACGCCTTGTGCTTTTTCTCATTAAATAATTTTTATTCTTTATATTTCTTCATTTTAACTTTTTATATGCTTGCGGTAGAACAGCTTTTTCGACAGTCTGAAGCCGATGCAGAGTTTTGCATCGGCTTGTTTTTTGTTAATTGGATTGACTGTATTTCTGCTTTACCGCGCCAATCTGCTGGGGCTGAGCGGTGGCGGTAGGATACCATCCCTTTTCACTCATCTTGGAGTAGACCTGATTTTGCATTGTTAAAGCGTCGTTAAGCGCCTGAGTGAATGCCGAATGGACGGAGGTGGAGAAAGATTCTATGGCTCCGTGCATAAAAAGATCACATTCTCCTTTGAGATTAAGCAGCAAATTTTCCATTATTTCCTTATCGTTCACGTCTGTATTCTTCCTTTCCTTTTAGTTAAGCGGATTATAAAAGCGATTGAAGCATTCGGTGTGCTTCTGTGCTACGGATGAAATGAGATTTTTGAGTTCGGGATCGGAGACCGAGCTTGCGCTTTCGGTACAGAGAGCCTTTATCTGTTGGCAGTGACCGAGGGCGTCCTCGATGTAAAGCAGTTCTTTGGGAGACATAAAATTACCTCTTTTCATTGAATTTTTGGAGTTGCAAAGAAATTTTTGCCTTGCAGAGAAACGTTTATGCGGTCTTTGAAAAAAAGAGCGATATTTTTTTCAAAAAGTTCTTGACGAGAGAAGATTTTTATGATATAATAATCGTCGTTGTAATAAACGCCGGTGTGATGGAATTGGCAGACGTGCTGGACTCAAAATCCAGTGGTAGCGATACCGTATCGGTTCGACCCCGATCACCGGCACCAAAAAAGAAGGCAAGCAAAAGCTTGCCTTCTTTTTTGGTGTCGGTGATCAATGGGTCGAGACCCTTCACCAAATTCGCTTGCGAATTTGCGTAAGGGTTCAGACCCCGATTTAAACCAAGAGATATATGGATGAGAGTTAGGCAAAAGCTTGCCTTCTTTTTTTGTGCCGACGATCAGCCCATCGTTTTAAATAAGCTCGGAGTAATAGCAAAAAATCAAAAAGCAAAAAAGCAAAAAACCTTGTAAAATCTGTTGACGAACAGGTCAATATATGATACAATTATAATGTATAACCTTTTGCACTTTGCAAAAGCCTTTAAACCGAGGTAATAATATGAAATGTGATGAGTTGATCGAGTATAACGGTAAAATGAGCTTGAAACATAGTCTTGACGCCGTTTTCGAGGATATAAGAGAAGAGGTCGCGGCTTTCAGACAGAGAGACCCCGCGGCTAAGAGCAATATGGAGATAATCCTTCTGTATTCGGGATTTCACGCTATTCTTGCTTACCGCGTTGCGCATAGGCTCTATATCAGCGGTCATACCTTTTCCGCAAGAGCTCTCAGTCAGATAGCAAGATTTTTTACGGGTATAGAGATACATCCCGGTGCCACTATCGGAAAGAGATTGGTAATCGACCACGGAACGGGTATCGTTATCGGTGAGACCACCGAGATCGGCGACGATTGCACGATATATCAGGGCGTGACTCTCGGCGGTACGGGTAAGGACGTGGGAAAGCGTCACCCCACCATCGGAAACAACGTGCTCGTAGGCGCGGGAGCAAAGGTGCTCGGTCCTATTTTCATCGAGGATAACTGTAAGGTCGCCGCTAACGCGGTAGTCCTTAAAAACATTGCAGTCAACAGCACTGCCGTAGGCATCCCCGCCAAGGTAGTGCGTCAGGAGGGAAGAAAGGTAGACGATCTTGATCAGATCCATATTCCCGACCCCGTATCTCAGGAAATAGCCAGACTTGAAAATAAACTTGAAATGCTTACGCGAGAAATAGAAATGCTGAAATCCCATAAGGACGGTCAGGATAAGTAATTTTATCAGGAAAGGGAAGTAAATGATATATATTCTCTATAATCCTATGGCTCACCAAGGAAATAACGATCTTAATATCGTTCATAAGGGTGAGACCGTAGATAAGCCCGAAATTAAAAAGATCGATATAACGACTCTTGATGTGGCAGAATTCTGCCGCGGACTTTCAGAGAAAGACAGAATACTTATCCGCGGAGGAGACGGAACTCTGCATAACTTTGCCAATAACGCCTGCGGCGTTGAATTCCCTTGCAAGGTATCTATGATACGTTCGGGAACGGGAAACGATTTTCTTAACGATATCGGTCAGATGAACAGCGTTGACCTTATGGATATACGCGAGTATCTTCGCGGACTGCCCAAGGTCTCGTTCAAGGGCAAGGAGCTTTGCTTCGTGAACGGGGTGGGATTGGGTGTCGACGGATCGGTCTGCCACGAGGTAGAGATATTCAAGGCAAAGCACCCTAACAACAAGGCAAACTATACGGCGATCGCCATTCGGGAGCTTGGGCTCAAATATAAAAGACCCAATGCAAGGATCACGGTAGACGGCATGACTTATTGCTACGATAAGGTCTGGGCGGTATCCACCATGAAGGGAAGATACTACGGCGGAGGAATGATGATAGCGCCTTCCCAGAACAGAAACAGCGGTAAGGTGTCCGTGATAATCATGCACGGAGGCTCCAGAGTCAAGACCCTTTCGGTTTTTTCAAAAATAAAGAACGGAGGTCACGTCAAGCATAAGGATATGGTAGACGTGATACAGGGATACGATGTTAAGGTCGAGTTTGACGCTCCTTGCGATCTTCAGGTGGACGGAGAGGTCTACGTCGGCATAATGAAATATTCGGTTCACTGTGAAAAATAAGCTTCGGACTCTTTAAAATATAATACGGATGTGAAACAAATGAATGATATGGTTAATAAGGATCGCCCCGAAAAAAAGGTTCCTTTCGAGGATGCGGTGTTTATTGCGGTAGAGCTGGGTGAGCATATAATGCGAAGTGGCGGCGAGATAAGCCGCGCCGAAGATACGGTGAGCCGCATCTGCAAGGCTTACGGAGCTCTGACGGTAGACGTGACCGCGATACTTTCGGTCATCGTTCTTACGGTCGATTTCGGTGACGTGAGCATAAATACCTCAAGGCGAATTACCGAAATAGGATCACATAATCTCGGTAGGCTTTCAAGATTGAATAATCTGTCAAGAAGGATCTGCCGTGAAAAGCCGTCAAAGGAAGAGTTTCTTGAGGCTCTTGAGGGTATCAACGAGGTGTCCGACGTTAAATTTGCCGTGAGCCTTATTGGTGGCGTGCTTGCGGCGGCGGGCTTTGCGGTGTTTTTCGGAGGAAACTGGATAGATGCCGTTTTTTCGGGAATTATCGCCGCGCCTATGACGCTGCTTATGCGTTGGCTCTCAAATACTAAGATAAACAATATAATAGCCAAATTTTTAGTCTGCTTCGTGGGCGGAGCACTGGCTATGCTTGTAAGCAAGACGGGGCTGGATTGCAATATCGACAAAATAATGATAGGCGATATTATGAACGTCATTCCGGGCGTTCTCCTCGCAAATTCCTTCAGAGATCTTTTCGGCGGAGATATAATGTCGGGATTTTTCCGAATGTGCACAGCCTTGCTTGATGCGGTCTCCATAGCCTTCGGATACGCGGTGGCAATACTTACCTTCGGCGGACTCAGCTACGGGGTGGGAGGCGACCACGGGTTAGCGGTGGTGCTTATTGCATCCACAGTAGGCACGATGGGTATAATACTGCAATTCGGGATTGAAAAAAGAATAATAATATGGGCGCTTATAGCAAGTGTTTTGTGTTGCGCGGCATACGAGGTCTCGTTCAGGCTGGGAAGCGGATTTTTCCTGTCGTCGCTTATAGCGTCGGCGGTAGCCGCGGCGTATTCGGACTTTATGGCACATATGGTAAAGGTTCCCGCAACGGTTATGATCATTCCCGCTATCGTTCCGCTTGTTCCTGGAGGCAGACTGTATTACACTATGCTCGGAGCGGTCAGTGAGGATATGGAACTGTTCTCGTACAACGGGTCAACGGCTTTGCAGATAGCGGCGGGACTCGCTATGGGTATTATAGCCGTTACTGCGGTCTCGCGTCCTCTGAATTTAAGGATAGCCGAATTTAATCAAAGAAAAAGAAAAAACAATTGAGATATATTTTGAAAGGAAGCTGCAATTATGGATTTTTTGAAGGGTAATGCAATAGTCGGCCAGTCGGGAGGCCCCACTACCGCTATAAATGCCACCCTGGCGGGTGTTATAAAGGGGGCTATGAGCGCGGAGTGCATAGGTAAGATCTACGGAATGAAAAACGGAATCGACGGTCTGCTTGCCGATACCGTTATCGAGCTTGACCCGTATTTCACGTCCGACGCTGATTTTGAAAGACTTAAGAGAACCCCTGCGGCGGCTCTCGGATCTTGCCGCAAAAAGCTCCCCAAGGAGAACGACGATAAGTATAAGGAGACCTTTGAGAGAATCATCGAGATCTTCAAAAAGTACGATATACGTTATTTCTTCTATATAGGCGGAAACGACTCTATGGATACCGTGGCAAAGCTCTCCAAGTATACGGGTGAGTGCGGATATGAGGTCAGAGTTATCGGTGTTCCCAAGACTATCGACAACGACCTTCTCGGCACCGATCACACCCCCGGCTTTGGTTCTGCGGCAAAGTATATCTCGGTCACGATGCAGGAGATGCTCCGCGATACCGCGGTCTATACCGTTAAGGCGGTTACTATCGTCGAGATCATGGGACGCGATGCAGGTTGGCTTACCGCATCCTCTGCTATTGGACGTGTCGTCGGTCTTCCTTATCCCGATCTCGTATATCTTCCCGAGAGAAGCTTTGATATGGATGAATTTTTCGAGGACGTCAGAGCGGCTCTCGAAAAGAAGCCCAATGTTGTAGTGGCTGTTTCCGAGGGACTTCAGTTTGCCGACGGCAGATACGTAGGCGAGTCCACTCAAGGCGGAGCGGTGGATGCGTTCGGACATAAGTATCTTGCGGGTACGGGCAAGGCACTGGAGCTTGCGGTCAAGGCTGAGATCGGATGCAAGGTCAGATCGGTCGAGCTGAATCTTCCTCAGAGATGTGCGGCTCATATTGCCTCTTTGTGTGATATTGAGGAATCTTTCGGTGTGGGACAGGCAGCCGTTTCTGCGGCGGCGCAGGGAGTCAGCAGAGAAATGATGGTCATTCTTCGTGACAGTGAGATAGGCGAGGCTTATTCAAGTGTTTACGGACATATGGACATCGATCTTATCGCAAATAAGACAAAGTACGTTCCCAAGCACTATATAAACGAGCGTGGAAATCACGTCACAGACGAGTGCCTTAAGTATATCCTTCCTCTCGTTAAGGGCGAGTGCTATCCCGAGTACAATAACGGACTTCCCGTATTTTTTGAGTTCTGATTTTTGAATTGATTGTAAACAATTCAAGCGAGGGACTCTCAAAAAAGTTTTTTTAATGATATAATTTAAACGTCGGTATAGAATACCGATGAAAACCGCGGGCTTTAAAGAGCGAATAATCGTTGACACGGCAACGTTTCCCCAAAAAAGGAGACGTTGCCTTTTTGTATCTTCTCCCAACGAAGGCTTCTCATCCGCGAAAAGAAAGGAGGTTAGGAAATGACGGTCGGAAAGATCCTTGAATTGATCGACTCTATGAAAAGCAATACTCTGTCGGATCTTGTCAAGATAGGCTGGATAGCTGACGTTGAGGGGCGCGTGCTGTGTGAAATACACAAGATCTCTCCTGAGAACGCGGTTCTGCCAAAGGGAAGCGACGACGTTTTGACTCTTCCCGAGACCTACGCCCGAGTATATCTGCTCTATATTGCGGCAATGATAGAGTTTTCAAACGGTGATTACGTTGCGTTCAGCAGAATAAACGCCGAGTTTGAATCAGCTATTGCTATGTATTCAAGATGGTATATAAGAAATAGACGGTAAAGATATTGACAATTGCCGTTTACAGGTGTATAATATTTGGTGAGAATTCCAATATTTAACGAAAGGTTGGTTTTATTATGTTTCTTATCGTTACGCTTGTGATCGGAGCAATAATGGCTGTGATCACTCTTACGAACCTGATAATGGGTGTCGTAAGAGGATTGAAGAGATCCCTCGGAACGCTTGCGGTGGTCGTTGCCTCTGCGCTCGTTTCCGCGGTTATTGCAGTGGTACTGTGTATGCCGTCTCTTCCCGTTATGGGAGCTTTGTCCGATGCTGTCGTCGGCGCGCTTACTGCGCTTCCTCCCGAGATCGCTGATATTTTGACCGCAGACGTAATATCTACTACGGTTACTTATTATCTCGGTATGTTTGCGGCACCGTTCGTATTTATGGTAGCATACTTGATAATTTCGCTTATTGCCTCGATAATTATGGCAATATTCGTAAAGAAGATACCCATACTTAAAAAGCTGCCCAAGGTCGCTGACCGCTTGGGCGGATTGGGAGTAGGTATTGTTTGCGGACTGTTGGTCGCGGTTCTTTGCGTTTTCCCCGTATACGGAGTGTGCGATATGGCAGTGCAGGCTGTAGATTCCGTATCCGATGAGGCTATTGAAGCCGTAGGACTGAAGGACACGCTTGACAGCCTCCCCGTCGATATAAGAGAAGGCTCGTCTTCCGTAAAGGTCTACGAGTATTTCGGATGCGGACTTATGTACGACGCTCTTTCAAGCGCAAGCTTTGAGGGCGAGACAGTCAGTCTCAGGCAGGACGTAGGTACCGTCGTCAACATAGCTAGCGGTGTGATAAGCCTTGCAAATAACTCGGAAGGCACGGATATGACCGAGACTCTCAGCGGTGCTATTGCCGACCTTGACAGATCGCCTCTTTTGAAAAACCTGTTGGCAGGTGCTTTTGGAATAATTATAGACAACGGACTTATAGATGAGTTTGGCTTGGATATGGGTGAGCTTATGAATCCCGTTATCGATGCGATCCTCGAGGTCTTGGCAACTACCGATAAGGATACCGTTACTTCTGATCTTACCACGCTGGTGAACGTGCTTGGAATAGTTATTGACAGCGGCATAGTTGAGGACAGCGACTCTCAGGCGATGCTTAAAAAGCTCGGCGACGGACTTATCTCCGATATGCTGCTTGAGATCAATAAAAACGAGCGTATGTATCCCGTTTCGGACGAGATCACCTATCTCAGCGTAAGAGCGCTTGCATCTACTCTCGGATTTCCTAAGGATGCGGACGAAAGATACGATAACCTTATGACCTCTATCGCCGACGTGTTGAATGAAAACGCAGGCTTGGGAGGCGATGAAAAGACGGAAGCCGTTGTGGAAAGCCTTGGCGCTTTGTTCGAAGATTACGGAGTTGAGATCGGCGGAATGGCTCTCAGACACGTTGCCGAAGGTCTTATATCCGACTGTGACGGAAACGCGACGGGTGCGGCTGTCAAGGAATTTTTCTTGCTTTATCATTTTGTTGCCGATAGTGCAGACGAGGCAGCTCAAGTAACCGACGGTGGATTTGAATATCTTTCCGCGGGCGATTCAAAGGGAATTGAAATAGGCTCCGACGGTAAGCTGACGGTCAACGGTGTTGTTTTTGAATACTATAATGCAAATAATTATAAGAATTCCCAAGCGTATACTATGGGCGCGTCCAAAACCGATATCGGTCTTGCGAATACTTTCTACTCTGCGGGTACTTTAAAGTCTACGGTTTTGACGGCGGAGGATGTTCTTAAAGAGATGGGTCATTACGGTGATTGCGCGGACGTGGAAGCCGAATCGCGCAAGGTCGGTGAAATATTCGCGGCTATGGCGGATGTGGTTTCCGATAAGGATCTTGAGAATATGGAAAGCGCGGAAGTATTCGGAGAGCTTGGTCACGTTTTCGATATGATGAAGGGTTCGTCGATATTCAAGGACGATTCCGCCAAGAATATGCTTACGGCTATCCTGCAGTCCGATAAGATAATGGATTCCATAGGCCTTTCTCAGAAGGATATGACCGATTTTGCAAACAAGATCAATAATTATGCAAGCAATCGCGAAAACGGATATCAGGATGCTACGAGTGCTATATCCAGCACCCTCGGCGCAATTAACAAGGCGTCGGACAAAAATGCGACCGATGAAGAAAAGCGAGAGGCTACGAGAAAGATGATCGACGACGTTAACAACGATAATGCCGAAATGATCAGCTCTATGGTGTCTGGAGATATGGTCGGAGAGTTTGGAGTTCAGGTAGATAATTCCGATACCGTATCCGATTCGCTTAAGAATATGGTTTATAATATGGCAAAATATAAGGAGACTAATCCTTCAAGCGAAGAGCTTGACAGCGAAGCCGAAGCGGTTACTAAGATGCTGAACCTTGCAATGCTCGGTTCGGGAGACGGCCCTATGTTCGATAAGGACGGAGAAAAGGGCTCGGTGGCATCTGATCCCGATAGCTTTATTGCTCAGATAGTTGAATCTAACGTGGTAATGAATACCATAGACGAGTCCGTTGAAGGAAAAGAAGCGGGTAGCAACCCCTACGGTGTAACCTATCAAACCGAGGCTGAGAAGGGAAGCGTAAAGAACTCCATTGAAAACTACTATGTTAACAACGGCGGAGGAGAGGAGCTTGCGGGAAAGCTTAATACTCTTGCCATCGCAATGGACGTTGATATAAATCTTCAGTAATTTCTATATGCTTGCCCACTCACCCATTTGGGTGAGTGGGCTTTTTGCACAATAAAATATTGCAAATTAAACGAGATTTTGGTCAATACAAGGAAGGGAATAAAAAGGCAAAAAAAAATAAAAAAATTTCAGAAAAACACTTGACAAATCCACCTTGCTGTGGTATGATATATAGGCGGTCAAAACAAGGGATAAAAAATCTTGGTTTTACATGCTGATGCGAGTGTAGTTCAATGGTAGAATCCCAGCCTTCCAAGCTGGTCGCGTGGGTTCGATTCCCATCACTCGCTCCACCGGCAGTGCCGGTCCCGAAAGGGTTTCGTCACTGCCGATTTTTTATTGAATTTAATAAAAATGTGCCTTTAGCTCAGCTGGATAGAGCAACTGCCTTCTAAGCAGTAGGTCGGGGGTTCGAGTCCCTCAAGGCACGCCAGATGGTGGGTATGGCTCAGTTGGTTAGAGCGTCAGGTTGTGGCCCTGAAGGCCGTGGGTTCGAATCCCATTACTCACCCCAGAAAAAAGGCGAGAGGAAAAGGCGTTGTGTTCCTAAGGACACAACGCCTTTTCCTCTCGTCTTTTTTTGTAAGTGAGCAAGAGTGCTCGCCACGTCAGCAACCTTTGATTGCGTGCGATGCTTGCCGCAAGGCAAAGCTCGATAAGCAAGCCTTACGGCTTGCGAATGGGTTCAGAATCTTACGCAACGCATGCTTTGCTGACCGAGTTTGCTGCGCAAGCTTCGCCATTACTTACCCCGGAACGAGAACTCCTTTTTTCGTATTGGGATGGACTCGCCAAGAGCGAATAAAGCTGCCCAACTTCCTTATGAGAAGTTGGGCATTCCGTGTTTTTATTTTAATTTATTCGATATCGATCTTGACGTTGATCACCGTAGCGATCGCCTCAAGCTTCTTTTCAAGCTCCTCGCCACCGCCGTTCTCGGCGTAATAATTCTCAAGTGCCGCAACGACCTGCTCCTCTTCCTCGGTGCTGAGGTCGGAGATGCCGAGAGGATTGTCGTTCATCTCCTTTTCGTAGACCACGTCCTCAACGGTCTTCATAATACTTGTGGAATTGACAACGGTATCGATAAACTCATCGGGTGTGGAATCAACGACACCCTGTGTTTCCTCGGTGCTGAACAAGGGCTTATCCTCGTTCTCACCACCGCTCATCGCAATGGTCAAAACCGAGTTGACAGCCTCTGCCTCGCGAGCCATATCCTCGTCGTCGGGGTCGGTAGCCTTATAGTCTGCCATATTCTTCAAAAGCTGTTCCATCGTCTGAGAAACGTTATCCGCCTTCTCCTCAGAAGCTCCCTTGTTGGAGACCAAGCCCGAATCCAACAGCGTGCTCAGCATATCGGCGTTCTCGGAGGACATGATCTCGATCATCTCCTTGGACGCCTGCTTCTTCTCCTCCGCGCTCTTGT
>JAZMZI010000089.1:0-24815 GCA_045585895.1 Eubacteriales bacterium
CAAACACAAAGCACCACTATGCCGCATGTTGCTCAGTGTGTGTATGAAAGACTACGTCGCCCGTTCATACGGACATACTCCACGAAAATTACCTCTTAAAGGCGTCCCTTTAAGAGCAACCTCTCGTTTCATCGCATATCAAGCTCTACAATTATAAACTATTTTTCCTTTTTTGTCAATAGTCAACGAAAAATAATTTGAAATTTTTACTATAAAAAATTACAGAATTTTCGAATTAAATTTTGTGCATATTGCATAATTGTATTTACATTTTTGCGATTTTTGGACGTTTTTTCAGGTTTTCAGACTCGTTTTGAGCATTATTTTCATCCAAACCGCTAAAACGCCGATACTTTTTTGATATTTTGTTTCGCTTGTCTATTTTTCGTTAACAATTTCATTATATAATGTGTATATAAGAGCTTATATAAGCTATGAGATCACAGATTTGGAGTTTCAGATGACACCCGACAAAACCACAACTTGCGGCAAAGATCTCGCGTCGCTTTTTAAACTATACAAAATTATAGCAGGACTTTTCATAGCCTCGGTAGCGATTTTAGGCGTCGCCGTCTTTTCAACAGCTTTCGAAAGTGACAGCAGATATTTCAGCCCCTCGATCGCGGTATTGGCATTGAATATGCTCGTCATCCCCGCCGCGATTCTCGCCGTCTGCGCTATACTGACCTTCAGAGGACAGTCAATAATCAAAAGCGAAAACATTCCGTCAAGGATCGCAACCCTTTTCACTGCCGTATTCGCTACAGTTCCCTTCATTTATTATATATATATGCGTTCAGTGCCCGCGGAAGCCGATCAAGCAACATTCAACTACGCCGATCGGTTCTATCTTCCGCTGGCTATAACCGCCTTAGCGGTAGCCGCATTCTCGATTTTATGCCTTTTCAAAGCAAACAGATCGTTCACCCTCACCATGGGATTCGGTCAGGTATTCTTCTGTATTTTGATCATCGCCAAGTTTTATCTTGACTACACGGTAGAATTAAACTCCCCGATAAAGCTCTTGCTTCAGTTTTCGGCAGCAGCGGTGATGCTCGGCACGATCGCGGATATTAGAGGAATAATCAACAAGCAAAACTCTCCCCTATTTATTATATCAAAGCTTCTTTCGGCAACGATTCCGATTTTGTATTTCGTCGCTTGTCTTGCTGAAATAGCCCCCAACCTCCAGAAATACAATCACGACTATGTGATACTTGCCCCCCTGTTTTTATTCTACGGTATAACCTCTGCCGCAAGATTGCTTTCGATCAGAACGGTTTACCTCGACGCTTTCGAGCCGATCGCAGACATCGGTTCAGACGAAGCCGAAACAGAGAAACAAAACGAAGCAGAACCCGAATAATCTATATTAATATATAATGAAAGGAACCGACCTTAAAAAATGAAAACTTCCACGGGAAATTCCGCAAACACCAGAATACAGTGGCTTCACAAAAAGATAGCTAACAACTATTATCCTAACGCTATGCGTCTTGCCGAAAGGTTTAACATTTCTCACCGCCAGGCGCAACGTGACGTAGACTATCTGAAAAAGAAGCTGGGCGCTCCCATGGAATACAGTTTGGAGCACAAGGGATATTACTACACCGAGCAATATTCCCTCCCTCTGGTCCTTTCCAGCGACAACGACGACTCACTCAACGAGCTTGCGGACAGTATGTCGGGCGCGTCGATGCAGGCGGAGAACACCTTCGTACAGATGCAGATCCCCTATACCGCTACCGTGGAGATCCCCGACAAGCTCTCGGTGCTTTCTCTTAAGAATTTCATTATTTCCAAAGAGCCTCGCAATAAATACGTCTGCGAATTTCACAACGTAGAGCAGTTTTTGAGCGTGCTTATAACTCTCCGCTCGGATTTCAAGATCGTCGAGCCTATGTGGATCCGCGAAAGACTTGTAAAAATGGCGGAGAATATAATTAAAAACAATAAGTTTTGACCTGAACAAAAGCCGCGGATGCGGCTTTTTCATTTATATAAGATTTCATTTCGTGTCGTCGGCGAAGCCGACAGGAGTGTGGGATCTTTAAGGGAGAGAGGATGTCGCAGGGCTGAAAAATGCGGCTCCCTGCATTTTTCAGAACAAGACCCTCTTTCCCTTAAACGGCGTTTCTTTTGTAACTTTTCTTGCCGCTGATGGCAAGAAAAGTTAATATAGCCCCACCGACAAATCAAAATTTTGAATATAAAAACTTATCGTTTTAAAAATTTCAAATTTTTTCAACTTTTTTCAAAAAACCTATTGACAAACGAAAATTTTATGCTATAATATACGAGTGAGCCGAAGAGGCTCTTATCCAAAGACAGCAGGTTCCCGTAAAAGCGCAAGCCACCCTGCCGAGGAAGAATTTAAAAATGATATAATTGTGCCTTTTAAGGCTTTTTAGATCTTTCTTCTCGGTATGCGTGTTTTGCTTCGGGAAGAAAGTTTTTTTATTCATTTAATCACGGGAGGTTAAAAACAATGCCTAGTAACGCAATACTCGAACAGAAGAAACAGGTAGTTGCAGACCTCGCAGAGCAGATCAAGGCAAGTGCCGCAGGCGTAGTAGTTAACTATCAGGGTATCACCGTTGATAGCGACACTGCTCTCCGTAAGGCTCTTCGTGAAGCAGGTGTTAAGTACGTAGTTATGAAGAACACCCTCACCGGCAGAGCTTGCGACGAGTGCGGTTACGGAGATATCAAGCAGTACCTCAACGGTATGACTGCTATCGCGATCTCCAGCCCCGAAGATCCCATCGCTCCTGCAAAGATCCTTAAGGAATACGCTGAAAAGATCGAATCCTTCAAGATCCTCGCAGGTTACTGTGACGGAGAGGTTCTTGACGCAGCAGGCGTCAACACCCTTGCAGAGATTCCTTCCAAGGAAGTTCTCATCGCAAAGTTCCTCGGCTCTATCAAGTCTCCTATCTACAACTTTGCTTATGCTCTTCAGGCAGTCGTCGACAAGAAGAACGAAGGCGCAGAAGAAGCACCCGCAGCAGCTCCCGCAGAGGAAGCTCCCGCTGCAGAATAATCGGTCAAGTACCGCAAGAAAACAAAAACAATTTATATTTCCATATTCAGGAGGTAATTTAACATGGCATCCGAAAAGATCACTAATATTGTTGAAGAAATCAAGACTCTTACCATTCTCGAGCTCGCTGACCTCGTAAAGGCAGTTGAGGAAGAGTTCGGCGTATCCGCAGCAGCTCCCGTAGGTGTAGTTGCAGTTGCTGGCGCAGCAGCAGCTCCCGCAGCTGAGGAAAAGACCGAGTTCGACGTAGTCCTCACCGGCTTCGGCGACAAGAAGCTCAACGTTATCAAGGCTGTTCGTGAGATCACCGGTCTCGGCCTTAAGGAAGCTAAGGACATGGTTGAGGGTTGCCCCAAGCCTGTTAAGGAAGGCGTTTCCAAGGAAGACGCTGAGAAGATCAAGGCTGACCTCGAGGCTGCTGGCGCAACCGTTGAGATCAAGTAATTTAAATCTCGATCTTACCTTACACAATTTTAAATTTTATAACTGTCTGTTAATTTTGGATAACAGAAATACCCGTGTGGCTTTCCACACGGGTATTTCTTGTTTTTTATTTTATTACAAGATTCTTAACGTCATCAAAGACGAAATCCTCGCGTCCATCAGGCTTATAGCTCTCAACGGTGACGTTATCAAGTGTCAGACCGTTGATGTGACGGAAGAAGATTCCCTTTGCGGGCAGAGGTCTGCCGTAGATGTGAACCTCGGGGTAACCGTTGGCATTGTCGGGAACCTCTTTTCTCCACTCGAAAACGTTGCCCTCCACCACAAACTTTACGTTGCGGAGAACAATATTCTCCAGAGGTATCTCGGGCAGACCGCAGACGTTGGAGGTCAGCTGAGGGCCGTAAACGTGGTCGGAGGTGAAATCCCAAGGGTACTGAAGGGTGTCGCCGATGTGGTGAGTGCGCATATTCCAAGCGATAGCCTCCCAAGGCTCGTAGGGGCCCTCGGCAACAATATTTTCAAGGGTAATATTTCTGATCCTGCCTATCTCTCTTCCCTCGGGACCTCTCATGCGAAGCCCAAGATGGATAAAGAGCGGAGCACCTGCGTTGCGGATGTGCATATTTTTGAGAGTCAGACCGTCAATGATCGCTCCGTCAACGCTCTCAATGGCGATAGCGGTAATTCTGGTCTCACGCACATCAACGTTGTCAATGACAAAATTGTAAAAACCGCCGTTTGTCTCGGTACCGAACTTCACCGCAGAGCAACGGCTCTTGACGCGACAGTTCTTAACCGTAATATTGTCGCAAACGCCAAGACGGTTGAGCGTGTAGCTGGACTTGAAAACAATACCGTCGTCACCGCTCTCAACGTCGCAGTCGTGAATGTAAACGTTCTTACAGTTGTCGGGAGAAATTCCGTCGATATAAACGCGCATCTTGATATTGTAGATCTCAACGTCCTCGCATCCGGCAAAATAAATCGCCAGATCGGTGGTGTTGTTGATCTCAAAATCGAATATCTTAACGTTGTTACACTCGCGCAAAGCGATGGTCTTGGGACCTCTGCCCACGATCTTGCGGACGTCGTCCTCGTCCCAAACGCTTCTCATGTCGATCTCACCGCCGCCCATAAAGGTCAGGTTGTCGCAATTTTTAGCCACGAACATAGAGTGATCGAAATAAGAGTGGCTTGCGTCCTGATAAAGAGGATAGTCTATTTCCTCCTGGGGCGCATAGTCGTAAAAGCTGGGCGCACCGAGGATCTTTGCGGTCTTATCTATACAAATTGTAATATTGCCCTTCAAGAAAACGGTGGAAAGAACGTACTTACCGCCCTCAAAAAGAATTGTTCCGCCTCCCTGAAGAGCGCAGGTGTCGATAGCCTTTTGAACAGCCTCGGAGTTTATGGTAACACCATCCGGGACAGCGCCGAAATCCTTGACGTTAAAAATGTTGTTGTTCATAATAACCTCCACAAGAAGTTTGGTTGATAAATTGCAATTTAGCGGTCGGCTTAGTGGCGAAGCCTGCTTAAAAAGTTTTTGCGTCGCTTTTTCCAAAAAGCGACCGCCGATCCAACGCGCGGAGCGTTGGTCGCGCCTCGCAAGGTGCGAAATATCCCTATCCTTTCAAAGCGCCACAGAGGGGTGAATGCCGAGCAAGGCTCGGCAGAGGGGAACCGCACAAGTGGGGGGTTCCCCTTATGCAATAAAGTAAATTTAAACTTTATGTCCGCTTTTTCTTTTGGCAGAAGAAGCGCAAAAGAAAAAGCTTAGCAAAAAGAAAAGCGCGTATAGGAGATTTCGCCGCGTGCTCGCGGCGACCAACGCTCCGCGCGTTGGATCAGCGGTCGCTTTTTGAAAAAAGCGACGGAAAAACTTTCACAGCAGTCACCGCCGTGAAGACCTATAAACCCCAATTTATAGTTTAGACTATAAACCCCTCATTCCCGTTTGGAAATGAGGGGTTTGTATTCTATCTAAAGCTTAATCAATCCATCACTTGCTCGATCATTTTAAGTTCTTCTTCGGTAAAATCCGAGACGTCGCCGTCTTCGATAAGCGTAAGACCCGAAATATTGGTCTGACCCGGATAGCTGAGCATGACCGCTCCGTGGTCTACTTTAACATAATCTCCCGTATCAAAGCCGTCGTACAGGGATTTATTCTGCGCGTAGAGCCAGTTAGGGCCGTATTCCTTTGATACGAGCAAAACTTTATCCCTATTTTCCGAAAAATAAAGTCTTCCTTCGCTGACGTTTCCCGAATTGTTGCCGACGTAGCCTTCCTCAAGCTCGCCGTACACCCCCGCGATCCTATCCTTCTCCTCTTCGGTAAAGGAATCCTCGTCTCCGTCCTCGATAAGAACTATCTTCGAGATATAAGTCTGCGCGGGGTAGCTTTCCATTATAGCACCGCAATATACCGTTACGAGATCTCCCGTACTAAAGTCATCAAAGATTCCCTTCTTCTCGGAATAAAGGCTCACCAGCCCTCCCGTGGAATCAACTAACATCGCGGTCTCTTTTCCGTTGTGGAAATAAAGTCTTCCCTTGATTTGGCTTTCGTTATCCTCTCCTCCGAGGTCGGGGATCAGATCGGAAACGCCCGCCCTATCCAAAAGCTTTTCCGCGTACGACAAATAGTAATCAATATCACAGGATGCCATAAATACAGAACATATCATTATCAGCGTTGCCAAAAGGACAATCGTTAGCTTAATTTTCATAGTTTTAAAATTCCAATCAGTTATTTTCCTTTAATTTACCGAGAAGCTCTCTGAATTCGATCTTATAAGGATCGGTAAGTTCAAGCGAATCAAGCTCCTCAACTATTCCGTCGAGAGTTATACCTTCGCCGTATTTGCTTCCGCGAATAAGCATACAGGTCTCAATGACCGCGCAGATAAAACGCGTATCGGCGGAGGGAGTGGCTTTAAACATCTCGTTTCCGAGAGTATATTCGTTGAGCAAGCTGAGGCTTTCTCCGGGATTTTTGTAGCGCACGCGGAGAACCGTATACCAACCGTGTTCCTGCTCGGTTCTGGTGGGTTCTATTTCATAGAAAACTGTTACCTGATGGGACGCGCCAACCTCGCCCGCGTCCTTCTTATCGTTCTCGAAATCTTCGTTATCCATAACTCGGTTTTCGTATCCGATAAGGCGGTAGGCTTTGATCGCCTCGGAATTGAACTCTATCTGGAGCTTAACGTCCTCGGCTACCGTATAAAGCGTTCCCAGAATATCGGTTCCGAATACCTTTTCAGCCTCGGTCTCTCCGTCGATGTAGTAGTAAACGCCGTTGCCGTTATCGGCAAGCGCTTCCATTCTGTCGTCCTTATAATTGCCTGTTCCAAAGCCGAGAACCGACAGATATACGCCCTGATCTCTCTTTTGCTCAATAAATGCGGTAAGCTCATCCGCCGAGGAAATACCCACGTTAAGATCTCCGTCGGACGCCATGATTATACGGTTATTTCCATCCGGCTTGAAGTGCTTTTCGGCTATCTGATATGCCATGGTAAGACCTGCCTCGCCGTTGGTGGATCCCGATGCCGTAAGAGCGTTTATAGCGTTCATGATAGTCTCCGAATCAAGGCCGTTGCATCCGTCGAGAACGACCGCCTCTCTGCCCGAATAGGTAACGATAGAGACCGTATCGTTACCGTCAAGATTGCTTACAAGGTAAGAAAACGCGGTCTTAAGCAAGGGAAGCTTATCCTTGCTCGACATAGAGCCCGAAACGTCGATAAGGAAAACGAGATTGTTCGCTTTATTTTCCTTGGGTATCTCGGTCTGCAAGGTGACGCGGAGAAGCATATTATCCGTATTCCAAGGGCAGGCTGTCATTTCGGTATAGACTCCGAAAAGCTCTCCGTCTTCGGGCTGAGGAACGTCATATTTGAAATAATTGATAAATTCCTCTGTTCTGAAATTACTTCCGCTGTTTTTAAGATTTGAAAATTTGTAGCCCTGATTTATAAGCTTGCGGAAATAGGAATAAGACGCGGTATCAACGTCTGCCGAGAAGGTTGATATATTGTTGGTTGCGGCACTTACAAAGGGGTTTTCAATATTGGAGGGAATATCTTCTCCTTGATTTACATTCGGCTGAGCCTGCTCGGCATAGTTCGGCGTAGCCCCTTCTAACAGCGCGTCATCGGAAGATACGCCGCCTTCCAATGAATCGGGCGCATTGGTCTCTGCAATGTTTCCCGCGTTTTGAGAGCCCGTCTGAGGATCGTTATTTGAATTACCGACGCCCTCGTCCATGAGCGACATATCGCCTTTTTCGTCCATAGCCGCACAGGCGGCAAATGAAAGCGTTAGCAATACCGCCAGAAGGATCGCAAAAATTTTTGCCGTCAAATACTTTTTCATCGTAACCTCCGATCTGCCGCTTTACAGTGGCACATATGAAAATTAATTGAGAATATCCGAAATACAGTCAACGAGATCTTCGGACGGAACTATCTCCGCTTCGTAATCGAAGATCACTACGTCGGTGTTACCCGCGCCGTTTTTGAGATAAGGAGTGTTTACATTTCCCTCCCCATCAAGAATCCAAACCTTGACGCTTTGCTTGGGCGAACGCTGTCCGACCTGATCTCCGCTGCCCATATAGCGCTCAACGCTTTCAAGCTGAGCCGAGGAAAGAGGCTTTACGAAGATCTCGCCTTCGTCTCCGCTCTGCCACACGAGACTTGGCTCTCCCACGTAGGAAAGCTCGGAGAAGGACTCTACCTTTGCGCAATCACCGCTATCGGAAAACCTCTCCAAGAGGCTTTCGAGAGATTCTTTCACCGCCTCGTTCTCCTTGTCGGATTGGTTCCTGTCGGCGGAGTTGTTTCCATCCTGAATCTCATTTTGTGATGGACTTTGGTTAAGCTCGCCTCCGTTTTCGGGATACGCTTCGGCATCGTTCTTTTCGGCAAGGTCGCCGAACAGCATAATTCCAACGGGTATCACGATCGACAGCGAAAGTGCCGTAGTCGCCATAATAGCAAAGGCAAGGCAAGCGGCTATCAGAGGAATAAGGAAGTGCTTTTTCTTCTTTGCTCTGTAGTTTTCCGCTTCTGCAAGGAGAATATCGTCGATCTCACCGATAGACGATAGCAGGTATTCTGTTTTTTTATCTCTGTTCATAACAATCCCTGCTCCTCCAATCTTTTACGAAGTTCTTCGCGCAATCTGTAAAGCGTGACCTTTACGAGAGACGTGCTCATTTCCGTCCTCTCCGAAATCTCGCTTATAGGCTTTGAGTAAAAATAACGCAAGACGAAAATCACCCTCTTTTCCTTTGGTAAGGAAGTAAGAAATGAATTTAAAAGCTCACTTATAGCTTTTGAGTCAAGCTCGGCTTCGTATCCATCGTCGGACGGTATACACTCGGAAAGCTCGCTTAAAAGATTTTCCACTCCGCCCCGCTTTTCTCTGTGCTCTCTCCTGTAGCGGTCGATGGAGATCCTTCGCGTTATTTTGCTGAGAAATGCGCCTAAATAATGCGGTCTCGCGTCGGGCATAGCACTCCACGCATCGATATAAGTATCGTTTACGCACTCCTCCGCATCCTCTGAGGAAGAAAGCAAAGCTTTCGAGAGTGAGCGCAGCATCCTGCCGTATTTTTTGTCCGATTCGTCTATTGCCTTTTCATCACGCGCCCAATACAGATCGACGATCTTGATGTCGTCCATTTTACACCTCTGTTTTTGCTTGTATTTCGGGCTTTCACCCAATATGTCGTTTTTTTTCGGGAGAGGTTACAGCTTTCCGAAAGAAATATATTAAAAATCTCAAAAGGAGGGGAAACTCATTTAAGGCCTCCCCTCCGCTGCTTCAAAATTATCTTACTCTTTCTCCGAGAGGGGTATCCTTATCGAGGAATACTACTCTTACGGTCTCCTCGCCCGACGCGAGTATCATACCGTTAGACTCGATTCCGCAAAGGGTCGCGGGCTTAAGGTTAGCCACGACGATTATCTTCTTGCCGATAAGGTCCTCGGGCTGATACCACTTGGCGATGCCCGAAACCACCTGTCTCTTCTCGTATCCGAGATCTATCTGCAATTTAAGAAGCTTCTTTGCCTTGGGCACCTTTTCGCACTCAAGTATCTTTGCGGTACGAAGCTCAACGCCCATAAAGTCCTCGATGCCGATAAGAGCGCAGCCCTCGGGCTTTTCGGGTATCTCGTTTGCCTTTGCAGCCGCTTCAGCCGCAGCCTTCTTTGCTTCCATTTCTGCTTCAAGCTCGGCGAGCATCTTTGCTTCGTCGATTCTCGCAAAGAGAACCTTGGAATCACCAACTACGCTTCCCGCCTCGATAGCACCAAACTTATCGGTGTCTCCGATAGTGGTATAAGAGGTCTTGTCTGTACCGAGCATAGCGAGAACGCTTTCCGCAGTCTCGGGAATGAAAGGCAGAAGCATTACGGCACCCCAACGGATCGCTTCAAGAAGGTTATAGAGAACCGTGCCAAGACGAGTCTTTTTGCTTTCGTCCTTTGCAAGCGTCCAGGGAGTTGTTTCATCAATATATTTATTCGCGCGCGAGAGCATTTCAAATATGCATTCAAGAGCGTCGGCAACCTTGAATGCATCCATATTCTTGACAAGTCCGTCGAATGCTTTTACGCAAGCATCTTTAAGCTCTGCGTCAAGCTCTTCTGCCTCAGAGGGAGCCTGAACAACCTTGTCGAAATACTTCTTCTGCATATCAAGGGTACGCTTAACAAGGTTTCCAAGGTTATTTACAAGGTCGGTGTTGAATCTCTTGATTACGGTCTCGTAGGTGATGCTTCCGTCGTTTGCGAAGGGCATCTCGCTGAGTGCGTAATATCTTACACCGTCAACGCCGAATCTTGCCGCAAGCTCGTCGGCATAGATCACGTTGCCGCGGGATTTGCTCATCTTGTCCGCGCCGAAGTTGAACCAGGGGTGACCGAAGATCTGCTTGGGCAGAGGCATATCAAGAGCCATAAGGAAGATAGGCCAGTAGATCGTGTGGAATCGGAGAATATCCTTACCGATAACGTGAACGTCGGCAGGCCAATACTTTTTGAACTTCTCGCTCTGCTCTTCGTAAGACTTGTCGGGATCAAATCCGATAGCGGTGATATAGTTGGTCAGCGCGTCGAGCCAGACGTAGGTGACGTGCTTTTTGTCGAAATCAACGGGAACGCCCCAAGAAAAGGAGGTACGGGATACGCAAAGATCCTGAAGACCGCCCTCGACCTTAAGGAAGTTATTTACCATTTCCTTCTTTCTCGACTCGGGCTGAATGAACTCGGGGTGGCTTTCGATATGCTCCATAAGTCTGTCGGCATACTTGCTCATCTTGAAGAAGTAAGCCTCCTCCTCTGCCTTCTGCACGGGTCTGCCGCAGTCGGGGCACTTGCCGCCCTCCGCCTGGGTCTCGGTGAAGAAGGACTCGCAGGGAGTGCAATACCAGCCCTCGTACTTACCTTTATATATATCGCCCTTGTCGTAGAATTTCTTGAAGATCTTCTGAACCGCAGATTCGTGATAATCGTCGGTGGTGCGGATAAAGTGGTCGTAGCTTACGTTCATATTATCCCAAAGGGTCTTTATCTCACCCGCTACGCCGTCAACGTATGCCTTGGGAGTGATGCCAGCCTCTTTAGCAAGGTCCTCGATCTTCTGACCGTGCTCGTCGGTACCCGTACACATAAATACGTCGAAGCCCATCTGTCTCTTGTATCTCGCCATAGCGTCGGTCATTATCGCCTCGTAGGTGTTACCGAAGTGGGGCTTCTTGGATGCGTAGGCTATCGCCGTTGTGATGTAATACTTTTCCATTGTTTTTACCTTTACACCTGCGAATGGGCAGGTGCCTTTCTATTATTGATCTCTAATCTATGAATTTTGCCTTCAAGGCAAAATTCGCGCGTGAAACGGGTTATTTACCCATCAAAAGG
Organism: Eubacteriales bacterium; assembly: GCA_045585895.1. Taxonomy (GTDB): domain Bacteria; phylum Bacillota; class Clostridia; order Oscillospirales; family CAG-272; genus SVTX01. Next base: position 11,428 of record JAZMZI010000089.1, read on the forward strand.
CTTAACCTTTCACGCATTCGCCCTTGAAGATGACTTCTCGGACATTATTTTCATTGTCAAGCAAGAGCATATTCGCCGTTTTGCCGACCTCAAGAGAGCCGACGGAATCAAATATACCCAGCATTTTCGCGGGAGCCGCTGTAGCGTTGTAAAGAGCCTCGGCAAAGGAGATATCCGCAAAAGCGGCAAGATTTTTAACACCGTCGATAAGTGAAAGCGTACTGCCCGCGATAGCTCCCTCGTGGGTTCTCGCCTTGCCGTCCTTTACGGTCACGGGAAGTCCCGCGATACTGTACTCACCGTCGGGCATACCCGTAGCTTCCATAGAATCGGTAATAAGTATCAGTTTTCGCTTTTTCATTTTATAAGCAAGCTTCACCGCCTCGGGAGAAACGTGAAATCCGTCGACGATAAGCTCACAATATACGTCATCATTAAGAAGGCCCGCGCCCACGGCACCGCCGTCTCTGTGATGAAAGGACGACATAGCGTTGTAAGTATGCGTCAAGGAGACCGCTCCGCGCAGAAACGCCCTCTCCGCCTCTGCAAAGGTCGCGTCGGTATGCGCAAGACCGAGAGTCGCACCTCCGTCAAGCGCCGCTTCCGTAAAGCTGCCGTCAGTATCAAGCTCAAGCGCCGCGCTGACGTGCACTGATCCGACTTTTTTCATTTCTATTATAAGCTTTTCGATTTCGGTAGCTTCGAGAGGTGCCAACAGGTGCTCCGCATGCGCTCCTCTCTTCTTTTTATTGAGGTATCTGCCTTCAAGATGTACCCCGACAAAATTTTCAGCCCCCCAAAGCTTCGCCTTGGATATATTATCTATGGAACGGTAAAGTCCGTCAAGAGTGTCGGACGCAAGGGTGGGCATAACGCTTGTCACACCGCTTTCAAGATAGGAACGTGACATTTTAGCCATAACGTCGGTGTCGGCAGAATTAAAATCGCCGCCCGCCCGTCCGTGAGTGTGGATATCGATAAGTCCGGGGGCAAGTTTTGCTCCGCCGAGATCAACGGTTTCGTCAGCTTCAACGAAGTTAACGTCGTTTTCGTCAAATCCCACTGCCGCGATACGTTCTCCGTCGGTCAGCAACCAGCCCTGATCGAATACAATCTCGCCGTCCTTGTTCTCGGTATAAAGCATCGCATTTTTATACAGTTTTTTCATAAGACACCCCTCCTTTCGGGCACATTTATCCATTATACCGCTATTATAACAAATTTTTTTAATCTTTACAATAGGTATTTTGAAAATTCCCCGAAATCTATATAAAAACCTTTATTTTGCTTTGATTTTTCGATAAATTTTTGTCAATGTGAATAAATGTAATAACTTGTAAAAACTGTATATATTTCCATTAATTAGGTGGTAAATGTTAATTATTTGTCACAATAGAGAGTTAATTTTTTGTCAGTGGCATTTTTTTATAAATTTTGCAAAAAAACCACCCTTTAATTTCGTACACTATTTTAAGGTCAAATTCATCAAACCTCTTGCAAATAGGTATTAAATCTGTTATAATATATGGTGTAGAGCGATTTTTGCCGTTTTCGCCAAAATTACGGCGAAATCCACAAAAATTCTATTTTTACTTCAATATATGCGCAGAATCGTCAATTTCGACGTTCTCGCAAAGAAAGGAACGGTCCAAACTATGAAAATTCTGGTAATCAATGCCGGAAGCAGTTCTCTCAAGTATCAGCTTTTCGATATGGAGAACGGCAAGGTTTTGGCTAAGGGTCTGTGCGAAAAGATCGGACTTACCGGTGCTATTACTCACAAGCGCCCCGGCAAGGAGACCTACGAGGCAGACTACCCCATGCCCACCCACAACGAGGCTATCGCACTTGTGCTTAAGCTTCTCACCGATCCCGAGCTTGGCGTTATCGCAAGCGTTGACGAGATCAGCGCGGTCGGCCACAGATTTGCTCACGGAGGCAAGCTTTCCAAGTCCTGCGTGCTCGGCGAGGAAGAGATCAAGTACATCGAATCGATCATTCCCATCAATCCCCTTCACGGCCCTCCCGCTCTCAAGGGCGTTGCCGCTTGTAAGGCTCTGATGGATAAGATCCCCCACGTCGGCGTATTTGACACGTCTTTTTACTCCGAATTCGAGCCTAAGTCCTACGTTTACGCACTTCCCTACGAGTGGTACGAAAAATACGGTGTTCGCCGTTACGGTTTCCACGGAACGAGCCACCGCTACGTTTCCGCAAAAGCTTGCGAATTCTTAGGACTTGATTATAACAAGACCAAGATCGTATCCTGCCACATCGGCTCAGGCTCCTCCATCACCGCGGTTGATTGCGGAAAGGCAATCGATACTTCTATGGGCTTCACTCCTCAGGAGGGTCTCCCCATGGGTACCCGTTGCGGAACCATCGACCCCTCTATCATCGAGTACGTTTGCAAGCAGAGCGGCATGACTGTTTCCGAAGTAAACGACGCTCTCAATAAGAAGTCCGGTCTTCTCGGCGTTTCGGGCGTTTCCAACGACGCGCGTTACGTTTGGCAGGCAGCAGGCGAAGGCAACGAAAGAGCACAGCTTGCTCTCGACCTTCTTATGATGAGCGCAAAGAAGATCATCGGTTCCTACGTAGCGGAAATGAATGGTCTTGACGTGCTTATCTTCACCGCAGGTCTCGGTGAAAACGACGCAAGAAGCCGTCAGAGAATCGGCGATAACATGGAGTTCTTCGGCATCAAGATGGACAGAGACGCAAACTTCGCCGTTCACGGTGAAAACGCAGTCATCAGCGCTCCCGACTCAAAGGTAAAGGTAGTCGTAATTCCCACCGACGAGGAATTTATGATCGCATCCGACACCTACGAGCTCGTTAAATAATTTTTGTAAACAAATATTTTGAAATAAATTTGTGAAAGGAATACAAAACTATGGCACAATCATCTTTCGAAATCAAAAAGGAAATCTGTGACATCGGTAAAAGAATTTACGATCACGGTTTCGTAGCAGCTAACGACGGTAACATCTCCGTTAAGGTTGGTCCCAACGAGTACTACTGCACTCCTACCGGTGTATCCAAGGGCTTTATGACCCCCGATATGATCATTAAGATCGACGGTCAGGGCAACAAGATCGACGGTAAGCTCAATCCTTCTTCCGAGATCAAGATGCACATGAGAGTTTATCAGGAGCGTCCCGACGCTAACGCAGTCGTTCACGCTCATCCCCCCGTTGCAACCGCTTTCACCGTTGCAGGCGTAGAGCTCGACCAGTACATTCTCCCCGAGGCAATTCTTACCATCGGTCACGTTCCTACCTGTGACTACGGTATGCCCTCCACCATGGAGATCCCCGAGTCCCTTATGCCCTACATCCAGAAGCACGACGCATTCCTTTTGAAGAACCACGGTGCTCTTACCGTTGGTAACACCCTTCAGAGAGCTTGCTTCACCATGGAAGAGGTTGAGTTCAACGCAAAGATCAACCTTTACGCTCGTCAGATCGGCGTAGGCAAGAACGCTCACATCGAAGAGATCTCCTGCTACGAGCTTGAGAGACTTATGGAGCTTCGTAAGAAGTTCAACCTTCCCGGTAAGCACCCCGGCTGCAAGTCCTGCCCCAACAACGGCACTGCAAACTGCAAGTGCAAGGATAACGGCGGCAAGTGCACCTGCGGCGACCACGCAGCTCCTGCAGCTAACGAGGGCGACGCTCTCGTATCCGAGATCACCAAGAAGGTCCTCGCTGCTCTCGGCAGATAATTCGAGACGAAGTTTTCTTCATTAAGTTATATTTATAACGTCTCACAAATCTGACGAAAGGAGAGAGATTCAAAATGGCACTCAATCTCACAGAGGCACAAATCAGCGAAATCGTTTCGAGAGTTGTGTCCGAGTTTAAGTCAGCTCCCGCAGCTTCTGCCGCTCCCGTAGCCAAAGCATTCGATTCCACCCAGTATAAGGGACGCAAATTCATCGGTGTTTACGCTACCATGGAAGAGGCTATCGAAGTAGCAAACGCAGGCTACAGAGCGGTTCGCTCCATGAGCGTTGCTGACAGAGAAAAGATAATCACGGCTATCCGCAGTCTCACCAGAGCCGAGGCTCATATTATGGCAGAGATCGGCGTTGCCGAGACGAAAATGGGACGCGTTGACCACAAGTTTGCAAAGCACAATCTGGTGGCTGACAAGACCCCCGGTACCGAGGACATTATTGAGGAAGCAAGAACCGGTGATAACGGTCTTACCCTCACCGAGATGGCTCCCTTCGGAGTCGTCGGAGCGATCACTCCCTCCACCAACCCCTCCGAGACGGTCATCTGTAACAGTATCGGTATGATAGCCGCAGGAAACGGCGTTGTATTCAACCCCCACCCCGGCGCTATCGCTACCTCCAACTACGCAGTCGACCTGGTCAACAGAGCGGTACACAGCGCGGGAGGTCCCGAGGTACTCGTTGCCAGCGTTATCAAGCCTACTCTTGATACCGCTAACGTAATGTACAAGCATCCCTCCATCAAGCTTCTCGTCTGCACGGGAGGCCCCGGAGTAGTTAAGGCGGTTCTTTCTTCCGGAAAGAAGGCTATCGGCGCGGGCGCGGGCAATCCCCCCGTTATCGTAGACGACACCGCCGATATCGACAAGGCGGCAAAGGACATCATCGACGGATGTACCTTCGACAATAACCTTCCCTGCATTGCGGAAAAGGAGGTATTCGTTTTCGAAAACGTTGCCGACAGACTTATCGCGGGAATGCAAAAGAACGGCTGTATCCTTCTTACCAGAGCGCAGGCTGACGAGCTTGCAAAGGTAGTTCTCGTCGAGAAGGCAGGCAAGGACGGCAAGGTCAAGAAGATCGTTAACCGCGATTGCGTCGGACGCGACTGCCGCGTGATCCTTGAGAAGATCGGCATCAAGGTCGGTCCCGAGATCCGTTGCGCTATCGCTGAGGTTCCCTTCGAGCACGACTTCGTTCAGGAAGAGCTTATGATGCCTATCCTCGGCATCGTTCGCGTAAAGAACATTGATGAGGCTATTGATCTTGCCGTTAAGGCTGAGCACGGCAACCGCCACACCGCTCACATGCACTCCAAGAACATCGACAACCTCACCGCATTCGCAAGAGCTGTTGAGACCACTATCTTCGTCAAGAACGCCCCCTCTTACGCGGGAATCGGCTTTGGCGGCGAGGGTCACACCACATTCACAATCGCAGGTCCTACCGGCGAGGGTATCACCTCGGCTCGTTCCTTCACAAGAAAGCGCCGTTGCGTAATGGTTGACAGCTTTAGAATTATTTAAATAAAAGTGAAGAGTGAAAAGTGAAGAGTTGAGGTTGCTTTTTGCAAGCAAAAAGCTTCATTATTCACAACTCGCTCGATAGTAATCTACGAAAGGATATACATAACATGGATATCACAGCTTCTCAGATCGAAAGCATCGTTCGCTCCGTGATAAGCTCCATGGGTCAGGGCACTGCCGCTAAGGCTCAAGGCCCCATTCCCACTACCGCTCACGTTGCAATGCTTACCGGTCCCAAGAACATCGAGGTACAGGAGATCCCGATCCCCGCTCTCGGCGACGACGATATTCTCGTCAGAGTTGAAGGCGCAGGTATCTGCGGAACCGACGTACACGAGTGGAAAATGGACCCCTTCGGTCTTATTCCCGTAATCCTCGGTCACGAGGGCACGGGTGAGGTCGTTGCGGTCGGTAAAAACGTAAAGACCGACACCGCGGGCAAGCCCCTCGGAGTTGGCGACAAGATAGTAACCAGCGTTCTCAGCTGCGGCGACTGCTATGCTTGCCGCATGGTTCCCGGCAGAACCAATCTTTGTGACAATCAGGGCGTTTTCGGTCTGATCGGTGACAAGAGAGGTACCGCTGAGGGCAACAGAGTAAACGGTTGGTTCGCCGATTACATGGTGATCAAGGGCGGATACGGAGTTACATACTTCCAGGTCAACGAGCTTGACCTCAAGCAGAGAATGATCCTCGAGCTTGCTTGCGTTTGCGTACACGCTCTCGAGAGAGGTCAGAAGACCGGTCTTCTTAACTTCGGCTCCAAGGTTCTCGTTCAGGGTTGCGGCCCCGTTGGTCTCGTAATGATCACGGTCCTCCGCGCCGCAGGTATCAACCACATCATCGCGGTTGACGGTAACGAGGACAGACTTAAGGTTGCGGAAAAGATGGGTGCTAAAACCACTATCTGCTTCCGCCGTCCCGACGAGGACACTCTTGACAAGAGAGTTGCTAAGGTCAAGGCTATCGCCAACAACGTAGGCGTTGACTTCGCATATCAGTGCACGGGCGCTCCCGTAGCGGCAGCTGACATCTACAGCTACATCCGCCGCGGCGGCGGTATGTGCGAGATGGGCTTCTTCGTAAACAACGGAGAGTATCAGGTAAATCCCCACTTTGCAATGTGCAACAAGGAGATCGACATCGTCGGCTCCTGGGACTACTCCGCAGAAGATTACCCCAAGACCGTGGCATTCCTTAAGCAGTGCCGCGAGATGAACATTCCGATCGAGGATCTTATTACTCACTCCTTCCCTCTCGACAAGATGAACGAGGCTATGGAAACCAACGTAGCGCAGAAGGGTATCAAGATCTGCTATATCAACGAGTGATAAGAGGTCACCGATATGGCTCAGGCACTTGGAATGATTGAGGTCTACGGCTACACGACCTCGATAGTAGTAGCGGACACCGTTGCGAAGACGGCAGACGTTAAGGTTGTAGCCATCGACAAAAACAAACCCGCAAACGCAGAAAAGTGCGCAGTACCGCTGGTTATGGTGGTAAAGTTCATGGGTAACGCGGGTGCTGTCCAGTCGGCTCACGACGCAGGAGTTGCGGAAGCTGAAAAGAGAGGCCTTTACATCACCTCCAAGGTGATCGCGGGACTTGACGATCAGGTTCAGTGGTTCGCAGATCTTACCGCGACCGGCAGAGACAAGCTCAGAAACATGGACGTAAAATAAGTCCTCACAAAAAGTAAAAAAAATTTGTATTTATAAAAAAGGAGAATTTTATCATGAATGAAGCTCTTGGAATGGTAGAGACCAGAGGTCTCGTAGCAGCAATTGAGGCAGCAGATGCTATGGTTAAGGCAGCTAACGTACAGCTCATCGGTTCCGAAAAGATCGGTAGCGGACTCGTATCCGTTATGGTTCGCGGCGACGTTGGAGCAGTTAAGGCAGCAGTTGAGGCAGGCGGTGCAGCAGCATCCAGACTCGGCGAAGTAGTAGCTACTCACGTTATCCCCAGACCTCACACCGACGTTAACAAGCTTCTCCCCACACTCGGTTGATCTAACCGAGAAGTAAGAGGTAAGAGTGAATAGTGAATAGGTATTATGCCTATCACTATTCCTCTCCCCGCAAATTCTTTAGGAGACAAAACTATGGAAAAAGCAATTGCACTGCTTGAAGTTCAAGCTATGGTTACGGCTATAGTCGGACTTGACGCAATGGTTAAGACGGCGGACGTTAAACTCATCCACGTCGAAAAGCGCTTGGGCGGAAGACTCGTGACAGTTGTTGTTGAAGGTACCGTTTCGGCGGTAACTGCCGCACTTGAGGCAGGAGTCGAAGCCGCTAAAGAAGTCGGAAGTGTTATGTGCAACGAAGTTATCGCACGTCCTCACCCCGACATTATCAAATTTATTAAAACGGACAAGGGTGTCTAAACCTTCTAAAATATTCCGCTGACGGCGTTGCTCCTCGAGTGCGGCTCGTCTTACAAACAGGTAAGGCTTCACCTTGCGCTCTCCGGTGCGCCTTGTCAACGAAAAATTTTATTGGTTTAGATAGCACAGTCTGAAAAAATTAATTATTAAAAAATTTATCCAAAAAGGAGATTTTTATCATGAATGAAGCATTAGGAATGGTAGAGACCAGAGGTCTCGTAGCAGCAATCGAAGCAGCAGATGCTATGGTTAAGGCAGCTAACGTACAGCTTATCGGTTCCGAGAAGATCGGTAGCGGACTCGTATCCGTTATGGTCCGTGGCGACGTTGGAGCAGTTAAGGCAGCAGTTGAGGCAGGCGGCGCAGCAGCAGCTAACCTCGGCGAAGTAGTAGCTACTCACGTTATCCCCAGACCTCACACCGACGTTAACAAGCTCCTCCCTACTCTCGGCTAATATAGCGAGAAAAGCAGACGCGCTGCGAAACGCGCTATGTGTCTTGCCCGAAAAAATTCGGGCAAGACACACCACCGAGATAATTTTCGTATGAAGTTATTTAAACAATTTTATAGCAAGAGATTTTTGATGCAAAGTTATTTTCCTGCGGTAAAGGGGACTTTCGTGCTGCCTTTTGATCTGCGAAAAGCATTTTAAATTTCTTCATAAGAAAATTATCGCAAATAATCGAAAGGAACATGAAAAAAAATGAGCATTTCGACCCAGGATATTGAAAATATCGTAAAAAAGATCGTTTCGGAGATGAAAGAGTCCTCCGAGCCTGCTAAAACCGGTTACGAGATCCCCGTTGGAATCTCCAACCGTCACATTCACTTGACAAAGGAAGATCTGGAGACCCTTTTCGGTCCCGGATATGAATTAACTCACCTTAAGGATCTCTCCCAGCCCGGTCAGTACGCTTGTAAGGAGACCCTGACCATCGTCGGTCCCTCTATGAGAGCTATCGAGGGAGTTCGAGTTCTCGGCCCTCTCAGAAAGGCAAGTCAGGTAGAGATCTCGGTTACCGATTCTTACGTTCTGAAGGTAAAGCCTCCCGTTCGCGAGTCGGGCAGCCTCGTGGGATCCTCTCCCATAACCATTATCGGGCCCAAGGGCATCGTAAGACTCTCTCAGGGTTGCATTATCGCTAACCGTCACATCCATATGTCTCCCGATGACGCCGCGCACTTCGGCGTCAAGGACGGCGATTATATCGACGTTGACGCTATGAGCGGCACTAAGAGGACCCGTTGGTTCGACGTTCAGGTAAGAGTTCATAAGGACTTCCGCCTTGAAATGCACGTTGACACAGACGACGCTAACGCAGTAGGCTTCAAGAACGGTTCTACCGTAACCCCCGTAAAATAATAACTTTACATACAGAGGTTAAAAAATGTTAAAAGGAAAAGTTATCGGAAACATCGTGTCCACCAACAAGCTTGACAAGCTTATCGGATATAAGTTTCTTGAAATTCAGGTAATTGAAAAGAACGAGCTTACCGACAAATTTATCGTTGCCGTTGACCGCACTGTCAGCGCGGGTATCGGCGAAGTGGTTCTCGTAACCACGGGTAGCAGTGCGCGCGTTGCGGTCGGAGACGAAAATTCCCCCGTTGATGCCGTCGTCGTCGGAGTCGTTGATAAAAAACAGAGCTAACCGTACAGTTTTTACTAAAAAAAGAGGAATATTATGTCTTTAGATGAATTAAAAAAAATAATGCAAGACCACAGTATCGTCGGCGCGGGCGGAGCGGGATTTCCTTCCTACGCAAAGCTTGCCGAGGGCGCTGAGTTTCTGGTCATCAACTGCGCAGAATGCGAGCCTCTTATCTACACCGACTTCATGCTTATGCGTGAAAAAATGGACAAGATCGTTGGCGGTGCGCAGATAATTATGGAAAACACGGGCATCAAGCACACCTACATCTCCATCAAGGAGCACAGAGGTCATATGCTTGGCTACACCGACGGTCAGATCCTCGGCGAGGGAGTTTCCGTAAAGCTCCTCCCCAACGTTTATCCTATGGGTGACGAGATCAACCTTATCTACGAGACTACGGGTCGCGTAGTTAAGCCCGGTTGCCTTCCCATCACCTCGGGAATCATCGTATTCAACGGTGAGACCGTTTACAACGTATGGCGCGCTTACAATATGAACCGCCCCGTAGTTTCCGACTGGTTCACCATCGGCGGAGATCTTCCCAAGAGATATGTGGTTAAAACTCCTATCGGAACGAGACTTAAGGACGTTTTCGATATGCTGGGTATCAGCTTCAATCCCGAGACCCACGCACTGATCAACGGCGGTCCTTCTATGGGTAAGCTCGACGATCTTAACAGTATCGTAGTAAACAGAACTTCCAAGAGTTTCTTGATCATCCCCAAGACCGCCCGCGCGGTAAAGAACAAGCAGGTACATATCGACGATATGCTTCGTCGCGCCTCCTCCGCTTGCTGCGGTTGCTCAAGATGTACAGAAATGTGTCCGAGACACACTCTGGGTTACCCCATCGAGCCTCACAAGATGATCAGAGTTGCCAGCGGTACCGCGGCGGCAGATCATCCCGAGCTTATTACCACCGCTTCGCTTTGCTGTTCTTGCGGAATCTGCGCAGAGGTATGCTGTCAGGAGATCTCCCCCAAGGACGTTATTCTCAATCTCAAGGGCATACTTGCCAAGAACAAGATGAGATTTACTCCCGAAGCAGGCATGGAATACAAGGTTTCCGCAGACCGTCCAAACAGAATGATCGCTTCTCACCGCTGGGAGGACATTCTTAACGTTCACAAGTACGATGTTGTTCCCGAGTTTGTATTTGACAAGCTCAAGGTCAAGAGAGTTGAAGTTCCCATGGGCACTCACATCGGTGCTAAGGCTATCCCCACCGTTAAGGTTGGCGATATGGTTGTAGAAGCACAGAAGATCGCAGACGCAGCTCCCGGACTTTCTATTCCCCAGTTCGCATCGATCTCGGGCAAGGTAACCTACGTTGATGACAACAAGGTCATCATCGAGGCTGTTTGACGGCTTTATTGAAAGAAAGGCAGGAATTACATAAATGTATCAGGCAATAGGTGTAATTGAACTTAAAAGCATAGCAAAGGGTATCGAGGCTACCGACGCAGCTCTCAAGAGCGCAGGCGTAAGAGTCGTTACCGCTCACTCGGCTTGCCCCGGTAAGTACGAGATCATTCTCACCGGCACTATCTCCGACGTAGCAAGCGCGGTTGATCACGTTAAGAGCCGTTTCGACGAAAAGCTCGTTGACTCCTCTATTATGGGTCGCATCGATCCTCAGGTCATCACCGCTCTCTTCGGTACCGCTCCCACCGAAAAGAAGGGCAGTCTCGGTATCATCGAGACCTTCTCTGCCGCTTCTATCATCAAGGCGGCTGATATTGCAGTTAAGACCGCTAAGGTCTCCATCTTCGAGCTTCGCACCTCCCGCGGTATGGGCGGTAAGGGCGTTTGCCTCGTGACCGGTGACGTCGGTGACGTTACCGCCGCCGTTGAAGCGGGCGCACAGCACGCAAAGGATCAGGGCGTATTCTTCGGAAGCTCTGTTATCGCCGCTCCTCACGCTGACCTCTGGGAACAGATCTAAGGGCGCGAGGAAATCGTGGGATGCGTTTGGGGAACTTTTGAAAAAGTTCCCCAAGCCCCTCAAAACTTCCCACAAAAAAGGATTAGGTTGACCCCGTACAAAATATTGTAAATGGGGTTGATTTAAAACAAAATTTATCTGCTATCGTGTTGCGAGTAATTTTTTGAATTATTGCGACAAAAAGCAACTCCACAAAATTTCTAATGGAGATTTAATTATGAGTCAGATCAAATTCGTAATAGATAAGAGCCCCAGAATTCAGAGGCTCATCGATCACCTCTACGCCAATATGCCCGAGATCGAGGCAGACAGAGCCGAGCTGATCACCGAAAGCTACAAGGAGACCGAGGGACTTCCCATCGTAAAGAGACGCTCCAAGGCTTTCCGCCACATTATGGAGAATATTCCGATAGTTATCCGTCCCGAGGAGCTTATCGTAGGCAGTAACTCGATAGCGCCCAGAGGATGTCAGACCTTCCCCGAATACTCCTTCGAGTGGCTTGAAAAAGAATACGACACAGTCGCTACAAGAGAAGCCGACCCGTTCTATATATCCCCCTCCACCGTTGAAAGACTTAAGAAGGTATACCCCTATTGGAAGGGCAAGACCGTCAGCGACCTTGCGGCTCAGTCCATGGACCCTGAGGTGTTGGACGTATTTATGAACCACGGTATCTTTACCGTAGGCAACTACTTCTACAACGGTATCGGTCACATCAACGTTGACTACGCCAAGGTTCTTAACAAGGGACTTGAGGGCGTAATGGACGAGACCCGCGAGGCGCTTGCAAAGCTTTACATCGGCAACGGTGATTATCTGCGCCGCAAGAACTTCCTTGAATCCGTAATTGAGAGCTGTGAGGCAGTTATTACTTACGCTCGTCGCTATTCCGACTTGGCTCTTAAGGAAGCGCAGGAATGTACCGACAGCACCCGTAAGGCAGAGCTTTTGAAGATCGCCGAGAACTGCGACAGAGTTCCCGCAAAGCCCGCAAGAGATTTCTTCGAGGCTTGCCAGTCCTTCTGGTTCATTCAGCAGCTTCTTCAGTGCGAGTCCAGCGGTCACTCTATCTCTCCCGGACGCTTCGACCAGTATATGTACCCCTTCTTCAAGAAAGATATGGACGAGGGCAAGCTCACCTACGAGCAGGCTCAGGAATATCTCGACTGCATCTGGGTAAAGCTCAACGACCTCAACAAGGTCAGAGACGCGGCAAGCGCCGAGGGCTTCGCAGGCTACGGTCTTTTCCAGAACCTTATCGTCGGCGGGCAGAACGAAGAGGGTGTTGACGTAACCAACGACCTCTCTTATATGTGTATGGAGGCTACCATGCACGTCCGTCTCCCCCAGCCTTCCCTTTCCATCCGCGTGTGGAACTGCACTCCTCACGACCTGCTTATCAAGGCGGCTGCCGTTACCCGTGAAGGTCTCGGTGTTCCCGCATTCTATAACGACGAGGTAATTATCCCCTCGATCATGTCCCGCGGTCTTACCCTTGAGGACGCGCGTGATTACTGCATAATCGGTTGCGTTGAGCCTCAGAAGGGCGCGAGAACCGACGGTTGGCACGACGCTGCATTCTTCAATATGTGCCGTCCTCTCGAGCTTGTCTTCTCTAACGGTATGGATAAGGGCGAGCTTATCGGTCTCCAGACCGGTGACGTCGAGAAGATGACCACCTTTGAGGAGTTCTTCGAGGCATACAAGGCTCAGCAGCTCCACTTCATTGAGATGATGGTTCACGCCGACAACGCAGTTGACTACGCTCATAGCGTTCGTTGTCCTCTCCCCTTCCAGTCTTGCCTCTGCAACGACTGTATCGAAAAGGGTATCTCCCTTCAGGAGGGTGGCGCACACTATAACTTCACCGGTCCTCAGGGATTTGGTATCGCTAACATGACCGACGCGCTTCTCGCTATGAAGACTCTCGTCTTTGAGGAGAAGAAGGTAACCATGGCTGAAATGAAACAGGCGCTTGCCGACAACTTCGGTAAGGGTTACATTCCCAAGAAAGCGCTTGAGCTTACCACCGAGGTTGCAAAGCAGCTTGACGCCTCCGGCGTTGAGGTCACCGCCGACACCATAAAGACGATCTACACCACCTTCACCGAGGCTTCTCACATCTC
>JAZMZI010000090.1:0-16225 GCA_045585895.1 Eubacteriales bacterium
CGATCCGAGAAAGAACACGGCTTCTTTCATGGCGGAGAGACAGGCGAAGCTGGAGGTGGCGCATCCGGAATTTAAGGAGGCGGCGGACAAGCTTTACGAGTTCCAAAGACAATTCCTGAAGACCTGGGCGGTAGACACCGGACTTTTGCCCTCTGAGGTTGCCGAGGCATGGGCGAAACGTTGGAATTTCTACGTTCCCTTGAACCGAGCCGTAGGTAAGGCGGGAAGGATCGGAGCCAAGAGAGGCTACGCGAACCAGAACAGCACGGTAAAGAAGGCGATAGGAAGCGGACTTGACATTGTGCATCCCGTAGATAACATCATAAACAACATCGTAAAGATGGTCAATGCCGGTGTGAGAAACAACGTTATGCTGGAGATCACGGCGCAGGCGGAGAGTCTGGGCGCTGACGCTATGTTCATGGAAAAGGTTCCTACACCTATGAAGAAAAAGACCGCCGACCTTACGGGCGTGAAGGCTAAGATTCACAACGCATTCGGTGCGGCGGGTATTAGCGAGCTTTTGGCGGAGGTGGAGATGGAGAGTGATACGCAAGCGAGAGCGAGCGGGCAAGCCTCTGCCGACATCCGGATAGATATGGATGATGCGGAAAGATATGAGATTCTTAAAGGTAAATCCATCCAACCTCAAAAAATAGAAATCGATCCGAAATTCGATATTGATTTTGAGTATCTTGAAAAGAATATCAAGAGTGAGATTGAAAAGCCGCTAATTAAAAAATTGCGTGAGTTAGGATATCTTAAACGATACAAAACCGACGCGATAGAGGTTGACTTTGAATTTACGGGCGGCGGGTTGCGCAAAAGTCTCAATTCACAAGCAACGGCATATGGTGGATCGTTTGCAGATTTGGCTAAGGTCGTTCTGAATCTGCAAAAGCTGTTGGATAATTCTGTTTTAATAGAAATACATAGTGACAAGGGAGCGGGAACGGATTTGGAAAACAAGCAGCTAGTTCAGACCTTTGTTATGATGAGTGCTTTTGCAGAAGGGAATTCAATCGTACCTGTTCAGTTTGAAGTAAAACAATTCGTTGACAATGCAAACAGGTTATATTTAGCCGTTGCATTAACAAAAATCGAGACAGGCGTCGTGGGTAATACCACACTCGATAAAAATCAAGCGTCGACATACCTGCTACCTGTCTCTAATATAAGTATAGCAGATTTGTTTTCAAAAATCAATATAAAAGATGAAAATTTTTTCAAATACATTCCTGATGGATTTTTGAACAATGCGCAAATCGAGGCAAAGAAACGCGCGCTTGATAAAGATGCTGAGAAATACGGAACAAAAAAGGCGACCTCGTCGTTCTCAAACGGAGCCAACCGCCAAAATGGCGAGGGAATCCGCGACGAAGGTCACCCCACAGATAAGATACCACAAAACAGCAAAAATGTCAACAGGGAAAATTCGGCAACCTCTAAAAGCGCTAAATCGGAGACTTGGTCCAAGGTTGACGAAATCATAGAATCAACGATCGACGACGTGCTTGTGCAGTACGGCCAGGGTAAGGCGCACGGTGACGTTGTTACGGTTCTTCGAAACGGAAAGCAGGAGTTTTGGAAGATAAACGATGCTCTTTTGCTTGAATCGCTTACCAGCATGTCGCAGAAGAAAATGAACGGTATTCTTGAAGCTTACGCGGTGGTAAGCCGCTTTATGACCTCGAATATCACCGGTAACAACATTATATGGAGTATCTTCTCGAACTTCCCTCGTGATATGATGACCTTCTTCACCTACTCAAAGCAGAAGAATCCTCTGAAGGCTTTTCCTGCTATGGGCGAGGCTTATCTTAACAAGGTGAGCGCCGGCAAGGTTGACACGAAGAATCTGCCTTATATCAAGGAATATTACGCTCTTGGAGGCGGTCAGACCAGCGCATACACGGCTGACGTGGATCTTGCTAAAAGGGCGAGAAAGAAGATCAAGAACTCTACGAAGCTTCAAAGTGCGACTTATTACGCCAATCCGCTTAACACGTTGAGCTTTGTCAGTGAGACGGTGGAATCGGGCCCGAGAATCGCAACTTACATAATGATGCGAGAGCAGGGAATGAGTCCGCAGGAGGCTTTTTATGAGTCGCAGGATATTACCGTCAACTTTAAGAGGGGCGGACGGTTATCGCGTGAGTTTAACAAGGCGGTTCCGTTCTTCAACGCCAGCGTTCAGGGTCTTGACAAATTCCGACGCTGGATCACCTGCGCCGACGTGCCTAAGGAAACAAGATCCAAGGCCATCGTGGGCAGAGTGACGGCTTACGTTGCGGTGAGCGCGGCTCTCGGAGCATTGTTCTACGCGCTTAACAACTGGGACGACGAGGACGAGGAAAACTACCGTTTACTGTCAAATTACACTAAGAATACGTATTGGAACATTCCTCTCGGTGACGGAAGATATTTTGCTATCCCCAAGCCTCGTGAGATCGCCGTGCTTTCAACCTTTGTGGAAACGACGTGCGAATACATCGGCGGTAACGATTATGCTTACAACGAGTTCGGGGAATACGTGGCAGACAATTTCCTGCCGCCCTTCCTTTCCGATCTTGTTACCGACGGTGTGGACGGAGCGCTTGGATCCTTGGGTATGATTGGAGTTGTATCTGATCTTCGCGCAAACAAGGATTTTCTTGGTCGTCCCATTGAGTCTACTTCGCTTCAGGGATATGAAACACAGGACCGATACACAAGACGGACGAGTATGATCGCCTACTGGCTTGGTCAAGCCGCGGCGGAGCTTGGTCTTGATTGGAGCCCTGTGCAGATAGATTATTTCTTCGGTCAAACGCTCGGAGGATATTGGAAGGTGCAGAAGGCGCTTTTCCCAGTGGGAAGCGAGAACGTGGATCTTACGCTTGGAGTGCAGAACACTTACGTTAAGGACAATCAATATTCCAACGATATTGTAAACTGGCTTTATGACGAGGCTGACGCTTCTGCCAAGGCGAAGAAGTCTAATACCGACGATATGGAGATTTCTATTGATGCAAAGCTCGACGACAACATAAAAACCTTCTACTCAAGGTATTACGCCTTGACGAAGGGGCAGAAGGAGGATTCTGCGAGCAGAAGGGCTAAGCGCACCGTGTTGGATATGATCATTGAGTACCGCAAGGCTACTGACAACGGAGATCGGAGTGCGGCAGAGAAGGCGGTATACGATACCGTTGCGGCTTGCAAGGACACGAGCTTATTGCCCGCGGTCATGCAGAGCAAGATCAAAGATTCGCAGGGCAAGGAATACGCTCTGACCGATATTCAATACGTTGAGTATCAGACAATATACGAAGGCGAATATTGGAGCTACGTTGAAGATCATCTCGGTTCTGCGAGAACCGACGCGGCAAGACAATCGGTTTTGAAAAGTGCAAAGAAAATTGCAAAAGAAAAGGCTGATCAGTATGCTTTAAGAGTTGCCAAGGGAAATAATTAAAAACAACACCCGCAAGGATTCCTTGCGGGTGTTGTCATTATTTGCTTTTGCCGTCTTCGTAGCCTGCCTCATAGCCTTCCTGATAGCCTTCCTGATAGGCTTCCTCCTGTATCCTGCATACATCAGCGTAGGTGTATTCATCGTCATCGTCAAACGCTATGTAGATGAATACAAGCAGTACGGGAATCAGGATCATAAGGGCAAGATCTTTGATGAATGTTTTAGTTTTTTCGGACATATCGTATTTATGTGCTTGTCAGACAAAGAACGTTGCAACAAACGAGGCAATAGTAAGTAGGATTAGTGTTGCGTCTGCAAAAATAAACGGGAAAAGATTTACATTCTCTCCAAACGTATTGATGTTTTTAGATGAGTTTTTATCATTAGACTCGGAGATACTAAAGGGACGAGATAACTTGAATATAAAATAAACAAGAACTATCAACAGATTGTAGACCAACGTAGAAACCAAGAGGATGAAGAAGACATTTTTTATAAAAGCTTCGGTGCTCAGGAGCGACGTTCGAAGATCTATATTTGAAAATATAGACATGGTTCCAAAGCCGGTAAATGCTATAGCGACGAATATTCCCAATATTGCAACGGTGTTAATCAAAAGTTGGAAAGTTTTTGAATCCAATTCCTTTCTTGTGTTTTCTGCACTGTTAATTGCGGCGTTAGCTGACTCTTGCACCAAATTCAATTTTTGAATCTGCTCATGTATAACATCCAAATTTTGAACTATTGCATAATCTGAATCTTTTCGAGATTTCTTGCTTGAACGAATTTTTCCCTCTGTCTGAATAATGCTACTTATTCTGCTAAGTATCTCTTTAAACGATTTTATTTTTTCAAAATAGGGATCTTCGTTAAGACCTTCCATTCCTTTTGTTTTGAGGTCGCATATTTGTATGCATGTAGTGATTTTGTCTCCGAAATCTGTAAACTCATTTTCTTTAAGGCTTTTTATTTTTTGGGCTATTGCGTTATTGTTATTATATTCTGTAATCTCGTTTATTGCACAATCGGTCAAACTGCGAATTTTTTCATTTGAAGAAGTATTTAATTTATCGATAAATTCAAGTAGTTTCATTTTTTCCGTATTTCTCCAAAAGTTTATTTGCTTTGATATGGATAACACCTGTTTCTAACTTGGTTTCTCCAAGCTCGTATAGGTTTTGTATCTCTGCTAATTTATTTATCTCATACGCATTGTAATCGCCATATTTGCTAATTATATGGTTGATGCTTTCCAATTCTTTATCCAATAACGAAATGTATTCTTGCTGTTTGGAAGAAAAACCTATTGCTTCAGATGCGAACTCAACATCAACCTCTTTAATTGCTACACCACAATTCCATATAACAATATCTTCTTTGAACAAAACTTTATTGGATCGCTTAATACATTCAACCTGCATTAAAACCAACAACTTTTGCAGTTTTTGTGTGTTTATAAAAATATCTCGGTCAATACATTTATTTATAACTATTTTTCCGACTTCCGCTGCTTTGCACATAATATAACTCCTTTTAATTTCGACATTTGTCTGTTTTTCTTTTTGATTTTCGTTGTTTTTTTGCATAATATTTCTCTCCAACTGTAATTATTTTCAAGAAATTTTATGCCTCCTCCATTATGCTTAATGCATAATAATTTTAAAAATATGTTTTTGTAATTTGTTAACGGTTTGTTTTACGGGTTGCACACGGAGCAGGGATAATAGCCTGCCTGACGGGCGGAGTACTCCGACGAGAAATAAATAAGATTCTGGGGTAGAATGTTATCGACATAGTAACAGCTTCTCAGGTGGTATCGATCACTTTCACTGCTTGCCGCGTATCCTCTTGTAGACGTGGACGCCCCGGGGGTTGTTTTATCCGGATTGTCTTTTATGATATCTGAGATGTCATAGTCGCGCGTTTCTACCGGTTTCAGTGTTTCAAATTCGGGAGGATCTTCCCATTTCAGATGCGAATTTGTTTGCTTTTTTCCGGTAGTTTCTTGCGACGCTGGCTCTCCGCCACAGGACACGAAAATGCCCGCTATTATGCAGACGATCATCAAGACGGCTACTGCCGAAATGATCTTTTGTTTTTTGGTTTTCATTTCCTTTTCCTCGTTTATTATAAAAATGTTTAAATTTAAGCAGGTCGAGCGGACGCCCATTGGGTGTCCGCTCGTGTTAAGTTAGTTCAAGAAGTCTTCAACGACATCTTGAAAGTGTATAGGTGAGATCTTCAACCTATTGCACTTTCTCACAAGGTCGGCCACTTTGATTTTATCGGGTGATAGGTCGAGCGCGGCTGAGATTGTGACACGTTCGCGATCTACCACTGCGATTCCGTATCCGACATGGGGTTCGGTGTCGTCTGAGTAGGTTTCGCTAACGAGTACGTATTTGCAATCCATTTCAGAAAGTCCTCCTTTCATTGAAGTCGGACCGCTATACGAATTCTTCCTCAGGGATACAAATATTCATTTCGCCCAAATTTATATCAAGGGTGCGCGCTATAGTTAACACGTTTGAAAGCTTAGGGTCGGAGTCGCCAAGTTCGATCATAATTAGGCCTCTTTCGCTCAATCCGCAGCGTTCTGCGGTTTGCTTTATAGTCCATCCCTTTCTTTCGCGTTTATCTCGGACGATATTTCCGAAATTGCGTGCAAAAAACATGGCGCTCCTCCTTTCTCTATGAGTTTAACAATTATACCAAACAACGAATCGTTTTCCAATGAAGCGCGCTTCAGTTTTGTGGCCTAAATGTTAATTGTTTTTAACATTTAGGGGTAAAAATAACTGTGACCGTCAATTTCGGTGTTGACGGTCAGTTATAATAGGTAGAGCCTGAGGGACTTCCCATGATGATCGCCGTGGTTCTGTCCTCAAATATCAAAAAAATGGTCAAGGATCAGGTCTTGGTAAGAAAGCCCGTGGGAATCGAGTCGGCGGGCAGTATGAATATTTTGTTTACCGATAAGACCGGCACGCTTACCGAGGGCAAAATGAGCGTAAGTCAGATATATCTCGGAGGCGGCGAGAGCTTTGACGGAGTTTCGGCTCTCTCAAAAACCGCCGTTTTCGGCGAATATCTGCTATCTGCCCTCGGCAATACCACCTCGAAAATATCGGGCAACAAGAAAGCCGTTGGCGGCAACTCCACCGATAAAGCCATTCTTGAATCGGTTATCGGTAGGGAAAAGAGCGTGCCGAGCTTTTCGACGGTCAAAAATATTCCCTTTGACAGCGAAAAGAAATTTTCCGCCGCCCTCTTGTCGGTTGGAGGAAGCCGACGTCTTTTTATCAAGGGCGCGCCCGAAAGGCTTTTGCCCCACGTCAAAAAATATCTCGACCGCGACGGGCGCATAGTCTCTTTTTTACCGCAAACCACCGAAAATATTTGCAAAACGCTTACCGAAAAGGGAAAAAGAGTGCTTCTTATAGCCGAATCAAAGGACAATTTCATCAATTCAAGACTATCCGACGGCGATTTCGGCGAGCTTACTATGATCTGCCTTATCGTCCTTGAAGACAAGATAAGAAAGACCGCGCGCGGATCTGTTGCCCGACTTCGCGGCGCGGGCGTGCAGGTGGTGATGATAACCGGCGACAACAAGGAGACCGCAAGGCATATCGCCTCGGAATGTGGAATACTTGGCGGTGGAATCGACACCGTGCTGACCGGCGGCGAGCTTGCGAGGCTTTCCGACACGCAGCTAAAGGAGATATTACCTCACCTCGGAGTGGTTGCGAGAGCTTTGCCTGCCGACAAGAGCCGACTTGTCCGCATCTCCCAAGAGCTTGAATTAGTGGTGGGAATGACGGGCGACGGTGTAAACGACGCGCCCGCCTTAAAGCGCGCCGACGTGGGCTTTGCTATGGGCGGCGGCACTCAGGTTGCAAAAGAGGCGGGGGATATAATCATCCTCGACAACGATCTTTCAAGCATAGGAAAGGCGGTGCTTTACGGCAGAAATATCTTCAAAAGCATCAGAAAATTCATTTCTCTCCAGCTTATGATGAACTTTTGCGCCGTGGGTGTGTCGATGATAGGGCCGTTTTTAGGTTTTGATGCCCCCGTCACCGTGGTGCAAATGCTTTGGATAAATATCATTATGGATACCCTCGGCGGTCTTGCCTTCGCGGGCGAGCCGGCGCTTGAAAGCTGTATGCAGGAGAAGCCGAAAAGACGTGACGAGCCGATTTTGGGCAGCTATATGATATACGAGATAATTTTCGGCGGCGGATTTACCGTGGCGCTTTGTCTCGCGTTTTTAAAGATACCCGAAATCACATCGAAATTCCGCTATTCCGAGGATAATATCTATCTTCTTACCGCATTTTTTGCGCTGTTTATCTTCGCGTCGGTGTTTAACTGCTTCTGCGCCCGTACCGATAGACTTCGCCTGCTTGCCAACATCACGAAAAACCGCGCCTTTATCCTCATAATGGCGGCAATACTTTTTATACAGATAGTTTTCGTCTATCTTGGCGGAAGCGTCCTTCGCACTGCGCCCTTGACCCCCGCCGAGCTGGGTCTTACCTCGCTTTTGGCTCTTACCGTCTTTCCCGCGGACCTTTTGCGTAAGCTTATTTGGCGGCTATTTATGGGAAAAAAGGGGTATTAAAGGACGATAAATTGATGTTTATAAGCCTTCCCCAGCGGGGAAGGGGGACCACGAAGTGGTGGATGAGGAGGTCGCCCTTTTGAGGGAAAACCGTCTTAAAAGAATTTCACCAAAAGCGTTATTCTAAAAAGGTTTGTTATGGGTGAAGTTGGTTGTGGAACCGTATTATCCAATCGCAAATGATCTCCTCATCCACCGCATTGCGCGAACCCCCAAAGCTCGCACACTCGCTTCGGGGAACCCCGCCGCGGTCCCCCTTCTCCGCTGGAGAAGGCTATTCTATAAATCAAAATTTGAATTACGATGCGCCATAAACTGTATGGCGCATTTTTGTTCATAATTTTATGCTAAAATAAATATGCGCAAATTTTTTGGAGATTTTTTAAAAAATTCCCAACCTTTCAGATCGCTTTTCTGTCTTATAGACGAGCGCTTAAAAACAAAGGAGGATACATATTGCTGTATCGTAATCAAAATGATGAAACTCTCGTAATGCTGACTCTCGCCGGCGAGCAGGACGCATATGAAGTCTTGGTAACTAAATACCAAAAGGCGGTCATATCAGCCGCCGCAAGTGTCACTCGCAATTCTTTTATGGCGGAGGACGCGGCGCAGGACGCATTCGTCACGGCTTGGATGAAGCTCGATACCCTCAAGGAGCCGCAGAAATTCGCTTCCTGGGTATGCAGGATAGCAAAAAACTGTGCTTTGAATATGCTTCCGCGCTACAGGAGCTTTCTGCCTCTTGACGACGCAATCGGTATTGACGTAGAGGACGGAAGCCTTGATCCCGAGACCGAATATATAATTTCGGACGAGCGGAGTCGAGACGGCAACGAGCTGCGCAAAACGGTTGAGGGACTGCCCCAAAAGGTAGGCGAGATCATCCGTCTCCACTATTTCGAGGGTCTGTCCATCGCCGAGATAGCCGACAGAATGAGAATAAGCGAGGGAACGGTAAAATCACAGCTTCACGACGGAAGAAAGAAGATCAGAAAGGAGCTTTGCGCAATGAACGAAAAATGGAACGATACTTTAATTAAAAAAGTAATGAAAAAGGTCGAAGAGTTAAAGCTTTGGAAGACCAAAAACGACAAAACGGGCTTTGAAAAGGTATATAAGAGCGTGCTTGCCGAGGTAGAGGAGCTTCCCGAATCAAAGGACAAGAGCTACGCCTTAGCCGACGTGCTGATGAGAGGTTGGTGGTGGATACCGGGTGAGAAAAACGACGCGCTCTTCGCCCGAATCCGTCAGGCGGCGGAGGACGGCAAAAACGAGGAGGTAATGGAGTTTATCTGCGCCCGCGAGGATGAACAGGTCTACGGCGGCGCAAGAATTGACTTTATCCTTGATAAGCAGATACCGCGCCTTGCTGAAAAGGGATTTGTAAAAGCTCAGGCGCGTGAATGGTTCTGGCTTGCCCGTGAGTATTATGAGACAAAACAGAGAGATAAGGGTCGCGAGGCTTATATGAAGGCGCGCTCTCTGCTCTCGCCCGAGGATCTTTATTATTTTCTCGCACTTTCGGCACTGGAAACCGAGGAGCTTACCCAAAAGGACTACAAGGACAAGGATGCAAACGGCTATATGCTGTCAAGCTTTGCCGAGGAGTTCAGAATGATCGACGGAAATCTCACCTATTGGAATTACCAAGGCATCAGTAATGGCTCGATGTATTCGGGCGACCACACGGTAAACGACATCCTTCGCAACGCTTCAAGATGCGATTGTCTTTTCTTCCCCGACTTGAAGCTTGGCGAGAGCTTTACGGCAAGCGACGGCTCGACAGTTACCTTTGTCTCCGACAGTGAGACCGTGGATACCGCCGCAGGTAGCTTTGAGGGCTGTTCTCTTTACGAGATAAAATATTTCAATGACTATCGAGGCTTCTCCACCTTCAAGACCTACTACAAGGACGGCGTCGGCATCGTCAAGCACGATCATATTCTTGACGGCGTACGCGACGTAAGAATACTGTCGTCCTATAAAATAGTAGGCGGCAAGGGTCTGCTCCCTCTCTCTGAGGGCAACTGCTGGGAATACGTGGGCGAATATGACGAGAGTGCTATGCGCTCTGCTCTTCAATTCGAGGTGGCATATTCTGACGGAGCAAAGGCGATCATCGTCTCAAGGTACGAGACCGAAAGGCTTCGCTACGACGAGAATTCCTGGCTTGATATGATTGAAAAGATACGCAACGAGTATTGCACAAATGGCGACAATCAGAAGATCTGCGACGTATATGACGCCATTGACCGCGCTGAACTTTTGGCAAAAACACCGATGGAAAAGGTGCACAGTAAGGTTGCCTGCGCCACCGCGCGGAGAATTCTTGAGACCGACCCCTTCTTTAACAAGGACTACACCGCCACGGGTCATTGGAATTTCTTTAAAAAGAGCTTTGTACGCAAGCAAAACGGCACCGTGACCATTGGATGGAACAGCCGCTGGAGCTTTGAGTGGAAGGGAGGTCTTGATCACGCGGGCGATCCGCTCCTTTACAACGGTCTCCTCGGTATATTACAGGATGCCGCAAATTGCATCTGGAGTGACGAGTGGGTGGTTGGCGCGGCTCCCACCGTGGAATACATTCTTTGGGATAGCCACAAGATCAAGACCGACATCGTCTGCGAAGCAAGCGAGCCTATCACCACAAAAGCAGGTACTTTCGCTGATTGTATCAAGCTGACTCTGAACATCGGCGGCTTGACCGACGGTCTCAGCTACCGAGGCGGCAAAAAGGAATACTACTTCGCTCGCGGCATCGGTATCGTTAAAACAGTAAACCACACCTATAGTGGTGCGTGTCAAGCGGTCTACGAGCTAACAGCATACGAGGGCGAGGGAGAGGGCTATATGCCGATAGTTGGCGGTCTCTTCCGCCGCTACGACGCGCCGGGACTCACCGACGGCTACGAGGGCGCAGTGGAGTACACCTTTGTCGAGGATAGCGACGGTCAGGTCTTTATCTTCAGCGATCAGATCGGAATCAAGCATAAGCAAGCGCCGGTCTCGTCATACGATGCCATCGAAAATGAGATCATCGAGGACAGACTTTGGGAGGAGGGCAAGCACGAGGAAAGCCGACTTCGCCACGATACCAACAACGTCCACCTTATGCTCCACTTCCTCTGCCGTCCTTCAAGATACTGGGCGGCACCACACAAGGCTATCGCGTGGAATATGTACCGAATGAAAACCATCGAGAGCTTTGGCGAAAACGGCGAGATACCCACGGCTTGGCTTGGTCTTTATGCCGCCACCTGTTTCCGCACCGCCTGCGCGCTCTTCGGTCACGGCAGAAGCGAAGAGGGCTACGAATATCTTGAAAAATGCTTTGCTCCCTTTGAAGAGTGGGATAAAATTCCCGAGGGAGCAGAAACAGACACGGGTGATCCGTTGCTCTTCGGCGGCGCGAAGATATTGAAAAACAAAGGAGTTTTGCTTCTCCCCGACGGCACGAAGGAGCCTATTGATTACGGCTATATGCTACGCGAAGATAAATCCCTTATCCATCGCGGTATGACCGCACCACGCGGCTGGGAATGGTTCAATCCCGTGCGAGACGAGGAAAGATTTAAGGAATATGTCGAAAGAGCAAGAAAGCTTATAGAATAACAAAACTCATAGAGTAATAAAATAAAACGGGAGGGGTTCACTTCAATTACCCCTCCCGTTTTAATGAACGAAGACGTCCGTTTACAGATAAATGCAGTTTGTTATCCTTTTTATCGCTCGGCACTTGACAAAGCCCTATAGTTTTGTTAAAATAATAATAATAATATATATTTTATACATCTCAAGACGAGGACTAAAATGACTAACAGAGAAAGATTTATTGAAATATTCAAGACCAAAATAAAGAGAGAGGGAGCCGACAAGCTCTTGCAGTTCCTGCTTAGTGAGCAGAGCGACTTTTTCACCGCTCCCGCATCCACCCGTTTTCACGGCAACTACGAGGGCGGACTTCTTGAGCATTCCCTCAACGTCTACGATTGCCTTTGCGACATATTGAACCGTCCCAGAATCAAGGAGCAGTACGGAATCGAGTACAGCGATGAAAGCATAGCTATCGCAGCATTGCTTCACGACCTCTGCAAGGTCAATTTCTATAAGGTGAGCTTCCGCAATCAAAAGAACCCCGAGGGAAGATGGGAGAGCGTGCCATATTATACCATCGAGGACAATCTGCCCTACGGTCACGGCGAGAAGAGCGTTTACATCGTTTCGGGATATATGAGACTGACCCGTGACGAGGCGTTTGCCATCCGCTATCACATGGGCTTCTCCACCACCGATGACCCCGGCAACGTGGGCAAGGCTATGGAAATGTTCCCCTTGGCATTTTTCCTAAACTGCGCCGACACCGAGGCTGCATATTTCGTTGAAGGCTCAAATAAATAACCGACTTAAATTGCCCGACATCAGTGAAAATCGGTGTCGGGCTATGGATTTTGAAAATATTATGATAAAATTTGATGAAAAAACAAAGAAAATGCTTGTAGATAAAGCTCTCGCGGCAAAAGAAAATGCCTACTCGCCCTACTCGGATTTTTGCGTGGGCGCGGCTCTCCTTTGCTCCGACGGAGAGATATTTACGGGCGCGAACGTTGAAAACAGCTCCTACGGTGGGACGATCTGCGCCGAAAGGTCGGCTTTTTGCGCGGCACTCGGTCAGGGCAAGAGAGATTTTGCCGCAATCGCCATAGTGGGTGCGAAAAGGGGAGAGCGCGTGAGCGAATTTTGTCCTCCTTGCGGAATATGCCGCCAATTTATGAGCGAATTTTGTTCGGCTGATCTCCCCGTTTTGCTTTACGACGGACAAGCCGTCATAAAAAAGACGTTAGGTGAGCTTCTCCCCGACGCATTCAAGCTTTGAGAGGATATAATATGGCAGAAGAAAAGAAAAAGCTAGTCGGCACTTGCGAGACCTGCGAATTTTACGACTATGACGAGGAATGGGACGAATACGTCTGTATGATTTCTCTTGACGAGGACGAAATGATAGACTTTCTCGGCAGAAATACGGGCAGATGCCCCTATTACCGATATTACGACGAATACAAGAGCGTCAGAAAGCAGAACTGATAAAAATTTGAATAAGGAAGTAAAAACATGTCGGAAAAGGTTAAAAAAATATATTGGATAAGATTTATATTTTGCGCCGTTGCTCTTTGCGCCGCGCTGGCGCTTGTATACAGCGTATATGCTGAAAAGGGACTTGATTTTATAAAATACCTCACCGAAGAAAAGGAAATGCCCAATATGGCGTGGCTCGTTGAGAAATGCTTGACTTTTGCTCCCGCATTTTTCACCGTGCTTATAGTCGAGCTTTCTTATGCGGATAATAAGAGATACGTTACCGTTTTCACCCAGATAGAAAAGCTTATCGTTCTTGCTTTGGGCGCTATTACGGTTTTTGCGGTCTTGCTGCCCTTGGCGGTCAATTCGACTCCCGTGGAGATCGTAACCGAGGACGTAACCGAGCTTAAAACGCTTTGGGATAGAACCTATATGTGGTTCTTCTATCAGATAATTCCGTTCGTTATTCTCATTTTTTATCATGCCTTGCGCATAGTTACCGAGAGCGGAGCGCATTCGGTTATCGATTCCGACGCAGACGACGGTTCGGAGGAGGACGACGATGAATAACAGAGCTTTTATGCGATCCGCAGCCATTATTTTGACCTTGCTTCTCGTATTTTCTCTGCTTGCTTCTTGCGTGGAGAAGCCGCAAGAGACTCCCGAAGCCGAATTTGACGGCAAGGAGCAGTTCTCTCCGTCAAGCGGAGTATCAAAAAACACGGAGGAGCTTGCCGATAGATACGGCGAATATAAGGAAAACGCGTCTCTTGCATTCAAGTCGAGCGCCGTAACGGCAGAGGATAGCTTTACTGTTTCGTCTGTTGAGGGCGGCGTTAAGATCGACGCATACGTGGGATCGGATTCTGTTGTGGTCATTCCCGAAAGTATTGGCGGTTTAGCGGTCAAAAGCATCGGCGGATCGGCGTTTTCTTCCGAAAAGATTCGCGCCGTGTACGTCCCCGACAGCGTGACGTTTATAGAAAAGGGCGCGTTTGCGCTTTCCGAGAATATTACGACCATAAGACTTCCTTTCCTCGGAGACGGCAAGGATATCACCCATCTCGGACATGTTTTCGGAACCGACGACTATTCTACCCACCCCACCCAAGTACCCGTGGGACTTGATATGGTCATTCTTGGGGAAGGAGTTACCGAGATCGGGGACAATGCCTTTGCGGGATGCAAATCTCTTTCGGCGATCATACTTCCCGAGGCGGTGGAGAATATCGGAAAATTTGCGTTTTACGAGTGCCGCGATCTGGTTTATCTTGACCTTGGAAACGGCGCGTCAAGAATCGACGAATACGCATTCGGATATTGCACCTCTCTTTATTCGCTCTCTCTCGTTGGCGCGGAAAGTATTGGTTTGGGTGCACTTTACGGGTGTAATAGCATTTATTCGCTGACTCTGCCCTTCGTTGGCGGAAGCAAGACCGAAAACAGATTTATAGGATACGTGTTCGGCGCAAACGTTGCCGACCATAACGACGAGTATGTTCCCAAGAGCCTTTACAAAGTGACCGTTGAGGGTAGCGGAGAGATCCCCGACAGAGCCTTCGCGTCCTGCAATTATATCGGTGAGCTTATCCTCTCGGAGGGTATAGAAAGGATAGGTGTCAGATCCTTTTATTCCTGCCGTTCTCTGATCGAGATAGCTTTGCCCAATTCGGTAAAGGCTATCGGTGATGATGCGTTTTTCGGTTGCGATAACCTTGAAGCCGCTGATCTCGGCGGAGCAGAGACGATCGGTATGCAGGCGTTTTACGGTTGCAGAAGGCTTTTGAGCGTTAATGTTCCCGATGGAGTTTCCGAAATTAAGCCTTCAACGTTTGCCTTTTGTTCTTCCTTGAAAACCGTTGAGCTTAATAAGGTCAAATCGGTCGGCAAGGATGCATTCTACGCTTGCACGTCGTTGACACCCGTTGATTGCTCGGGAATAGCCGTGGCGGAGGGAAATGACTGCCTCGTTAAAGCCACAGCGGAAGAATAACGGTATTAAAAAATGAAAAGAAGGATATTAAAAATACTGCCCTTCGCAATCGTGACGGCGGTCTTTGCCGCCGCAACTCTGCTGATCCATTATAATCAGCGCGAGCTTTTCGTTTTTTTTGAAAATAGCGGTGTCTTTTCCTCGCCCGTTTACGTTGCCGTTTACAGATTCGAGGGCGAAATGAGGGAGTATGCGGTTGCCGACATGGAAAAAGATACAAGAGTAAGCTTTGATCAAAGTCTTATGCTGGTTAATACCGAGTATATGCTGTCCGACGGGTTTACTCCCGACATAGCCGAGTATAAGGACACCGACGTTTATATGAACTCCTGTATGCTTGACTCGTACGCGGCTCTTTCCGATGCGGTAAGGGGAGAATTTGGCGAAAAGCTCTACGTTTCCGACGATTTCAGAACGGCGGAGGAGCAGGCGGAGCTTTATATCGAAATGCCAGATACCGCAACGAAAGCGGGTGCCAGTGAGCACCAGACGGGACTTGCCCTCGACGTTTACGCGGCTTATTATGCGGGTGACGCGTTTATAAAATCTCCCGTTGGCAGATTTGTCAACGCAGAGTGTTATAAATACGGATTTATTATCCGATATCCCTCTTTCGGAGAGGATGAGACGGGCATAAGATTTGAGCCGTGGCATATTCGCTATGTGGGCGAGCCTCACGCAAGCGTTATCTACAATAATCAGCTTACACTTGAGGAATACGTACTGTCAATGGAGATCGGCGAATGGTACGAGTACGAGGGATATTTGGTCTGCCGACAGGAAATGAAGGACGGCAAGCTGATCCTCCCCGAAAGCTTTGAAAGCTGTACCGTCTCCCCCGATAATACGGGATATTATATAGTTACGGTCAGAAAATGAAAAATGGGGCTGGCTCATTTAGCGCAGAACAAAAGCCACTTTTAAAAAAAGACAAAATTCAACTAAAAAATAATGTTTTTGCTTTTATAATGTCGAAATCCGCCGATTTTTCGGCGGATTTCCTCATTTTGTGTGGCTTTTTAGACGCGTTTTGGCTCTCTGGCGTACTCCTGTACGCCTACGAGAA
>JAZMZI010000091.1:0-17609 GCA_045585895.1 Eubacteriales bacterium
GAAATTCCTCGGGAAAATCCTTAAAATTTATATCAATTCTCGTTCTTTTCATCAGAATTCGCAGAAAAATGCTCTTTCAAGATTGGCGGTGTTAGGCTTATGAAGCGAAATCATTCTCTTGCCCTCAAGCGTGGTAAATATCATTGCGTGACCGCCGTCAAAGTCAAAGCGGCTTCCGCCGTGACGCCATTCACCAAGGAGAGAATCTGCCTCAGCCTCAAGCACTAAGTATCTTCCCTTGTAGACGTCGAACCAGATCATTTTCACCTTGCCGTCCTCATTCCAAAGGAAGGGTCCGTCGGTAACGTAAGTACCCCTGCCCTGATGCAATTCGCTTACATCGGGGTTATCGCTTGCGCGGAAAAGCATCTTAGGCTCACCTATGGCGCGTGAAAGATCGTCACTGAGGGGCATAGCCCAGATCTCTCCGTTCTTTACCTGCACCCACTCGTGGCAGAATACCATATAGGGCTGACCGTTCTCGACGAAAAGAGTACCGTCAAGGCATTCCCAATCTCTGGGAGTGATGGGTTCCTTAGTCAAAGGAACAAAATGACCGTTGGGGGTATCGCAAACGAAGATCTGCGTGCCGCGGCACTTGCCCTCCGCCTTGCAGCTACCGAAAAGGTAGTATTTTCCGTTATACTTGTGCATCTCAGCCGCCCAGAAATCTCTGTCTGCCCAAAAATCGCCACCATTGTTTTCAAAAAGTGTAAACGGGCCCTCAAAATTCTCAAGGTCATAGGACTTGTAGCAGGAAAAATTTGGTTTTGCCTTAAGCGTACCGGGAAGCACTCCCGTGGTACCGTACATATAGTAACAGCCGTTTTCCTTATCGGTATAGATAAAGGGGTCTCTTATTCTTATTTCTTCTTTTTTTAACATAGCTCAATTCTCCTTTTTGATTACTGCAAATGCATATCGTTTTCAACCTTGAGAGAGCCTAAATGCTCGTCAAAGCTGTATTTTTCAATTTTAAACTCACCGCCCTCGTAAACCACCTCGGTGATTGAGCTGTTGGTAGCGGGTGGCGTCTCGTGCATTTTTTCAAGCGGCAGACCCATCCAAGCCGAGATAAGAGTGAGCAACACACCGCCGTGGGTAGCCACGAATACGGTCTTTCCGTCGTTGGCTTCGGCTATCTTCTTCATTCCCTCAAGGGCTCTCGCCTGCAATTCGGCAAGAGATTCACCGCCCGTACAACGAGCCAATCCGATAGTCGTCTTATATATTTGATAATCGTCGTGATAAAGCCTGTCTATCTCGGGCATAAACTTATTCTCCCAAAGCCCGCCGTATATCTCCTTGATAAGAGGCTCCTTGATAACGGGAATACCCAGCCTTTCGGAAAGCGGGATAGCCGTACTCATAGCGCGTCGGAGATCGCTTGAATAGATAGCATCGATCTTATATGTATCGGCAACGAATTCGGCAGTCCTTGCCGCCTGACGAAGCCCCAGCTCGGTCAGCGCAACGTCCACCTGACCCGTGTACATCCTCGTTTTATTGTATTCGCTGTAACCGTGTCTTGTAATAATCAAGTGTGTCATGTTTTTTCGACTCCTCAAAGTAAAACCTCTTTATTCGTTCCGTAGAAGATGTCATCGTTACCCGAAATCATCTTACAAAACTCCTCAAATCTATCCCAGTTTTCGGCGTAATCGAATTCGTAAGCGTGACCCCAGACGTAGAATATCTGCGGCTTATCGGTCTCCGTTTCTATAAATCTCTTGCCAAGCTCGATCATTTTATCGAATTCGGCGTTATGATATACCGACGGCTTAAATTTGTAAAGATCGTCCTGAACGTCAAAGCTGAAGTTTGAAATTATGGTACGGCAATACTTCACTCCGGTATTCTCGCGGATAAGCCTTGCCACGCGATCATCGTGATTCTGTCCTCCGCAGGGATATGCCATACCAACGACCTCGTAACCGCAAAGCTCGGAAAGATTAAGTCTGTCCTGCTCCACTTGACGGATTATCTCTTTATCGTCCTCGATATCGGGCAAAAGAGGATGTGTCAAAGTGTGTACGGCAACCTCGTGACCCGAGTAAAGCGCGCGAACCTCCGAGGGCTGAACCTTATTGTGATTTACCATCTTACCGCCGATATTGAGCATGCCGGGTTTGCCGAGGTGCTCCGAATTAAGGTTAAAGGTACACTTAAGACCGTACTTGTTAAATATCTCAATAAGTCTTTTGTCCTGTGTTACTCCGTCGTCGTAGCTGAAGGTTACAGCCTTCATTTTGCCGTTAAACATGGTTTCATCCTCCAAATTCAGTATCCGATAGTTTTATCATCGTATTTTTCGGGAACGAAGTCCTTTAGATTGACCTCACTCGCCGCAATTTCAAGCTCCCCGCAAATATAGGACAAAACCCTGTCTCCTATAAGCTTCGTGCCTTCGGGGGTGTAAAAGTGGGTGGGGTCACCCGCTCTGACTTCAAGAGGCGCGTTTTTCGTCAACGTATAAAGATCGTTTATCCGACAGTCGGTGCCGTCAAGTGCCTCTACGGCTATTCTATTGTACTGCTCGATAGTCGAGTTGTGCCTTCTCCTGTCGGGACCGTATTTTTCCTCTATTACCGAGGTGTTGGTAGCAAATATCTGCTTTGCATTCGGGAAAAGTATCTTTATCTGACGGTATATCTTTGCGATAGTCTCCCCGTACTGCCGAGGATTTGAGATAGGGGCTTCTCCGTACATTTCAAGCACGTCCCAGAGTCCCGTGTTCCAGTGAACAAGGTCGATATCCTCTCCCCAGCCATTTTCCTGCTTCCAATCCGAAAGATAGCGGAGAGTGTATTCCGAAAACCTCGCGCTGTCGTTAGGATAATATACCTCTGCCACACCCACAAGCGCATCCTTTACGTATTTATCATATCCGAGACGGATGGAATCGCCTATAAGAATTATTTTTTTCATAATGCATATAACCTCCTCAGTTTTTCTCGGGCAGATAAAAATACTGCTCGGGCCCCGTGTCTCTCATAAGCATTTTTTCATCTTTAAATTTGAACAGAAGAAGAAAAGTGCAATAGATATCGCCGCTGCAACCGCCAAGATGTATTCCGAGCAGAGTTGCCGACAGGAAATAACACAGTGGCGAGACAAAGAACAGTACCGCGGTTAAAGGAACCAGTATTAAAGTAAAAACTATGAGAGGCGAAACGAGAGCTATAAGCGCGGTGCGTCTGTATGTATATACGTTGGGAACACCGCAAAAAGCACAGCTCCAGCTCATGCCAAAGGTAAGCTTTTTGCCCGTCAAAGCCTTATAAGCTATGCCGTGTACTATTTCGTGCAATACGATATATGCTATCATAGCAGCGCAAAACGCTAAAACGGGAATTACAGTACCCTCAACGGTAAAATCAACTGCAAAATCTCCCGAAAACGCGTTAATTACCGCCTTTATAAGCAGCGGTATCAGTGCCAGAACGTCAACGGTCAGCATAACCGCCACGCATACACCGTTAAGTATAAGTCCAAGCTTTACGTCCTTGGCATTTATGTGTTTCACTTCCCTATATCCCTCGGGAAGCTCTTTTTCAAAGGTCTTATTTTTCATATCTGTCTTTCAACTCAGCAAAGCGTATTGGGTTTTTCTTCTTTATTCTCTTCCTTGCCCGTCTCGGTTTCTTCCTCGTCGGTTGCCACTATGTAAGTTTCTTCATTGAGCCTCTTCTGTCTGTATTCTTCAATGATCCTCGCCAAAAGTTCGGGATCGTCGGTCATTATACAGTCAACTCCCATTTCGATAAGTTGTCTCATCTGGGCTTCGTCGTTGACCGTCCAGTACTGGACCGCAATATTCCTTTCATGCGCCTTATCGATTATATTCTTATCAATCATTGAAATACCAATGACCTTACCGTATTGATGGGGCAACTGAAGGCAGGCAAAATCACCGTCAGCAAAAAGATTTACTCCAAGGTAATTGCTTACGACGAATGCCGTAGCAGTCTCCGAGGACGCTCCGCGGAGAAGCTCGGGATAATCGGTCTTAAGCTTTTCCTCCACTTCGTCGTGGAAGGTTCCAACCACTACTCTGTTCTCATATTCGGGATAGTTTGAAATCGTTTCATACAGTGCTTCGCACGCCTCAATTCCAAGCTCTTCTCTATCCTTTATTTCAATGACGAAGAGCAGATCGGGATTCTCCTCGTAAAGCTCCTCAAAAAGCTTATCCGCAGTGGCTATCTGCAAGCCGTATTTTTCAAGCTCGGCAGGGTCGGTTATATCCCTATAGATGTATTCTCCATCGGAGTTTGCAAAATAGTATCCGAAATTATACTGCTTAAGCTCCTCAAGAGTCATATCCTTTATATAGTGGCGGTTCTTCTCGTCACGGCAAAGCTCTTTTACCTCTTCAAGAGTCATATCCCCGTTCACGTTGCAGTTTTCATCTATATACTCGTTTTTATTGTAGACCAGATACCCGTCTTTGGTAATATAAAGATCGCTGTCTATTACGTCTACGTTATAGGTATTTACCGCTTCTCTGAACGCCAGCATGGTGTTTTCGGGATTGCTGAGTCCCCCACCCTTGTGCGCCGCTATCATAGGAAGCTCGCCCTCCTCAACGACGAAGGGATTGGGCTGCTCGTTTTTGGGGAGAGGCACAAGATTTACCACCGTCAAAAACGCCAACAGAACTACTGCCACGGTTCCCGCGATCTTAAGTCCTCCGTGCTTTTTCATATCAAAAGCGACGGCAAGAGCGTAACGCAACTTTCCGAAAAAGCTTGTTACAGCCGCCAGGATACTCTCTCTTCTCGAGTGTATCGCGGAAACTCCGATAGCCGAAAGCAAAACAAGATACGCCGCTAAGGTAAACGCCGCAACGTAGATAAAGAGGCAGAAGGGGAAAGGAACTATCTCCTGAATGCTTGAATATACGGGAAGAGAACCCTCAAGATGCGGGCTGATAAAGAACATATTGAAGCGATGATCCTCAAGCAGGCCCGAATAAAACGCTACCTCGTTGAGAACGGTTGCAATAGTCAGACAAACCCCAAATACCGAAAGCGCCTTGAGTATAGTTTTGTGACTGAGCTTAACGTGACCCGTATACAGAAGATATACGCCTATTACTATCATAGAGCCGTGACAGATCATAGTCTGTATGTCTATTCCCAGAGTCTCGATAAATACGTCTCCGGGGTATACCATAACACAAAGCCCCGCAAAGGTCGCAAAGGTTGCAAGATACGCGCAGAGAGCATCGTGAAACTTGCCCTTTTTCGTAAGTCCCGCCAACAGACCTATATACATAGGTGTTGAGCAAAACTGGAAAGGAAACGCATGCCATCTGTAATCAAATTCAATATTTCCGTCTACCACGGAGAAGCTGAAATTGATCTGCTTATAGATCTCAAGCGCGATAACGATAAGTGCGGTTATGAGAACTACCTTTCTTACTCTATCGGGATTATCCTTTTTGTAAAAAACACAGAGAAGTACGGTAGCCGCTACGGTTATTCCTATCCACATGATATGAAACCATCCGTACAGCGGCGGTGTTTCTATCGAAAAGTCCATAATATTGAGAATCGTTTTTAAAAATTCCATTTTTATTCTCCTTTTCTGATCTATTATATAATATACAAATACGTTTTAATTTTTTAGTTGTTTGCGATAGCTTTTTTGGCTGACTGTTCTTCAAACATTTCCATTCTGAGGATCTTCTCAAGAAGATTGCGTTCGGTATAAAAATAATGATTTGATGCCTCAAAGCCTATTTTGGCGTCGCTTCTAATAAGTGCCAAAAGCTCCTCCGCATTCTCTTTTTCCTCTGCGGCATATCTTACCATTCCCTTTTGATCGGAAACCCGTTTGGAAAGCGCAAATCTCGTTTGAAGCATATCACTCCTATAGTGGCAAAAGACCGTACGCGCATATCGCAAAATTTCCGACGGTAAGCCGCTGTTTCCCGACGCTTCAAGCATTTCTATTCCCTCTTTCCATAGTCGGATCAGCTTATTCATCTGTGAAAGGTAGACCTCCGCGCCGTACGGATACACCCAGCTTTCCACATCGTCGTAAGAGAAGCAAACCATAGTCGAACTCTTTTCCTCGGGTTCCCAATCCCAAAGATTTGCAGACCCCAGCGTATGAGGCGAAAGATAAAGCGCGTTGACGCTGAACGGATACTCTCTGAAAGCTCTGCAAAACGTGGCTATTGCCGCTCTTATTTTTTCGTCGCCAAAGCTTCTTTCATACCACTCTTCAAGGTCAAAATCCTCATTATACTCACAAGCAAGGGCAACAGATGGCGAAGGATAGCCGCCCTGCGTCCATGTCAAAAACAGATCGTTGACACCCAATGCGCAAAGATTGCCTATATGCTCCGCAACAAGGTCGAACACGGGGATATACGGCACCGCCGCGCACTCCCAGCTGTTACTTGCCTGTATCTTCGCAAAGACCCGACGCCCCGTCTCGCGGGCTTTTTTAATTATCTTTTCAGTGATTTCGGAAGGACCGGGATTGGAAATCGAATAATCTATTACACGACTATTTACCCCGCCCTTTTCGATTTCCAGATCGTACTCGCTGACACACATTACCGCAATATCGGGATCAAGCAATTCAATACCGCGCCATATCTGCTCCTCGCTCCAATCCATATAAGGCGACCAGCCCCAAAGGTTTGCTATAAGACTGCCGCGGCAACCGCTGTCTCTCATAGCCCGCGCGAAAATATTGTTGATCTCAGCCGCGCTTTCTTCGGGCGGTATATTTTTACATATCGGACATTCGGTACGCGGCAGGAAATTACAGTGAGTGGGATTTTCACTCATGGTTATGGTGAAAATGCCCCCCAATTTCGGCATCGCTTCGCACAGATCGCGAACCGCACCGTAAAGATAGTCCTTAACCTCCTTATTGGAAAGGCAAAGCGTCCTTTTTTCCTGCCAACCGATAAGTTTTTCATATTCGGGAGAAACGCCGACGGGCAGGGCGCGCGGCTCATTCATATATAGGTAAACGGAAATTCCGTATTTTTCACATCTTTCAATAATTTTATTTAAATTTGCCCGTCTATCCTTATATCCCGCTGAAAGATCGGGAGAAAAAGGATAATAGGAAAGCGATGACAAAATACCGTGAAGCCAGATGCCGTCAACTCCCAATGCTTCGTATCTTTGAAGCAACTCTTCGGGCAGAGTATCTGAACAATCGGTGGAAAAAGCGTCTCCACACGGTGAAAGATAGCCGTGAACTACCCTATGTCCCGCTTTTTCTCTGTTTGTTGAAGAACTTTTTGCTAAAAATTCATTTTTTTCAAAGAAATCGAACGGGCGCTTTTGCGGCTCTGCCGCGTAGCGAGAAAGCTTCTTCGCTATATTCTCGGTTGCCGCTAATTGCTCCTCGGTCAGAGGTGAAT
The DNA here is from genome assembly GCA_045585895.1 of Eubacteriales bacterium. GTDB lineage: Bacteria > Bacillota > Clostridia > Oscillospirales > CAG-272 > SVTX01. The sequence continues at coordinate 7,397 of JAZMZI010000091.1, forward strand.
AGATCGCCTTTTCGCAAAAGGGCTTGAAATTTCCCAACTTCACCGAAAGGAAATCTTCTCTTTCAAGTATAAAATCAAGTCTTTTTTCATCGATGCCCAAAAGGGTCATTATCTGATCGTAAGGCAACAAAAACCAGTTGTTCCTGATAATCGTTAAGTAACCGCGCAACTCAAAATCTTCTGCGTATCCGTAATCGGTAAGTCCCATACGCGAAGCTTCGCCGCAAACCGTTTCGATAGAACAATTCAAGGTTTCCGCTATTCTTTCGGTCTTTACGTAACCGAAATTTCTGAAGATCACCGTCTGCCACGCCGTAGGCAGAGTCAAAGACGGTATCTTGATCTTTTTTACCTCGGGTAACACAGGCAACCTCCTCTCAAGTTAATATCTATCAAACCTTTCGTTTGAAATTACCGAATACCTCGTTGACCTTTTCAAAGCTTGCAAATGTATCGGGATATTTTTTAATTATTTTCATCATCTCGCCTATCTGACGCTTGTTAATAATGCAGACAAGCATATATTTGTCGCTATCGGTATACATTCCGTGCACTTTCATGGAAGTCACACCATGCTTCAGCTTATTCATTAGCTCATCGGCAAGCTCGTCGGGGTGCGTGGTAACTATTTCAAATTTATAACCGTCCTTTATACCACCGAGGCCTCGGTCAACGACCACATTTGCAATAAATAGGTTCAGCAACGTACACATCACGGGTGTCACCTTCATTCCGTAAACGAAAAAGGCGATAAATACCACGCTTGCATCCATAGCGAAGGAAACGAACGCCACGTTCAGATCGGGCTTTGCCCTTTTGATAAGCGCCGAAATACCGTACGTTCCACCGCTTGCTCCGAAGTGACGGAGCATAAGCGAAAATCCGAATCCCGATATTACGCCCGTTGCGATAGACGCGAATATCACGTTGAAATCCTCGCCGTGAGTCGCGAAACTGTATGGCTTAAGACCTATAAACTCGTAAAGCTTGGGCAAAAACGACTGAGTCAGCAGATACACACTGAGATATGCGCCGAGCTTTTTGTTTATCAATGCGCTGACAAGCACGAATATGGGAAGATTGAACGCGATCATAAGACTCGACCAGTCAAGCTGATAGTTTGACAAATGATATGTAATGGTAGCAAGACCGCCCACGCCTCCCGGGGCAAACCCGTTGCTGTTCTGGAAGAAATAGTACGCCGTTCCTACCACGACTCCCGCCGCGACGGCAAAAAAAAGGTCAACAAAAAATTCTTTTACATTAAAAACTTTTTTCATAGCGATCACTTTCGTCAAAATTCCAACAATTCGTCAAATCGGAAAACGTAGCCGTCGGCTACGGCTTTGAATTCGTCTGTAAAATCAGCGCCCGACTGATCAAATATGCCAAAAGACACCATTCCCGCGCTTTTTGCGGTTTTAACGGCGTTTATATTGTCGTCAACGAATATAACGTCGCCAACGGACAGGCGAAGCCGCTCTGCCGCCATCCTGTATATATCGGGATCAGCCTTCGTAGTATTAAAATCGTCGCATGACCAGACGTTATCAAAAAGATCAAACAATCCAAGCCTTTTTAGACATGGGTCAAGCGCTATATGGGGGCTTGCGGTCAAAACGTTTAAGGAATTCCCTCTTTTCTTCATTTCAAAAAGGGTTTTGGCAACATGCTCCTTTGCGAGAATATTGTTTTCATATTCAATGCGAGCGTAGTGATTCATTATCCCTATCAGCTCATCCACGCTTTCTTTTACACCGAGAGTTCGGAAATATTCGGCGGTTCCTCTGTACCCGAGCGGTGTAATTATCTTCACCGTATCCTCGCCGTACTCTATTCCCCGCTCGTCAAGTATGCGCACCATCACCGCGCCGAATATCGGCATTGAATCCACCAGTGTTCCGTCAAAATCAAACAAATACGTCTTTTTCATAACATCAAAAATCAAATATCCATTATGTATCTCACGTCGCAGGCAAAATGCTCGGTCTTTCCTACCCTGCCGAAAACTCTCACGAATCCGTATTTTTCATAAAATTTCTGTGCCGCTATCATATTGTCACAGGTTTCAAGATAGCACTTTTTGTAATATTTCTTGGCATATTCAAGGGCGCGGTCCATAAGAGAGTGCGCTATGCCCGTCCCTCTTGCCTCGGGCAGACAGTACATCTTTTTAAGCTCGCAGATATCGCTTTCACCTTCAAGAAAACCGATACCGACGCCGCCGACTATTCTGCCGAGCTCGTCCTCCGCGACCCAATACCGATTGCCCTCCGAGTTAAAGACCTCGGAAAAGCGTCCGAGGTCGGGATCTGCCCAAGCAGTCCCCTCGTGGTTGGCGCCAAACTCGATAAGACAGGTTCTTATGACATGCTCGACGCTTGCGTTATCCTTCGCTTCAATTTTTCTTATATTGTATTTCATATTGATCTCGTCTTACCAAATAAACGGTATAATCCTGTATTTTACTTTATTTTTGTACTCTGCGTAGCCTTCAAGCCCCTCTGTAAGCACCTTTTCCTCGTTGATTATGCGAATAACTATCACCGCGGGATAGATCGCAAACGGGATAAGCCCCCAAAAGGATTGCAATATCAAGGGCATTGGCAGAAACATAAGTAACGTGGCAAGATACATCGGGTGGCGCACCACTCCGTAAAGACCCGTACTGACTACCTTTTGCCCCTCCTGCACCTCAACCGTTCTTGAAAGATAAGCATTCTCGCGCATTACCTCGGCAAACATGCCGTATCCCGCAAGAAAGACTACTGCCGCCGAAATGGTAACCCAAAGCGGCACATACGACCACGCAAAGCGATAATCAAGCGCAGACAGTACAAAGCCACCGATGAACATAAGTCCCGAAAGAGCCACAACGCCCTTTTGAGTCATCTCTTTTTCCTTGTTGGCAAGCCTTTTTTCAAGAAGATCGGGAGCCTTGACGAACAGAACTATACCCATTATCATAACGGAAATCAGAAGCACTCCCAAAAAGAGCCACGCACCGAAATAATTAAACGTCCACGCGGGAAGGAAGAGCATAAGTCCTATAAGGACCGTGCCCGCAAGCAGTTTTGTAATTCCGTTTAACAGAAGTTTCATAGAAAACCGCCTTTCTATATTCAATAATTACTTTTTCGTCAGACAAACGACGCTCTCGACGTGGGTCATAAGACCAAAAGGTATATTTTTGTGCCAAAAACGGGGGTTGTAAAGCCAAAAGGTATATTTTATAAGAGTGGAAAGTAACATTTGTCCCCTAAAAACACGGAATATTATTGTTTTTAGCTAGTAATAGGAAACATATCAATTACCAATTCTTCCATCGATATCCCAAAGTTTTGCGCCCTTGTATGTGAAGTAGTCAGGACCACAAACACCGCTATCTTTTCCAAGACATTTTTTTGCAACACTAGTTAAATACATTATCTCGCCGTTAAACTTTACTTTTCTTTCGTCAACAACCTCACAGGTTACGGAGGGATCAAGGCGATATTGTAAAATTGCTCCAACAGGAATCTGCCATTCTGAAAATGTAAAATTATTAGAGCGTGTTCTGCTTTCCTTTTCAATATCTTGAGCTTCTCGTTCCTCTACTTGCTCTGCGCTTGTAGGACACCAAAGCCTTAGTCTATCGGTAAATCCGTGCATTTCTGCAATAGCTTCAAGAATTTTGTATGCTTTTTCTGGCTCCATAGCGTAAAATTCGCGTTCGCTCTTTTTTCCGTTTACATTTTCTACAGTGCGCAAATCGGGGTTTAATCTGTCAATGATTGAATGTACATTCTTATCAGATAATCTTGAAGTTACGGCATATGTAGCATATATGCGGAAAGAGAAAGGGACACACTCGCTTCGGTTGAGTTCTTGCAAACGTCTTTCAACATCATCAGCATATCCAATTTTTACATATTCTTTGAAAGATGGATTTGTCAAAATATAAATTACACCTTTGATATTCGTGGCAGAGGCTGTTTCCATTGTAAGTATTTTATCGGTTGCTTCGGAAACTTTTAACAAATCATCAGTCGAACAATTTAAAACTTTAGCAAAAAGAAGAAGTGTGTCAAAATCGCATTCTCTTCTCTCAGTTTCGTAGCAAGCAATTGTGTTTCTTTTTAAACCCGTGGCTTGTGCAAATGTTTCTTGGGTAAATCCATTATTCTCCCTGAGTCTTTTCAGATTGATAGAAAAATTATGATTCATTTTATTCTCCTTATTGATTTTCTTTTGCTGTGGTAATAGATTTCACAAGCATACGGCGAATGACACCGCACTCTTGTAGGAGGTCTTTTGAAATTTGCTCGCTTATTGCATTTGAACCGACAAGCATCTCAATCCAATACTCTGTTTCACCACATTCTTTGAGTGCGATATGAAATTTATTAATAAAATCCGCCTTGCTTGCGGCATAGTTGGCTTCGTGAATATTAGCACCGATAGAGGTTGCGCTCCTTACGATTTGATTTACAAGCACTCCTCTGCCTTTTCGAGTATCTATCTCGTCGCAAACGGCAATGATATGCAAAGCAAGTGCTTTCGCTCTTGTGCGCAGTTCTGAATCTTTCATTGTCTTTCTCCTTTTGGTTTTTGGTGAAGTTACTCGCTCTCGCTCGTAGTGAAGTTGTTCGCTTCGCTCACAGTGAAGTTTTGCTCGCATCACTCGCAAAGTGAAGTTAAGTTCGCCCTAAACTAATATCCACTTGTGCCGCAAGCGGCACAAACTTCACTTCGGCGGCAGCCGAAACTTCACTGCGTAGCAACTTCACTCGCCGTAGGCGAACTTAGTTGTCGAGCCGTCGTGTGAGACACACCACGGACTCGACGTGCCCCGTTCCGGGGAAAAGGTCAACAGGCGTAACTTCACCGATTGCATAACCTTTTTCTTCAAACCACTTACAATCCCTCGCCAGCGTATCGGGTCCGCAAGAAACGTAGACTATCTTTTTCACACCCAAATCGTTCAGATAATTAACAAGCTCAACGGTAGTTCCCTTTCGGGGCGGGTCGATTATCACCACATCGGGGCAGAAATCGCCGAGAGTATCCTTTGCCGTCGCCAACAGTCCTCTCGTATCAGACGCGTCCCCACAGAAAAAGTATGCGTTCTCAATTCCGTTGAGCTTTGCGTTCTCTTTCGCACATTCCACCGCCTCGTCAACTATCTCGACGCCGACGATTCTCGCCGCATCCTTCGCCATTGAAAGACCTATTGTTCCCGCGCCGCAATAGAGGTCGGCAACAGTCTCCTTGCCGGTAAGTCCCGCTCTTTCACGCGCAAGACCGTAAAGCATCTCCGCGCCGTCGCGGTTGACCTGATAGAAGGAGCCTGCAGAAATTTTGAATTTCAGACCGCAAAGCTCGTCGATTATATAGTCCGCGCCACCGATGCAGATAAATCTATCACCGAGGATAACGTTGGTATTTTTCTTGTTTATATTGAGCATCACAGATGTCACCGATGGGAATCTATCCGCTACCTCCGCGGCAAATTTCTCGGCATAAGGCATTTTATCGGCGTTGATAACGAGGCAGACCATTATCTGTCGCGTTTTCTCGGCAATTCGGAGATAGATATGGCGCAAAATGCCGCGTCCGCTCTCCTCGTCGTAAGCTCTTATTTTGTTTTTCTCGGCAAAATCCGTGACGAAAGCCACGATCTCACCAAAAATATCGGGCTGGAGGCGGCAATTCTCGCAAGGGATAAGATCGTGCGTTTTGGCGGCGAAAAATCCCGCCCTTACTCTGCCCTTGACCTCTCGCACAGGGTACTGGCCCTTATTTCTATAACCCGCAACGCGCTCTGTATGAGCAGTATCAAGCACAACTACGTCGGGAAGTCCCGCCTTCCTGAAGGCAAATTTGACGTAGTCGCGCTTCAACTCTAATTCGTGCTCGTATTTAATATTTCTGTAAACACATCCTCCGCAGGACGCGGGAGCGGCGCAATCTTCGCGTCTCAACCCTTCGTCGCTTACGCGGTAAGGAGAGCTTATAAGTATCCTTTCGAGCCTGCCCACGAGAAAGCTGGAAGAAACCTTGATTATCTTTGCAATCACTCTGTCACCCGTGACCGCACCCTTGACGAATACCGCGATCCCGTCCTCGGTCTTGCCAACGCCGCAGCCTAAATTATTGAGGTCAACGACGTCAAGCTCGATCATATCGTTTTTCTTTATGTTCACTGTCTTTACCTATCAAACGTAAAATTCCTTCATATCGTCAAGACGCAAGCAACCGATAGTACCGCCCCTTGCCTCGCCGCAGTCGATGGCGATAGAACCGTTACCGTAGAATATTCTGCCGTCGCCGCCGTTCTCCTCGGTGGTGGGGGTGTGACCGACGATTACGGTGACGTCGTCAAAATACTTTTTGGTAAGGTCGAGAGGTTCGGAGAAAAATGCCTTGGGCTTGAGGCTCTCAAGGTCGATCCCCTTCTTGAATCCCGCAATTCCCGCGTGAACGAGAAGATATTTCTTGCCCTTCACCTCGGCTTCCTCGTAGATAGTCATATCGGTGAGGTAGTCGATAACTCCCTCCTTCATCTCGTCGTCGAGAGAACGGAAGGAATCAAGAGTGCTCTGACCGCCGTCCTGCACCCACTCGGTCATCTTGGCGATGAACTTTTTATCGGGAGTCTCACCCGATTTCAGCATTTCGTCAAAGCCCGAAAGCATCTTAAGAGCTATGTAATCGTGCTCACCTACGATCGGATAAACGTTATATCTTACGCTAAGGTCTCCGATAAGCTCCATACTCTCGTCGCCGTAGTCGACGATATCTCCAAGCACGTACATAAGGTCGGTGTCCTTGAAAGCGATGGTTTTAAGTAACTGTTTGAATTTTCCGTAATTTCCGTGAAGATTTGATACTACGTATACCATATTTTACATCCTCTTTATTCAGATTTCAATTATTTCGTTTGAGAAAACCACTTCGGTTTCCGCTTCGGGGCAAAGCTCTTTTGCGGTTTCATGAAGAAAACCGCAAACGGGATATTCTGTAAAAAAGTGACCCGCGCAGATAAGATTCACAGAAAAATCGCTCGCAGAAAGTCTTTCGTGATATTTCAATTCACCCGTTACGAACGTATCGGCTCCCGCAGCCGCCGCAACCTTTATATCGTCACCGCCCGAACCGCCGAGCACCGCGACTCTCTTGACCTTTTTGCCGCCTCGCGAGACAGCCACCGCCGCCGATTTTTCTCCGTCACCTAAAGAAAGTCTGTCCTTCACCGATTTCGCAAAATCAAGCACGTCGGTCTCGGTTTCAAGCTCACCTATACGGCATATTCTTTCATCACCGATTATTTCCACGTTTTTAAGGCCAAGCTTTTCGGCTAAAATATCGTTAACTCCTCCCTCCAGAGCGTCAAGACGCGTATGGAACGACATCGTTGCAATATTTTCTTTTGCCAATCTCACCGCACGGGCTCCGTCAAAGGTCAGCGCGTTGATATTTCCGAGTCCTCCGAAAAAAAGAGGGTGGTGGGAGATTATCACGTCAGCTCTGCACTCCACCGCTTTATCGATCACATCGTTCGTGGTGTCAAGAGCGATCAGTATCCTTTTTACCTCTCTGTGAGGCTCGGGACAGCTTTCAAGTCCGTCTCTGTCCCACGCGCAAGAAAGCGCCGCCGGGATCTTTTCGCAAAGCTTATTATAAAGTTCAATTACCGTCATATTTCAAAATTCCTTTCAAAGAAAGCCTTGAAGCTCACGCACGAGTGCCTTTTCGCTCTCGGCATCAGTACCCGCTCCGCTCTTTCCCGCTATTCTCGTCTCAAGTATGCGGATGTTTTTCTTAATATACGCTGCAGTGATCTCGTCGCCGCGGTCTGTATTTATTCTGCCGACAAGCGCTTCGCCCTCGGTGATTCGTCTCGCTTTTCCGTCAAATTTCGCGGAAATAATGCGATATATGCGGTCGTCGCGATTCCCGTCGCGGACGATCCTTTCATCGATTATCGCAAATCCCCGCTCGGCAAGATATTTTGCAAGTATTTCGGGGTGTGTCATAGGCTGAAGCACAAGAGTTATCTTTTCATCCTTCACCCATTCGGCTTTATCAAGGATCGAGACGATCAGCTCGCCGCCCATACCGAGGATAGTTATGCAGTCGGGAGCAAATTCCCGCGTTTTATCAAGTCCGTCTGCTCGTACCGCAATTATTCTGTCATCCAAGCCGTTTTTATGTATGTTAGTAACCGCCGCCCGAACGGGCCCTTCGTTTATGTCCGACGCCAGCGCGGTTTTTATCTTATTTTCAAGACACAGTGCGATGGGCAGATATGCGTGATCGCTTCCTATGTCCGCAAGTCTCGCGTCTCGGGGCACCATATCCGCCGCCGCGCGAAGCCGTGTATCAAGTATCATAATTAATCCTTTTTATTTTTTGATGCCGAGCCCTTCGGAGAGAAGGGCTCAGCACTCGATTTTACTTGTTAGCAAGATACGCGTTGATCTTGTTAACTAATTCGTCTGCATCGGTTCCGTGCACAGCGCAAGCCTCTTCGATAGACTCGCCGCGAGACGCGGGACAACCGAGACAGTGCATTCCGATCTCGAAGAAAAACTCTGCGGTTCCTCTGTCGTAATCGAGAATATCGCCTATGATCGATTCCTTGGTTACTTTCATTTCACCCTACCTCCTTAAAGAATATATTTTTACAAATATTATTATATATCTTTAATATAAAAATGTCAATAGAATCATAAATTTTAGTGCCCCGAAATATTTTGCCAACTTTCTCGGAAAAGTATTCAAAAGCCGAAAAAACCTCTTGCAAATTGCCAAAACTTGTGATATAATAAACTGAAAAAATATGGAATTAAGGATTTTTACTATGAAACACAGGTTGTAACGGTTTATCCCTGTTCAAAACCAATCAATTCAAATAAATGCACGGAATGGAGATAAATAAAAATGATTATTGCACTTGAAGAAGCAAAAAGAAAGCTTATAGATATGAGAGCCGACGTAAAAGAGCTTGGTAACGCTCTGAGGATCGTCGATCTTAAGGCGAGAAGCGCCGAGCTCAGCGCTCAGACTCTCGACCCCAATTTCTGGAACAATCCCGATCAGGCGAACAAGATAACTCAAGAGATCAAGCAGTCCGAGGACACCATCGAGGACTATGAAAAGCTCTGCTCCCGTCTTGAGGACGCGATCGCCCTTGCCGAAATGGCAATAGAAGAAAACGACGACAGCTTCGTTGAAGAGGTCGAAAGCGAGCTTGCCGAGATCGAAGCAACCGCAGAAAAGGAGCGCATAGCCGTTCTTCTTTGCGAGGAATACGACAAAAATAACGCCATCGTCTCCTTCCACCCAGGTGCGGGCGGAACAGAGGCTCAGGACTGGGCGCAGATGCTTTACAGAATGATCACTCGATATGCCGAAAAGACCGGCTTCAAGGTAAAGCTCGTCGACTGGCTCGACGGTGACGCGGCAGGCATCAAGTCCGCGACCATTACCGTTGAGGGTATCAACGCATACGGTTACCTCAAGAGTGAAAACGGCGTTCACCGTTTGGTACGCGTCTCCCCCTTCGACGCGGCTGGCAGACGTCAGACCTCCTTCGCATCTATCGAAGTCATGCCCGAATTTGATAACGTAGACGCAGTCGTTCTCCGCGACGAAGACCTTGAGATCACCGCTCACCGTTCATCGGGCGCGGGAGGTCAGCACATCAACAAGACCGACTCGGCTATCCGTATCGTCCACAAGCCCACGGGAATCGTCGTCGGCTGTCAGACAGAGCGAAGCCAGCTCCAGAACAAGGAGACCGCTCTTAAGATGCTGAAGGCAAAGCTTATGGAGATCAAGCTCCGCGAGCGTCTCGACACCATCGAAGAGATTCAGGGCAACAAGACTAACATCGAGTGGGGCGCGCAGATACGTTCCTACGTCTTTATGCCCTACACTCTTGCCAAGGACACAAGAACAGGCTATGAGGACGGCAACATCCAGTCGGTTATGGACGGTAACATCGACGGATTCGTCAACGCTTTCCTTAAAATGAACGCGAATAAGTAATTTTAAAGCATAAAATTTCAACTTGAAAGGAAACAGGAAAATGAAAGTTGTAGTTTGGAACGAAAATCTTCACGAAAAGGTACATTCTATAGTAACTCAGAATTATCCGGGCGGGATCCACGGTTATATCAAGAGCTTTCTTGAATGTGACGATATAGAAGTCACAACCGCAACTCTT
>JAZMZI010000092.1:0-6295 GCA_045585895.1 Eubacteriales bacterium
TGCATCAAGGGACTTTTGAATAAAAATTTATAAACTAAATATGTATTTAAAGCTTGGTATGCAAGCTCTTTTTTGTATTTTTCATATGTATTTATTGATTTTCTCTTGAGAAAAGAGAAAAAATGTGGTAGAATATAGAAAACGATCTGAATGGAGATAGATTATGAAAAACATTCATTTACTTGGTAAAAAAATAATTTGGGACAAGTGCCCTCTTTTGGTAGATTACAAGCCCGACGAAAACTTTCGAGAGCTTTGGTTGCCCAAGACAGGCGATTGGACCGTTGAGGACGGCTGTTTTATAGGCACCGAGACGGGAAATATGGGCGGAATTATGCTCTACAAGGAATATTTTACGAAAAACGTGATGCTGACCTTTACGGTCTCCACGGTTTTGCCCGCTACACGCGATCTGAACGCGGTTTTCTGCGCGAAATGGGACGAAAGCACCGACTATCTGGGCGACTCCTACGTTTGCGGCGTCAACGGCTGGTACGAAGGTAAGAGCGGACTTGAACGCAACGCGGGCTACGGCTCAAATCTCTATTCCACGACCTCGTCCTATAAGTATGTGCCCGGAACCGAGCTTCGTATGACCTGCGGAGCTATCGACGGTCACAGCTTTATGGTGGTCGACGACGAGCTGGTCTCCGAGATGATCGACCCTCAGCCCATTCGTGACGGTCACGTTGGTTTTTCGGCGTACTGCACCAAGCTTCGCATTAAGGACATTCAAATTCACGAAATCTACTGGGAGGATTTCCCCCAAAGCTACGATCCCGAGTTTTAAGGAGAAAAAATGGGAAAATTTGACGGAATTTTGATCTGTACCGACCTTGACGGCACACTGCTCAAAAATGACAAGACGATCTCGGAGGAAAACCGCGAGGCGATCGAGTATTTCAAGGGCGAGGGCGGGTATTTTACCTTCATCACGGGCAGAATGCCTTATACGTCGAGAAGGCTTTACGACATGGTGAAGCCCAACGCGCCCATAGGTTGTATTAACGGTGGCGGTATTTACGATTTTGAAAAAGAGAAATACCTCTGGTCGATAACTCTGCCCGAGGGGGCAAGAGAGCTTGTGGGAGCGATCTACGATGGCGTACCCAGCGCAGGAATACAGTTGAACGGACTTGATGCCATATATTTTTGCCGTGATAACGATGCGATGTATCATTTTCGCAAGCGTACGGGAGCGACCTTCCTTCAGGGCGATTACAGAACTGTTGACGTGCCCGTGGCAAAGGTGGTTTTCGGTGATGAGGACGAGAAAAACATCCTGAAAATTGCCGAGATTCTGCATAGCCACCCGAAAAGCGCGGAATTTGACTATATCCGTTCCGAGAGAACGCTTTACGAGATATTACCCAAGGGCTCGAGCAAGGGCAATCTGCTGCCGAGACTTGCCGAGATATTAGGCGTGAAAATGTCGCACACCGTGGCAATAGGCGACTATAATAACGACGTTTCCATGATCCGCACGGCAGGGGTCGGCATCGCCGTGGCGAATGCCACCGAGGACGCCAAAAACGCCGCCGACCGTGTCACCGTCTCCAATGAAGAGAGCGCCATCGCAAAGGTCATCGAGGAGATAGAGAGCGGGGAGATAAATTTATAAGTTTTTAACCTCCGTATAATAAACAGAATGTGGGAATTGATAATGGCAAAGTTAGATAAAGGGCAAGAATATATTGATACTTATCCGAGATTAAAGAAATGGATCAACGAATGTTATTGTTGTCATAGAAAAGGCTATGATCCTAATATGCCGGAAAAAATAACAATTGTTGAAGGATCCTTAGAGGTTTATTATATAAAAAGATATTTTGAACCGTTAAGTGTCAATAAGGATGGATTATGTGAAGTTTGTGCAAGAATTATGAGGAATAAATGATTTTTCAGCTTTTGTTTTTTGCTATAGGTGATTAACAACCACCGTTATTTCCTGACTTTTTGAAAGTTTTTGAAAAAGTGGGGGAGCGCGAGGGGGAGAGGAAACTTTTTTCAAAAAGTTTCCTCTCCCCCTCGCATATATTCAATTAACTTATGATATCCCCCTGGGATTCAAACATTCTCTCGGCGGCGATGCGGAGGGGTTCGTGATTTTCAAGCTTGGGATCGGTTTTAAGGTATTCGCGGGCTTCGGAAAAGGCGGTGGTCATAAGCTCGCTATCCTCGCACATATCGGCGAGGTTGAAGGAGAGACTGCCGCTCTGTCTGATCGATGCGTTGCCCGAGAGGGCGAGGAAGTCGCCGGGGCCGCGCAATTTAAGGTCCTCCTCGGCGATTTCAAAGCCGTTATAGCAATCGCACATGGTCTTGAGCCTTTGTTTCGCGGTCTCGCCAAGTCTGCCGTCGACACCGCTGACAAGCACGCAGTAGGATTTTCTCTGTCCGCGTCCAACTCGACCTCTGAGCTGATGAAGCTGAGAGAGACCAAACCTTTCGGCATTCTCGACGATCATAAGGCAGGCACGAGGCACATTTACTCCCACCTCGATGACCGTGGTGGAGACCAGAATCTGAATCTCACCCGCGGCAAAGCGTTGCATAACACTGTCCTTTTCCGCCGTCTTCATCTTGCCGTGGACGAATGCGATATTGTAGCCTACAAGTCGCTCCGACAGCTCCTCGGCAAACTGTACCGCCGCCTTCAGAGGCGGCTTTTCGTTTCTTTGCAGCTCCTCGCCGTAAATGGCAATCTCGGAGAGGTCGATCTCGCCCTCCTCCAGCTCGCTTTCCTCGACTGCGGGGCAGACTACGTAGACTTGTCCCCCTTCGTCCACCTGCTTGCGAATAAAATTATCAAGACGCGGGCGGTAGCTTTCGTCAACGAGGAAGGTATCGACCCTCTGCCTGCCTGCGGGCATTTCGTCGATCTTCGACATCGAAAGGTCGCCGTACATAACCAGAGCCAGTGAGCGGGGAATAGGCGTTGCGCTCATAACGAGAACGTGGGTGTGCTTGTTCTTCTCTGACAAGAGCGCGCGTTGATTTACACCAAAACGGTGCTGCTCGTCGGTTATCACAAGTCCCGGCTTGATAAATTCCGCACCGTCGGAGAGAAGGGCTTGAGTGCCTATGACCACGTCGAGGCGGAATTCCTCGTTTTCGGCTTGCATCGCCGCGTGTATCTTGCGCTTGGTTGCAGCGGTGCACGAGCCTGTGAGCAGGGCGCATTTTATCCCTAACGTCTCGAAGATCGGGCGCAGGTCATTGTAATGCTGGGTGGCTAATATCTCCGTGGGCGCCATTAAAGCCGCCTGATAGCCGTTTTTGACCGCTATATATATGGCAGCCGTGGCGCAGACAGTCTTTCCGCAGCCCACGTCGCCGATGACGATGCGGCTCATAGGCATATTTTGGCTCATATCGGCGGCGATGTCGGCGATAGTCCTCTCCTGTGCGCCCGTCAGAGAGTAGGGAAGAAGCGCGCGGAGAGCCGAGATGTCGGTATCGCGGCAGGCGGGCGAGGTCTTTTTTTGTACCTTGCCGCCCGAGAGAGAAAGTCCTGTGGCGAAAAGGAAAAATTCGTCGAAGATCAGTCGCTTTTTCGCCGTGGCAAGGCTTGCGTAGCTCTCGGGAAAATGGATCTGACGGAGGGCGTAATATATAGTGCAAAGTCCGTTTCTCATTCTTATTTCTTCGGGGAGCGGATCGGGCATAGCCGCGCTTGCCATTGCGAGCGCCGCTTCAACGTTTTGGCTGATCTGCTTTTGCGAAAGCCCTTCGGAGAGCCTGTATACCGAGTAGAATGAGCGCGGCGGCATCCCCTCGACCCACGGGTCGGCGGCGGGGGAGGTCATTTCATATCTCGTTTTGCCCTTTTCCACCTTTCCGTAAAAGCGGAAGGTGGAGCCTATGGGAAACTTGTCCTTTAAATAATTCTGGTTAAAATAAGTGATATCGCAAACTCCGCTGTCGTCGAAGGCGCGGAATTTGAGAAGCGACATTCCTCGCTTGATGTTTGCAACCTTCGGTTCGGTAGCGACGGTCATAACCACGGCGGATTTATATTCGGGCGAGGTTTCGGTTAGAAGCCTTATATTTCCTCTGTCCTCGTATGCTCTCGGGAAAAAGTAGAGCAGATCGAGGATAGAAGAGACGCCTGCATTTGCGTACGCCTTCGCCTTGACGCTGCCAACGCCGTAAAGAGCGGTTACTCCTATTTCGTGTAAATTTTTATCCATAATTTCAATCTTCCGTATCGCTTTTTTTGTCTGCCTTGGTTTTGGTGAAGTCTGCCAAAGGATTTTGTGCCATGGCGTTCATCATATTCTTGTCGCTGACGTGGGTGTATATCTGGGTGGTGTTAAGCTGTTCGTGACCTAAAATGTCCTTAAGCACGCGAATATCCACGTTGCCCGATTGATACATAAGCGTTGCCGCCGTGTGGCGGAGCTTGTGCACCGAGTAGTGCTTTGAGCCGAGACCCGAAAGGTCGAGATATTTGTAGACCATTGCCTGCACCATCTTATCCGAGATGCGCTTGTCGCGATTGCTTAAAAAGAGCGCCTTGTCGCTTATATTGTGATTTCTCTGTATCAGGCGGTAATTCATAAGATAGTCGGCAAGCACCGTTTTGCAGGCGTCGTTTAAGTAGATTATGCGTTCCTTACTGCCTTTACCGAGAACTCTGACGTGATTCAATTCGCGGTCGAGATCGTTGAGACTGATTCCGACAAGCTCGTTAAGACGCATACCGCAGTTGAGAAAGAGGGTAATGATGCAGAGGTCGCGCAGTCGGGTCTTTGATTCAACGTCGTTTCTCACGGTGTCGAGAAGCATTACCGATTCCTCGAGAGAAAGAAATTTGGGCAGCGTCTTTTTCCTCTTGGGCGCCTCGATATTTGCTGCGGGATTTTCCTCAAGATAGCCGCGCTTGACGGTCATAAACTTGAAAAGTCCCTTTATAGCCGATAGCTTTCTTGCCTTGCTTGCCCACATATTTTTACGGACATTTCCCGTATAGAGCAGAAAGTCGTATATCATCTCGGTAGTTATACCTTTGATGTATTCAACGTCGATATTTACAATACTGATCTCGCAAAATTCGTCTGAGTCGGGGTCGATGCCGTGCTCCTTTGCTATAAGATAGCGGAAAAAGGTACGGAGATCGAGAAGGTATTCGTCTGAAGTTTTTTTGGAGCAGCCTTGAATTGCCGTTTTATAGGAGGCAAATTCGCGGATTATTGGCGGGAATTCATTTATATCAACCGAATATGGCATAAAATTCTCCTTGGTTCCGAGGATGTAATAATTATACCAAATTTTTTTCGATTTTGCAATAGGTATTTTATATAAAGGCTTTTTTTAAATTTTCGAATTTTGATTTTGTATAATGCCGTCGGTCGGCTTGAAAATAACGCTTTTCTTTAAATCTTCACACGGAAGTGTAGAAAAATACACAATTAAAGATTATAATATCTATAATGAGTAATTGTATTTTCAAGAATATTAGGATATCAGGAAAGGATAAACATGAAGGACTTTTTTAAGAGATATTCATATCAGAGCGTTCACCTTTTCCTCAATCAGGTAGCTATAGGACTTTTCGGAATAGTTCTTGCGCTTTCTGCGGGAAAGGCTGAAGTTGAAGCCTTAAAGATAGGAACGAGTATTTTTTCGGTGCTTTTCTTTTTGTTTTTGCAGTTTGCGGCGGCATGGAGAGTAGGATCGGAGGACAGAGTTTCCATTGACCTCGGAAAAAGGAAAAGAGACCTTTGGGTGCCTGTGAAAATGTGGGCATTGGCTAATTCTTTGAACTTTCTTTTAGCGATTTTTATAACGCTGGGGTTGTTGCTTCCCGACGTAAGAGTGCTTTCGGCTATTGGCGGAGTGGCAACTGCCGTTAAGATGATAATTGAGGGAATGTACGTGGGACTTTTGTCAATAAAAGTAGGCGGTGCGCCGCTTAATACTTATTGGTTTATGTACTTCCTTACAACTCTGCCCGCTCTTCTCACCGTGATTCTGGCATATGTGTGCGGTATCAACGGCGTTAACTTCGGCGGACTTTTCTCCCAAAATACCAATTCAAAAAAATAAGAATAATTGAAATAAAAAACCTTGCTTTTTTGCAAAGCAAGGTTTTTTCGTTGAGTTTGTAAATTGGGGTTTATAGGTGAGTTTATTATTTGTTCATTTCTTGCCGCGTCGGCAATGAAAACTGCCTACGCTACGCTTCGGCTCGCAAATGCCGGGCATTTGCTCTCACCAAAGAAACGCCGCTTAAGGGTAGGGGGGTCTCACGAATAAAAAAGCAGCAAGCCGCATTTTTATTCGTCACGAC
>JAZMZI010000093.1:0-6725 GCA_045585895.1 Eubacteriales bacterium
GAACGGAAAAAGCAAGTAAGCGCAAGGCTTTTCTCGAAATGCCTTGCGCTTTTCCTTGTCAGATTTTTTTATTTACATATTGCTTATTGTTTTTTGCTATTGGTTCACTTGCGGTAGAGCGACTTTTTCGACAGTCTGAAAAGAGACGGATTATCCGTCTCTTTTATGATTTACTTTTTAACCGCAAATCCGTCATACTCAATAGTAAGCTCAAGATCCTTGATGCTTCTTGCTCCGTTGAATTCAACGGTTTCCTTGTAGCTGCCCTTACCTGCGGCGTCGAGATCGACCGTCACGGTGTGCTTTGCGGGAATGTATTTGCCTTTGTCGTTAAGATATTCGTATTCCCAAATGAAGGTTACCTTGCCTTCAAAGTAAGAGAGCTGCTTGGGATAGCCGCTTATCTCGATC
The DNA here is from genome assembly GCA_045585895.1 of Eubacteriales bacterium. Taxonomy (GTDB): domain Bacteria; phylum Bacillota; class Clostridia; order Oscillospirales; family CAG-272; genus SVTX01. The sequence continues at coordinate 412 of JAZMZI010000093.1, forward strand.
TTTATATCCGCGCCAGGAACGTATCCGTCTTTTTCGGATTTCAGCTTGAAGTTTTCTTCGATCTTCAGGGTCTCTTCGTTAAGCTCAAGCTCTTCGCCGCTGGGGATCTCTTCTAATTTTTTGCTTGAATCGTTGGCGCATGCGGAAAGCGCGGCGGCGGTGATTATTGCAAGCGTTATGCAGAGGATTCTGATGACGTATTTTTTCATGATAAAAATCCTTTCAAACTGTATTATATATTGCAGTATCTGCTATTAATATACGAAAATTATAACACGATATGCCCTCTTTGTCAAGACGTTTGGGGCATATCGTGAAAATGAAATATTTACATTACGATCAGCATGACCGATGTGAGTATTATAAGAAATCCGAAATTCAGAGCCGAGAAAAGACCGATGTAGCGGAGAGTCTTGCCCTTGATGTGAGAGGTATATTCGCGGAAGGTGATAAGGCTGGCGAGGGAGGAGATCAGCGTTCCCACACCGCCGATATTTACGCCTACCAAAAGCTCTCGCCAGTTTTCGGTAAACTCCGAAAGCAGGATCGCGGAGGGCACGTTGCTGATCGCCTGACAGGAAAGCACACTTGTTAAAAGGGCGTTCTTTTCAAGCAGAAAGGAAAAAAAGTCGTTTACGGCGCCGATTCTTGATACGTTGCCCGCCAAAAGGAAAAATGCGGTAAATGTGAGGAGCAGGGGATAGTCCACCTTTAAGAGTGCCTTGCGGTCGGAAAAGAGGATAGCTACGAGAATAATGGGCAGACAGATATAATAGGGGATAAGTCTGAACACCGTGAGGATAGTCAGAGCGAAAAGAACGAGATAGAAAACGGTACGTCCCCTTGAAAAGGTCTCGTTTTCGTTGCTTTCCAAAGTCAAAGGTTCTTTGGGAATAAAGAAGCAACAGGCGGTAAAGAGTATTATGGAGAGGACGAAGGGAAGGAGCATAACGCTCATAAATTCGCCCGTGGGAATATTGAATTTGGTATAGATGTAAAGGTTCTGAGGATTGCCGAAGGGGGTCAGCATACCGCCGAGGTTTGCGGCAATGTTTTGGAAAATGAATATGGGAGCCATATATTTTTCCTTCCCCGTCGCGGAGAGGGAAATGTAGCCCAAGGGAAGGAAGGTGAGAAGCGCCATGTCGTTAGCCAAAAACATAGAGCCTATAAAGGTGATGTAGACCAGAGCAAGGGAAAGAGTTCTGGTGTTCCCTGCGCATTTTACTATCTTTCGCGCGGTAATAGTGAAAAATCTGATATTTTTTAGCGCGCATATCACCGCAAGCGTGCAGAAAAGACAGGTGAGAGTCTTGAGATCGAAATAACCGAGATATTCTGCGTCGGGCTTTACGATAAAGCAGGATATGAGCGCCAGAGTTGCGGCTATGACAAGAACCGTGTTTTTCGCGGCGAAATTCTTGGCGGAGTCTGCAATATGATGCAAAAGCGAGCCTAGATGCAGATTGTGCGAGTGATGAGGGCGCAGAGCAGGTGATCTGTTCATAAAAAACCTTCCTAAAATTAATATACTCAAAATTTCTCAAACCAAATAGAGAGTATATCACTAAAGGAAGGTTTTGTCAATAGCTTTTTGAATTATTATGTGACGGGTTTTTTCTCTTTCACCGAAACTTTTTTGTATATAATTGCGGCAAGGGTCACCGCAAGGATACCCGACAGCAGCTTTCCGACGATCACCGCCAAAAGGTAATCGGAATTAAACGAGAGGGTGAACGCCATATGGTCGGCAAAGGTGAATGCCGCGCTGACAGCAAACGCCGAGTTGAGGACTACGCCCTTGTCGTCCATATCTTTCATTGTGCCAAAAGTTACAACACTTGTTGCAAGTGTGGAAATAAAACCGAGAATACTTTTGTCGTTCATGCCCGTTTTTCTTCCGAGAGCCGAAAGCGGCTTGGATATAAGCTTTGAAATGATGTGGAGGAGAGGAAACGCACCCGCCATAACGAAGGCGATATTGAAGATGATCTCCATACCTTCAAGGGTGACGGAGGGGGCGGTGTAGGGGAGAACGTCGAATCCCGTGAGATACTCGAATATTCCCACTACAAGGCCTAATATAACTATCGCTCTGATAATGATACCGAAAACGTTGAACACCTTGACCGATGCGTTTTTGAAAAACAGGAGACAGACCGCAAGGAGTGCCGACAGGAGAATAAGCGGAGAAAGGTTCAAAAGCAGGGTGAGGATGTCTATGCCGCAGATGAGACCGGACACAAAGCAGCCTACGGGGATGGTGCAGATACCGCAAAGCAGACCGAGAAGCACGCTGTTTCTCTGTTTCTTCGATACCACACCCATCACGAAGGGGAGAACGAAGGAGACGGTAGCTCCCATCATCGAGCCTACCACAAGACCGTTAAAATAACCGAGTGTCTCGGAATTTGCGATTTTCAACGATACCATAGCACCGCCCATATCGTTGGCGAGAATGGAGCCGATAAATGCAGAGGGGTCGATTGGTATTATGTTGTAAAATGCTTGTAAGGGTGCCGCAAGAAAGTGGGAAATCAGAGGGGAGAGGATTATCATACCGAGCATGGCGACCGTCATATCGCCAAGCACGTATATACCCTTCTCAAATTCCTTTCCTATGCCGAATTTATTGCCTATTATCAAGTCAACGGCGGCTATTGCGGCGAAGACCGCCATTACGATAGATATTATGCTCATTGAAAATCTTCCAAAGATTAATAATTAATTATACGATAAGGGTAAAAGTTTGTCAATACCCGACGAGAGATATTTTGACAAAATGTCTTTGAGCTGCGCGCGGCTTTCAACGTGACATATATCCTTCATTTTCTTGATCCTGTATTTAACTGCCGTTTCCGCGAGAAAGCAGGCAAATTCTATCTCGGCGGTGGTTTTGCCCCTGAGTATTGCCTCGACGATAGTAGCGTCGGTTTCGTCGCACTCAGAAAGGAGGGTTTCTACCCGCATCATTTCCATTAGCGAGGGATCGGAATAAAAGCTTCCCGAGCCTTCGCTTGCGAAATCTTCTTCGGGCGCAGAGGGCTTGGAGATAGGAGAAGAGGTTTCTCTGTGCTTGATCTCCCAGTCGCAGAGGATTCTTATTCCGCTGATGTTTTCGCCCTTGCCGATGCAGTCGGTTATCATAAATGCCAGCTGACCGAAGCTCTTAAAGCTTGCTCTTACGGTAGATACCGCAGGAGAGGTACATCTTTCAATAAGGGTGTTGGAGTAGCTTATTATATCGATGCTTTCGATGCTCTCGCCTCTATCTTTTAAAAAGCGAATAAGGGAGATAGCTGCGAAATCGTTGGTGCAGACTATACCGCCGTATCCTTTCTTCTTGTGTTTGTCGTAAAATTCTGCAAAGCAAGTGTCAAGAGAGCCGCAGTTTTGAAAAATATCCTCGGCGTCCCCGCCCGATCTCAGAAAGGCTTCCTTTTTAAAGCTGTCTGACGCGGAATCGGGATTGAAGGCGTAAAGAGCTACGTTTTTATAGCCTTTGGCGGCGAACAAGTCCATTATCTCGCTCATTGAGCCGAAAATATCCTCGGTCACGCGACTGACACCTCCGCCGAAATCGCCGTCAGACTGATTGCTGAGTATTATGGGGTGCTTGCCTGCCGCCTTTGCTAGGCGAGCCACAAGATTCAACCACTCGGTTTCGGCGCCGACTACGATTACTGCTTTTTCGTCGGATTCGCGGCACAGATCGTCCATGTCGGACGACAAGGTGAGTGACACTCGCTTTTTTCTCGCCTCGCTTTTAAGTCCTGCGATTATCTCGCGGCACCAGACCGATATTTTGTAGCTTTCTTCGATAATAACTAACATTTTTTCTCCTTTTTGGGGAAAGGGATAAATTTTTGTGAGAAAAAAACCTTCTCTTTAGTCTTTTTTCTCGTTTGAAATGATTTATAATGGTACTGTAATAATTATATCACCTTTAAGGAGATTTTGCAATGAAAAAAGTCGAACTTATCAAAAAAGCCGAAAATATCCCGACTTATATCCCGAAGCCTGCCAATACACTGCCTATGTTCTTTGAAAAGAAGCCTTATCAGGGCGCGTCGGGCAAGCTTTATCCCATTCCTTATTCCGACGGAATAACCGACGAGAAACGCGACGTTGATTACACCGTTTATACTCTTGAAAACGAGTATATCTACACGAAGCTCCTCCCTGAGGTGGGCGGAAAGATCCTTCGCGCCTACGACAAGGTTGCCGATAAGGATTTTATCTACTATAACGAGGTTATAAAGCCTGCGCTTGTCGGAATTGCCGGCGCGTGGATCTCGGGCGGCATCGAATTCAACTGGCCCCAGCATCACCGTCCTACAACCTTTATGCCCCTTGAGGCGGCGGTAGAGGAAAACCCTGACGGCGGTAAGACCGTATGGATGGGAGAGATCGATCCCCTTTACGGAATGAAGGGAATGATGGGCGTGACCGTCGATCCCGGCAGAAGCTACATCAAGGCAAAGATCCGCATCTATAACCGCACCGCAGAGGCAAAGACCTTTATGTGGTGGGCAAATATGGCGTTCCCCGCAAACGAGAACGTAAAGACCGTATTCCCCCCCGACGTTGAATGGGTAAACGACCACGACAGAAGAGCAGTTCTGGAATGGCCTATCGCAAAGGGAGTTTATCACACCGCAAGACCTTTCAATTACGGAGAGGGAACAGATCTGTCCCTTTGTGATGCCGTAAAGGTTCCTTCATCCTTCCTCATTTCTCAGGGACAGTCTGACATGGATTTCGTGTCGGGCTACGATATGAAGGAGGAGCAGGGATTTGTGACCGTTGCTAACCATCACATCTCCCCCGGTAAAAAGATGTGGCACTGGGGAGTTGGTGATTTCGGTGATATGTGGTGCTCCAACCTTACCGACGAGAACGGTCCTTATATCGAGCTTATGACCGGTGTTTACACCGATAACCAGCCCGACTTCACCTGGATCGCTCCTTATGAGACAAAGGAATTCGAGCAGTATTGGTATCCTGTCCGTGAGATAGGCGAGGTCAAGAACGCGACAGTCGATGCGGCTCTTAACCTTGAAAAGCGCGGAGAAAATATTTACGTTGGATTGAACGCTACGGGAATTTTTGAAAATGCTACCGTCAAGGTGACCGCAGGCGGTAAGGAGCTTTATTCCGAGACCGTCACTCTCGACCCCGTGAAGGCTTATCATCTTACCCTGCCTCTCGGAGATATTGATTTCAATACCGTGAAGGCGACTCTGCTTTCTGCAGACGGTAAAGTTCTGGTTTCCTACAAGCCCTACATCAGAGGACAGAAGAAGCCCATCGAGCCCCGTCAGCCCGTTAAGCGCCCCTCCGAAATCGAAAATATGGAAGAGCTTTACATCAACGCGCTTCACTTGGAGCAGTACAAGCAGCACAACTACGAGGCTAAGGATTATTATCTCGAAGGACTTCGCCGCGACCCCTCGGACAGCCGTTGTAATACCGCGCTTTCCCGTCTCGCTCTCCGCGACGGTGAGTATGAAAAGTGCGTAGAATATGCCGACAGAGCTATTGCAAGGCTTACTCTCCGCAATATGCACCCCACCGACACCGAGGCACTTTATAACAAGGGAATAGCTCTCAAATATCTCGGCAGACTTGACGAGGCTTACGACACCCTTTGGCGCGCGGCTTGGAATTACGCTCATCGTTCCGCGGCATATTTCGCTCTCGCCGAGATCGATTGCATCAGAGGCGACTATACCGAGGCGCTTGAAAAGATTGAGATTTCTCTCGGACTTAACGCGGGACACACCAAGGCGAGAAATCTCCGTGCGGCAATTCTTCGTCTTGTTGGATGCAAGAGCGCAAAGGCGATTGCCGAAGAAAACGCAGCGTTCGATATGCTTGACCTCTTCGCTCAGTGCGAGCTTAATTTCCACAAGAACAACAAGGCGGCTATTGCAGGCTTTGCCGCAAAGCCCGAGAACGTGCTGACTGTTCTCGCTGACTATATGGATGCGGGCCTTTATGAGTCTGCGCTGGCTGTTGCCGAGCTTTTCGGTGACACCGAAAGTCCCATGATTAACTACTACAAGGCCTATTGCAAGGCGCAGATCGGTGAAGTCTTTGCCGACGAGCTTGCCGCTGCAAAGGCACTTAATACACCCTATTGCTTCCCCTACACTCAGTGGGATATGCTTGTGCTCGAGTGGGCGGCTACTGCCGACAAGTGCGCTAACGCAAACTACTATCTCGGTTGCATCTATTACGACAGAAAGAGATATGAGGATGCTGCGGCTGCTTGGAAAAAGTCGGTTGCCATCGAAGAAAATAACGGCGCG
>JAZMZI010000094.1:0-3949 GCA_045585895.1 Eubacteriales bacterium
TGAAGGCTGGGTTTAACACCCTTTCAAGGGTAAGAGACAGTGAGGGATTTTTTTAGCTCCGAAGGAGCGAAAAATCCTGCGCCACCCTAAGAGAACCCCTTCTTTTGGAAAGTTTCTTTGCCTACTTTCTTCTCAAAGAAAATAGGCCGCCGGAGGCACCGCATCCCTCGCGTCCCCTCACCGCTAACCCCCAATTTATATTTCAAACAACTCCCACGGATGGTTCTTATTCGGCAGACTTTCAAGCGTCACCGGCCTCTTCGTCACGGGATGAATAAATCTTACTTTGTGCGACCAAAGCGCACAGGTCGCCTTATTATCACGGCTACCGTACTTTCCGTCTCCCACTAAAGGCATTTTTCTTGACGCAAACTGCACCCTGATCTGGTGCGTTCTGCCCGTCACAAGCTCTATTTCAACCAGCGACAGCTTCTCTCCACCCTCGTTTTCAACTGTCTGAAGCACTCTGTATTTCAAAATCGCTTCCTTGACTCCCGCCCGTTTTTTAGCACAGACGTAAGACTTGTTTTTCATTTTGTCGTGATAAAGAAGGTCTCGCATTTCGCCTTCTCTTTCCTCCGGCTCGCCGTGTACCACCGCAAGATAGGTCTTTTGGTAATCTCCCGACTGAACCAGCGCCGAAAGCATCCCCGTCGTATCCTCTCGCTTTGAATACATCATCGCGCCGCCCGTAGCGGTATCAAGGCGGTGCACCACGCCTATATAATCATCCTCGCCCTTCTCTCGCCTGTACTGCGACAGGAGCGTGGGCATATCGGCTTTATTTTTACTGCTTAATTGCGACTCCACCCCCACAGGCTTCTCGCAAACAAGCAGGTATTTGTCCTCGTAAAGAATTTTCATAAATACTCCTAAAATTCTTGATATACCATTTTATCACAAATTTTCACAAAAAACAATATCTTTTTTCAATCGTTTTAAAAAAATCAGCCCCTCTAACTTTTCGTAGGCGAGGCTCACAATATTAAGAGCCTAAAAAGAACAAGACCTTAAAAAATTTTCGGAGACAAGGCGTACCGGAGCAAGCAAAGTGAAGGCGTAGTTTCCTACGTCGAACTGCTTGCGAGGAACAACAAAGTATCCGGAGATTTTTTAAGGTCGTGAGTAAACAGATAAGGGGTGCGGAATACGCACCCCTTATCTATTTCAGGAAGATTAGTCAGCGTATACGCTAACCTGCTTTCTTCCGCCTGCTCTGTGCTCAAACTTTACCTTTCCGTCGATAAGAGCAAAAAGAGTATCATCCTTACCGATACCAACGTTGTTACCGGGATGGATAGCTGTTCCTCTCTGTCTTACGAGGATGTTGCCGGCGAGAACTGCCTGACCGTCTGCTCTCTTAACGCCAAGGCGCTTGGATTCGCTGTCACGACCGTTCTTGGTAGAACCGACACCCTTCTTATGAGCGAAGAACTGTAAACTGAGTCTTACCATAATATTATCCTCTCTTTAGAAAATTTTGTTGCGTTTTCACGCGGTCTACGACTTAAATATCGTCGTAGGGTCTGTCAACGACAGACACATCCAAATAGTCGTAATATTCCTCGAGCATGTCCTCGATCTGCTTGTAGTATGCAAGGAAGATTCCCGATACCGCATATCTCTTAAGCTCGTCCTCCTCAAATTCGGGAAGGGCTGCCTTGGACTTGACCCTGATATTAGTCGTCTCTTCGTCAATTGTAAAATCAACAGGGGAAGCGTACGCAACCTCAATAGTGTTGATAATGAGCATCGTCATAGCGCTGAGCGCGGCACAGAGAACGTCATCGCCCTCCTCGCCAAAGCCCGTATGTCCCTGCTCCTCAAAGCCGTAAAAGACTCCTCCGCTACGGAAAAATACTAACTTCGTCATAATCAACCAATAGATGTGATCTGGATCTTGGTGTAAGGCTGTCTGTGACCGATCTTCTTCTTCGAATCCTTCTTTGCCTTATACTTGATGACATAGATTTTCTTACCCTTGCCGTTCTTAACAACGGTTCCCTTAACGGAAGCACCGTCAACGTAGGGGGTTCCTGCCTTAAAGCCATCATCGGTAGAAACTGCAACGACCTTGTCGAATACGATCTCTGCACCTTCCTCGCAGTCAAGCTTCTCAACAAAGATAATATCCTGCTCTGTTACCTTGTACTGCTTTCCGCCGGTTTCAATAATTGCATACACGAAAAGCACCTCTCTTTCATATAAGTCTCGCTATGATGGCGGCGCAATCTCTCTGCAAAGCTCGTTCTGATGCTGCAAAACTCACTTTACATAAAAAAACGACGCACTTAAAAGAGCCATTTTTATGCGGCATATTATTATACCATTACAGAAAGTTTTTGTCAAGCGATTACAAATATTTTTTGTGAACTTTCTGTTAATTTTGTGATATTTGATTTTTCTCTTGTAACTATTGACTTTTTCGAGGTTTTCTATTATAATTTATTTACCAATTATTAAGGACATATTATGAAAAGGCTGAAATTTGCGACACAAACATTGAATATAAAGGAAGAATCGTTACACAGGATTATAGACGCAGCCGTTTCCTCGAAAAGCATTACGCGAGAGGACGTCAGAAGGAACGTGGGCGTAAGTCTTGCAACCGCGGGCAAACTACTCTCGGCTTTGGATGAATGTGGATTTACGAAAACGGCTTTCGACCGTCTGGGAGAGCGGAACGGGCACGAAAAGATACATATTTTCGCCTCGGATATCTCTGTTCTCGTTCTCGATTTTTCTTCTTATAAATATTCGGCATCAATAATTTTTGAACGTGGAAAAAGGGTGATCAACGAAACGTACACCTACGATCCAAGCGTTTCATTTGAAAATAACGTTCTTATTTTTCTTTCCTCCGTGGGCAAGAAAGTATCTGCGCTTGAATATTCGGTGTCGTCGATCTGCACAATATTGGCAGACGACCCCGAAAATGCGATCAGAACGTCGGTTGCAACCGCGTCTTATCTGCCGAGGGTTACCGATCTTCAAATTATTGACGGTATTTGCTATAAGTTTTTCAAGCTGAACACCGTCAGAATCACGCTTTCCGATGCGATCAGATGCGCATCAAAATACGGCTATGCCGATCAGCGCAAATTGGGCAACGTATCTTATATCAGACTTTTCGATTCGTTTTCCGCCTTTTATCTGCCCAAGAAGCAATCCGCCATCGCCTTTCGCTCCGACAAGCTTCTTTGTGACGGCATACCGTTTTCCGATATATTATCGAATACCGAATTGAGCCGTGACTTGGCAAAGCTGCTTATGCGCGTCGCAAATATAATGGATTGCGCCTATCCCACCGACAGTTTTCTTATTGAATACGACAGAAGCGCTTTCGACGAAAAGCTTGAAGAATACTTTTATCTTTCCTTCAAAGCGGCGGAGATTCCTATTCCATACGTCGAGTTTTGGTCTTGCAACGCATCCCCATCTCACCTCGGCGCAAGCGCTTTCGCTCTCTCGGAGCTTATCAAAAAGCACGCGCTGGGCGTATAATAAGATTTCAAATTTTGATTTATCGGTGGGAGACGCGAGGGACCGGCGGCCTACTTTCTTTGAGAAGAAAGTAGGCAAAGAAACTTTCCAAAAGAAGGGGTTCTCTTAGGGTGGCGCAGGATTTTTCGCTCCTTCGGAGCTAAAAAATCCCCCAATGTCACATCCCCTTGAAAGGGTGTTAAACCCAGCCTTATTAGTTTTATTTAAACCTAAATATCTTTAAGTTTAAATAAGATTTCATTTCGAGTCGTCGGCGAAGCCGACAGGGGTTGGGATCCTTAAGGGAGGGGATGTCGTAACGAATAAAAATGCGGCTTGCTGCTTTTTTATTCGTGAGACCCCATGCCCTTAAGCGGAGTTTCTTTGGTGAGAGCAAATGCCCGGCATTTGCGAGCCGAAGCGTAGCGTAGGCAGTTTTCATTGCCGACACGGGCAAGAAATGAAC
>JAZMZI010000095.1:0-3005 GCA_045585895.1 Eubacteriales bacterium
TTAATGATATAATAATATGAATAGCTCCGCCGAACGGTCGCGCGCGATCATGCCGAAAGGTCTTCGCGTGAGGAAAGTCCGGGCTTCACAGGGCAGGATAACTGATAACGTCAGCCACGGGTAACCGTCGGGAAAGTGCAACAGAAATAGACTGCCGAGGCTGTCGTGGAGAGTGTAGAAAAAGCATTTTATATTAAAAAACGCAAACACAAGTAAGGGGAACCCCCACTTGTGTGGTTCTTCACTTCGGGCGTTGCCCGAAGCCGCGAGTTTTCTCCGAAAACATCGCCAAGCTCTGCCAAGCCTTTGGCTTGGCATTCACCCCTCGTGGCGCTTCGAACGATAAAGTAATTTCGCCATCTGCGGGTAGGGACCAACGCTCCGCGCGTTGGATCAGCGGTCGCTTTTGAAAAAGCGACACCAAAACTTTCAAAAAGCGCTACGCTTATTGTTCTGCATTCTCCACGGCATCCTCGGTGATGGTGGAAAGGCGAGGTAAGAGCTCACCCACTCCTATGGTAACACAGGTTTGCTGTAAACCCTATCCGAAGCAACACCCGGGAGGAAGTCGCCCGATCTCCGCAAGGATACTCCCCGGTGGCACGGCGCGAGAGCGTCGGAGCTTTTCGGTGACGAAAAGCAAAGATTGATGACCGTTTAAGACAGAACCCGGCTTACAGACGGAGCTATTCAAATTCAAAAACAAGGAAAAAATATGAAAATCGGATTTATTTCTCTCGGCTGCCCGAAAAATCAGCTTGACACCGAGGTAATGCTTCACCACCTGGCTTCCGCGGGCTACGAGATCACCCCCGAGGAAACCGAGGCGGACATCGTTATAATAAACACCTGCGCTTTTATCGAGTCGGCTAAAAAAGAGGCGATCGACAACATTCTTGACATCGCTTATCTCAAAAAGCACCACTCCTTAAAGGGCATTATCGTCACCGGTTGCATGTCCGAGCGATACGGTAAGGATATTCTCGAGGAGTTCCCCGAGGTTGACGCGGTGCTTGGTGTCGGAAGCATTCACAACATCGTTGAAGCTGTTGAGTCGGTTGCAAAGAACGCGGGCAAAAAGCGAAAAAAGAACGGGCCTGACTGCCGCTATTTCTCCCGCGAGGACAAGAATACCGTAAAGCTTGGCGGCGACAGACTTCTGACCACCCCCGAGTATGCCGCATATCTGAAGATCAGCGAGGGCTGCGACAACCGCTGCACCTACTGCGCCATCCCCGACATTCGCGGAAAATTCCGCAGCCGCCCCATGGACGAGCTTGTTGCCGAGGCGAAAGAGCTTGACGAGATGGGCATCAAGGAACTGACTATTATTGCTCAGGACACCACTCGCTACGGCATCGACCTTTACGGCAAGTACTGTCTTGACGAGCTTTTGCATAGAATTACAGAGGAAACGAGCATTCCTTGGATAAGAGTTCTCTACTGCTATCCCGACAAGATCACCGACGGTCTTATCGAGGAGATGAAGAACAATCCTCGCATACTTAATTATATCGATCTCCCTCTTCAGCACATCAGCGACAAGGTTCTGAAACGAATGAACCGCCACGGAAACGGCGCGCTGATCCGCGAGGTGCTTGCTAAAATAAAGAAGGAAATTCCCGACGTGACCATCCGCACCACCTTTATCGTAGGCTTCCCCGGTGAGACCGAGGAGGATTTCGAAGAACTTGCGGAATTCATCAAGTCCGAAAGATTTGACCGCGCGGGCGTGTTCACCTACTCTCGCGAGGAGGGCACTCCCGCTTACGACTTCCCCGATCAGATCGACGAGCAGGTAAAGCTTGACCGCGAGGACATCCTGATGCGCTCACAGATGCTTATAAACGAGGAAAAGAACCGCGAAAAGATCGGAACCGTTATTGAAGTTCTTTGCGAGGACTACGACCCCGTAAGCGAATACTATTTCGGCAGAAGCGCCTGCGACGCTCCCGAGATCGACGGAAAGGTATTCTTCAAGTCCGAAAAGAAGATCGCACAGGGCGAATTCGTTATGGTAAAGGTCCGCAGAGTTGAGGATTACGACCTCTGTGGATTTGCTATACAGTAAGGAGCGCGGATGCCTCCGATTCTGAATTGATTTTATAAAAAGAGAAAGGTAAACGTTATGAAAATGAATCTTCCTAACAAGCTTTCGGTACTTCGTCTTATTATGGTGCCGATATTTATGGTAGTAATGCTCCTCCCCGTGTTCACCGATTTTTCTCCCGTTGCAGACCTGATACTTACCGTCGTGGGCGCGCTCCTTTTCATCGCCGCCTCCATCACCGATATGCTTGACGGCAAGATAGCGAGAAAATACAATCTTATTACCGATTTCGGCAAGTTCCTCGACCCCCTTGCGGATAAGTTTATGGTTATCGGCGCAATGCTCTGTATCCTTTTCACAAGCAAGGATAATCTCGTAATGTTCACCGTCTTCTTCTTCGCCCTTCTCGTGGTCATCTTCCGCGAATTGGCAGTTACCAGCATCCGTCTCGTTGCCTCCAGCTCGGGCGGTGTGGTTATTGCGGCTAATATGCTTGGAAAGATGAAGACCGTGACCCAGATAATCGCTATCTGTGCCGCAATTCTCGAACCCGTTATTATAAAGGTTATCGGCATTTTCCTTGGCGAAGGCTCTATCCCCGAGTGGCTTCTGAACTATCCGCCTCTCACCATCGCAACCATGGCTCTTATGACCTATCTCACCATTCATTCGGGCATAAATTACATAGTTGGCGCTTGGAAATATCTCGATCCCGAAAAATAATTCACTTTTTGCGCTACGAATAAAAATTCAATAAGAATATTTTGATTAAACAAAGGGGCTGGCTCGGTTAGATGCAGAAGGCGTGGTTTGGTTCTCGTAGGCGTACAGGAGTACGCCAGAGAGCCAAAACGCGTCTAAAAAGCCACACAAAATGAGGAAATCCGCCGAAAAATCGGCGGATTTCGACATTATAAAAGCAAAAACATTATTTTTTAGTTGAATTTTGTCTTTT
>JAZMZI010000096.1:0-2796 GCA_045585895.1 Eubacteriales bacterium
AACGGAGACGTATAATTTTCGGGATTGTCAACTATGTTTCTCTTCCAAAAATCTTCAACGTATTCTTTTACGGCGGCATCGAGCTGTTTTTCAAAATTTTCCATAAAGCAAGCCATCGAAGAAATGTTTTCGATTGGCTCGGTCTTTATACCGTGAAGATCCTTGAAATATCCTTCGCCTTCAAAAATAGTATATTCAAGAAATCTCGGCGTGTCAAACCGTCCGTCTGACCACGGCGGCTGTTTTCCCGTAATAAAGTTTTCAATACAGCCAACCATAGAATAATTGCAGACATCTTCTTCGGCATAGCCGTATTTTTTGAGTGCGGCAATATTGACGTCGTCGTTCATGATCGCAGGATATCCAAGACCTGTGCCAATGGTTTCCAAGCATTCATCCAAAAAATCATCGGGGGTGTTTTGCGTATATCTGAGTGACAGATTCGGTCCGGGAACGTTACAGTTCCTAACTGCGCGCAAAATGCAACGGCTCAACGGATTTAATTCGCATTCACCTCGTGTGTTTTGACCACCAATGCAAATATTAACAACATCGTCCTGAAGCCGAATAAAAACGTTTTCCAGAAGCTCAATGACCATCTCGTCAGTCAAAATTCCTTGATCAATATCTGTTTTGTAAAACCGATATAAATATTGGTCCATTCGACCAAACGCCATTGCATAGCGTCCCTCCATCAGGAACGCCGTATGACAGAACCACATCAGCTGAAGTGCCTGCGCAAAGCTTTTGGGCGGACCGTTTATAATAGCGCGGCAATTGTCGGCGATGAAGTGTAAGCGGTTCCGATCAAAATCGGGAGAATCTACAAGAGCCTCTGCTTGTAGCATATACTTTTGGATCATTTCGGAAAATCCGCAAAGAGTTTTTTTCATTGCCTGCAGCGTCACGATCTTATCGGGATCGTCACCGTGCACCTGCATCGATACCTCGATCTCGTCGATCATCCCCGGGAGACCCACACGAAGAATATGATCATAATCGGGAGCGTAATGATCCTTGTTCGTGGTAAAGCCTCTTTGAGAAAATCGATCCACAAGATTCTTTGCGTAATTCAGAACCAGCTCGCTTTCCTCACAAAACAAAGATTGTTGGTTTCCCGCGATCCACTCGCTCTTGAGTATCACGGGGTTCGGTTTTGTAAACAGAGAGTAGATGCCGTTCGCCCGCAGGCTCGCATAATCAGCAGACAAATCCTCCCCATATCCCAAATACCGAAAATAATGGGGAGCATAGACGCCTGACGTTTGCCGCAACTCGTTATTTAAGCTCTCGAACAACTTCATACACATACCTCCTTATTCGATGCAAGCTTGCACTCATTTTACTATTTAGTGGAGCATATGTCAATAAACAGAATTGAAAATCTTGACAAAATTAATATGAAATGCTATAATAGAGAACAAAGGATACAATCTATAAAAGAACTGGAGGACCGTTCATGCAAACCTATGAAATCGAAACGTTACCTTGTGTGAAATTTGCCCACGTTTATCATGCAGACACTTATTTCAATACCCTTCTGAAGAGAGAAAATTCTATGGAGATCACCTTTATATCCGAAGGCTCGATAGCCATCGAATACAAAGGTAAGGAATACGTGGCAAACAAGGGAGATATTGTTCTCCTTCCGTATGATCAGGAACAAATAAACATCAAGGCTTTTGCTTATCACGAGCATCATACGGTCTTTGCAAATCTAAAATGGTCACTGCAAGATGATATCAATGGCCTATGTTTGCCGCTTGTTACGCCCGAGCGCTTCAACACCCGATCAGCAGCAAATATTATAGATCAGTTGATACGAAACCAACTGATCTTTAAGGAGTCAAAAACCAAGGGCGCATCGAAGTTCCTTGAACTGCTTTGTGAAATCGACCAATGCAACAGAAAACAAACAGAATTGAACTTGCCTAGCGAGGTGTTGTATACACAGCATGCCAAGAAATACGTTCAGACCAACCTGCATCTTCCGATCACACAAAGAAGTGTTGCCCAGTATCTTTCAATTACCCCTGAATATTTGTGTTCCGTTTTCAAAAAAGTAGAAGGAATCTCCTTTCAAAAATACGTCAACTACGAAAAACTGGAAGCAATCAAAAATCTGATGGAGAAGGAGCCTGTTCACCTATACGAGGCGGCAGCACTTTTTGGATACACCGACCCCAATTACGTCAGTCGCTTATTTAAGAAATACTATGGGTATAATATCACGGCAACAAATACTTTCCATTTTTGATCACCTTTCATGAAAATAAAAAAGAGAGCTGCAGAAATTAATTACACAGTCCTCGATTCAGACACAAATTGTATACAAATATTTTTTGAAACAAACGAAAGAAGGGAAGATTGTGCAACTGAAAAATCACAAAATCTGCCTCTAAAAGTTTTATTATTTAAGTTCAAATCCCATCCACACGTCGATTTCATCCATTGGCATATACCAAATTTGCACTGTGAAAAATGGGAACAAAAAACCAGAAGCCTTATGGCATCTGGGATTTCTGCTGTGGCATCTATTTAGGATGCACAATATGGTTGCGGAGGTGGGATTTTTGCCGCTTGCGGCTCTTGCCCTCCCCAGTCGCATAGTCGTCGTCTATCCCCTCGACGCTGCGCTTACACTCGGCTCTGCCGACTCCTTGCTTTGTGGGGTATCGCTGCGCGAAAACGATACTCAATCTTTTTCGCTTGCTCACCCACTCCCTCCTCCGGAGGTCGTGGTGGCAATTCAAAATCTCGCTTCGTGACAAAAAAAGAACAAAGCAGTCCGTTTGG
>JAZMZI010000097.1:0-11558 GCA_045585895.1 Eubacteriales bacterium
AAGCCACACCATTTGCATTATTTCTCGTCCGCTTTGTCCTCTACTTAACATTCTTTCACCGCCTGTCTTTTTCTTGCTTCTATTATATCACATCTTACGCAAAAAAGCCACCCTTTCGAGTGACTTTTTCGACAGACTGAAATCCCGTTCTTGCGAACGGGATTTTTTATATTACGATACCACGTATTTTACCTATAAACGTATTCCTTCGATATATCCGCATATTTCAGCTTAAGCTTGAAGCCCTCGGCATCCGTGATCTTAACGATCGCCTTACATCTGCCCTCAAACACCATATACTCATTGGTATCGTGGGTGCTTGAATCGTAAAGATTATCACTTACCATAGCGAAAAGCTCACAATCTTCGGTCTCAACACGCAGAAAATCGTATGCGTTCGGAACACGCGTACCGTTTTCATCGGTTATCTCGACGGAAAGCTCAAGGTATCCACCGAGGCAAGCCTCGTCGTAATCGGGGGTGACGCGGATATCGGCGGCATCGTTTGCGGTCTTCAGCACGTCGCGCGCGACCTCGACACCGTTTTTGTAGCCAATAAGCTCAAGCTCGCCGGGAATATAGGTGATCTCAACCTGCTCGGGGATCCATCTGTCATTCGGGGTTCTGCTTTCGCGGTATATTTCAATGCCGTTTTGCTTCAAAACCACCTCGTCGCAGTTATATATCAGATAGAGCGAGATTTTCTCACCCTCCTGCCAATTATAGTGCGCCGTGGCAGGCATTACTCTCGACCATTTTGGGGCGACGGCAACCGCAAGCTTAACTACCGTCTCGTCTGACCAGATAGCCTTTCTGAAATAATAATCGGGCTTTTTCGTATTGGAGATTCCGATTATCGAGTTAGGCCATCCGTGCAAAAGCGGCTTGTCTTCTTTATTTTCGTTCTGTCTGTCTCGCATATAGGTATCGCTTAAGGTGGGGATATATTGGATCTTCATAAAATCCACCGCCTCGCCGAGATAATCGAAGGCTGTCCAAACGTACTGTCCAAGCACGTAGTCGTTATCTCTGACGGGATACCAGCAGTTGGGGTGCGCCACGGTTTCCGAGCCTATCAGCACGTACTCGGGGTGCTCCTCCCTTATAATCTCATAATATTTATCCTTGGCGCGCGACTCAACGTAGTTAAATCCCGCAACGTCAACGATGCCCATGGCTACGGGATTATAATTCATATTATACGAGCCCTCAAGCGCCACCGTGGTGGGTCTCGTGTCGTCAAGCTCCTTGGCGATCTTCTGCATTTTGTGAAGGATCGGCTCGCTCATCTTAAAGTAAAGCTCGGGTATCTCATTTCCGAAGCTGTACATTATGACCGAGGGGAAATTGCGGTCTCTCGTGATCATACTGCTAAGGTCGGTCTCAAACCACTGATCGAAATACTGATAGTATCCGTACTCCATTTTCCCGTGAGGAGACAGCGTTCTGTACCAGCCCTTCTTCCATTCGTCAAACGCCTCGTCAATGACCGTAAAGCCCAGATAATCACACGCTATATAAAAGATCTCGGGGAAAGGATGGTGCGCGGTTCTGATGGAATTGCAGCCCATTTCCTTAAGTATGAGCAATCTGTTCACCCAAGCGTCAAGGTTAGTAGCGTTACCAAACGCGTGAATGTCCTGATGGATGCACATTCCCTTCAGCTTGACCTGCTTGCCGTTGAGGAAAAAGCCCTTGTCCTTGTCACAGCGTATATCTCTTATACCGAGAGGGATCCTCAGGTCGTCGTAAAGCTTTTCTCCGCAATATATCTTCGCGTGGATAACGTAGAGGTCGGGCTTCTCGATGCTCCAAAGCTTTGGAGCCTTCAAGGTAAAGTCAACGCTTACGGTCTCCTCGGAATAATTCTCTATATCAAACGTTTTTTTGCCCGAGCATACGACGTTACCGTCAAGCTCCTCCACGTCGCAGACGAAATCGCAGGTCTTTACGACGTCTACGTTTGGCGTCTCAAGCTTCCCGAAAAGCTGAAATACGGTTTCGGGGAAAGCGTTTGCCATAACGTCGGCAGACACGCTTATCCTTGCCTCGCCGTCCAAGCTCTGCGCTTTTGCAAAAACAGAGTCGGGCTTCATGAAAAGCTGATCGGTCACCACAAGATAGACCTTGCGATAGATGCCTGTTCCTATGTAGAATCTGGAAAAGGGTTGATCCGACGTATCGCAGATAACCTTTACCGTATTGACCGTATCATATCTCAAAAAAGACGACAGGTTATACTCAAACTGCGTGAACGGATAAGGATGCTGACCTAAGAAATGACCGTTTATGTACACCTTCGCATTGGAAGCAACTCCGTCAAAGCGGATGCTTACCCGCTTGCCGCGGAATTCGTCTGCCCTAAATTGCTTTTGATATACGACTATTCCCGTCTTTACGTATCCGCCCGTAAGACCCGATCTCGCATTCATAAAATAACCTTGTCTTACGCTGTAATCGTGGGGCAAGGTGACATTATGCCAATCCGTGTTCTCTGCCCCGCGGTCAAAGGTATATTGCCAGTCCTCGCAAAAGTCGATCATCAGGCGCGCATCGGTCGATCTCAGAACGTTGTAATACTCTCTTACCTTGCCGTAAATTGAATCCATAAGCAAATCCCGCCTTTCTCAAAATATGCTATATCATATTTCTGTTTGCATTTTAACACGATATAATATCGGTGTCAACATCAAAACCGAAATTTGATATTTTTTGCAGGATCGTTATATTTCATATATCGGCAATTTATTATGACGCGTATGCGAACTAAAAATGCTTTGCACCTGTATTTTCTTTCGTTTTCGCGCTTTTGTATTGTATAAGTATCAGCCGCGCACCATATCGTCAAGGGCGCATGTGCATGCGTAAAGATAATTGATCAGTGCCTCAAGCGAAGAATTAAAATGGAAAACGATCTCAAGGGTGAGGTATCCGTCAAAGCCTGTGTCCTTGAGTGCCGCCATTACCGCCTTCCAATCCACAGAGCGACGGACGTAATATCCCGAGGGGTCGGGGTAGAACGGAGGATAGTGGTTGTCGTTTATGGCATCGTTGTTGTGTACGTGAGTACCCATAATGCGGTTGCCAAGCTTGCATATTCTTTCGGCATGATCCTCATCGCAAAGGTTGGCGTGGCCGAAATCCCATACGCCGCAAACGTAGTCGCTGTTTAAACTGTCGATTAGCTTGATATGATCCTCAACTAAATAGGAATAGAACGGGGGCAGTCCGGGGTTAGGATATTTCATAAGGTTTTCGATGCCCAGCTTAACTCCGAAGCGCTCACACGCCTCTACATGAGGCTTGAATGAGATAAGATTCTCCTCAAAAGACCGTTCGCGGTCGCAGGACTCTACGGGAGGTACTCCGGGGATGAGGAATCTTCTCGGATGCACGGCACATATCTCCGCGCCGAGAATTTTCACGTTTTCTACGTGAATTCCGAAAACAGTGGCGTATACTACCGCGCCCTCATCGATGAATACCGTCTGGCCGCTTTTAAGATAGATGTGGCTTGAAGGCGACAGCTACCGTCGCATATACAACAATATGAAGCTGGCTATCGATACCGCGGCGAACTGTGCAGTCCCTACGGTCATTTTTCACGTCTCGAGCGGCTGGGAGCCTCCTGCCACGAACGAATTGGGATTCTCCCGTTTTGACGAATTGGTCAACTATGCCGAGACAAAAGGAGTTACCGTAGCCTTTGAAAATCTTCGCGTTGTATCTAATCTTCTTGAATTTACGGAACGTTACAGCTTTATGATCAGCTGATAAAACAGATCCTCTATCACTCCGCTCAGATATCCGTCCTGAAATCTTGAGACCGTTGCGTGGCTCGGCGCCTTTTCTCCATTCAGTAACCACATATACCGAATGTCGTTTTCGCATGCTTCCACGATCTTTCTTGCCAAATAGATTCCGTTCATATATGCGTACACGATTATTTCAAACATCGTTTTGGATCAAGCTTTCTCCAATGTCTCAAATATGCTTCATCCAGCCTTGTGTAGTCCAATTCATCGCATATTTCGTGCAACAAATGCACCGGATCATCTTCTTTTATGCAAATTCCTAAATTTATTGGTAAAACTACTTGATTTCTGTCTCTCATTGGTGTATAATTATCTCGCTTTCTTGTGGATTTTTTGTAGCAATTAAATTATACAACAAAGCAAACGGATACTCAATACCTTTTCGGTAAAGAATATCCGTTTTTTCTTTTTTGGGGGCTGCCTTAGTGAGACAGCCCCTTTTTCATTTACTAAATCTAAAATTATTCTGCCGCAGGCACCTGAACACCGGTGATATGTGCGATGTAGCAGAGCGAATTGGGCTGTCCCTTGGGAACTGCCGCAAAGGTTACGCTGACCGTTTGTCCTGCGTATGCGGAAAGATCTGCCTCGACACCCTGAGTGCTTTCGGTATAGGTGGTGTTATCAGTATGGCTGCTCTGATATCTGCATCCCGCAACCGAAGCGGTTCGGTCAACGAAGGTGTACGTGCCGTTAAGTCTCGTCTCGGCGTGCGTAATATGGTTGCTGTCTCCGTTGATAAAGCTGTCTTTACCGCGGAGAGATGCCTCGTGCCAGGTCTTACCCCCGTCGGCAGACCAAACGATCTTCTCAAATCCGCCTTCAACGACCGTAAATCCTGCAATAGCAAGACGGTTGTTTGCAAGGGTGGTGCCGTTAAGCTCGTAAACCTCGGGACCCTTGATGGAGTTACCGCCCATACCTGAAAGCTTAAGACCGTTGACAGAGTCAAGGCAGGTGGAATGAGCGATCTGAGACTTGACGTATCCCGAGCTGAGATCGTTGTACTGGTCGTTAACAACGTCTTCATCGGGGGCGCCTGGAGCAACTACTTCGACGTTTAAGATGTGAGTTATGTAGCAAAGACCGTTAGGATCGCTGTTGGGAATAGCCGCAAAGGTCACGTCAACGGTCTGACCGATATACGCGGTAAGATCTGCCGCAACGCCTGCTCCCGCTTCGCTGTAATAAGCGTATTTAGTTCCCTGATACGTGATACCCGTATAGGACGCCTGAGGGTTAACGAAGGTGTAGGTATTGTTAAGTCTTCCCTGCGCAACGGTGATGTGATCGTTGCCGCCGTTGCCGAATTTAGTAAGGTTGTGGAAGGTCGCATCGTTCCAGGTCTTACCTCCGTCGGCAGACCAAACTATCTTGCTGAAGCCGCCCTCAACGACCGTCCAGCCCGTAATATATACGAGAGAATTACCGACGGTGGTGCTGTTAAGAGAATAGACCTCGGGACCCTTGACAGAGCTTCCGCCAAGACCGCCCGACAGCTTCTTACCGTTAACTCCCTCAAGGCAAGAGCCGTGAGCGACGTCGGAGTCGTGATAGCTTTCGTTTTTGTTATACTTGATAACGTATTCCTCACCCGTGTTGGGGTCGATATTCTTGAGCGCCGCGCCCTCCATATAGGTTACGTAATCGATATCTTTATCGAAAGCAATAGCCTTTTCGTATTCGTTGAACGTAGCTATATAAGCTATGTTGATACAATCGGTAGCGGGGGTATTTTTCTCGTTAAGTATGTCGATTCTCAAATACTTAGCCACGTAATCGCCCGAATCGTCCGCAACGTAGGTATCGGGCTTAGTCGCGGCGAGATCAATAACGAGAATATGCCATTTTCCGTCTGCGGTAACCGATGCATAGAAGCCGTCCTCCGCCTTAGGAGCCTCATTTTTCGTGCTTGCAAAGATCTCGATGCTGCTGGGAGCGATAGTCTTGTTCGTATTGGGGAAACGGTACTTGATCACGAGATATCTGCCCGTGGATCTGTTGCCTTCGGAGATAGGCGTAATATAGCCTTCCTTGCGGTCGGGGTTACCGTAGAAGGAGATATAACCGTTTTCAAGAGTTACGTTACCCAACTTATCAAGGGTATCGAGAGCAACCTCGTCAAGAGTATCGGGCTCAAAGTAGAACTTGTAATCTTCGTCCTGATAATAGCCGTCTCTCACAACCACAAGCTCGTCGGGGAAGCCTTCGAATTCGCCGTCAACGGTAATTCTGAAGGTTCTGGGAGCGCCGTCCGTTATAGTCGTTACGAAGGAGTAGGAATACGTGCCGTCTGCATCGTAATAGACCATATATCCGTCGTAGAGATGACCGTAGCCCTTGCCGTCGGGAGTGTTGATAGAGCAAACCTCGTATTCTACCCATTCTTCGTTAACGAACTCTTCGATCTTGGGAACGGTAAGCGTGTCAAATCCGTAGATCCTCGTTGCTACGTTGTTTTCGCCGCCCGAGATCGTAAATTCAGCGCTCTTTCCGTTGGTAGTGCGGAAGAGGGGCATAAACGTATACTTGCTATTCTCCAACTCGCAATCTTTAACCGCAGTTCCTTCGAAGTGGCTGAGAACGCTGTTTTCTCTGATGTCGCGAACGTTCTTATCCATATAATATATGGGATCGCCGTTTTCGTCGGTACCGATAACGGTGTTATAATAGAACTTACCGTCTACGGGCGCTACGTCAACGAGCTGATTGCTTACGGCGTCGTATTTCTGGTGGTTAAGCTCCTGCGAGCCCCAAGGAGTGATGATAGCGTTCATCTTGAAGGTGTCGCCTGCCTTGAGGGTAACGTTGTCAAGGTCGAGAGTAAGTCTGAGATATACCTTGCCGTCTATCTTCTCGTTGTAAAGAAGGAACTTGGGCTCGTACTTTTCACCGTTTATGGTGATCTCGGTATTGGCGATTATAAAGGACACGTTAACGTATCCGGGGATCTCGTAGTTGGTATAGTCGGGGATATAGAAGAACGAGAAGTAAGGAGCAACGTCGCCGAGCTCGTATACGACCTGAGTGCCGTCTGCTACCGCATCGGTCTGAGCGAGCGAATCTGCATACGCGTACTCGTTATTCTTGTCAAGATAGCCGATGTATCTGTAATAACCGCCGGTGGTCTTCTCACTTACGGAGTAGATCGAGAAGTTCTGTCTGAAGTCCTCAATGGAGACGTCCTCAAGAACCTTGTACTCGATGGTATAGTAGGTTCTGTTCTCATCGTTCTGAGGCATTTCCATATGGGTGTGAGTAACCTGCATCTTGCGGTCGTCGGTGATATATTCCATCTCAAGCTCCGCGTAGGTGGGACCCGAGGAAATAATGGTATCGCTTACGAGTTCGGTAGCAACGTACTTGCCGTCAGCGTCGGTGTACTGAAGGAAGTAGTGGTTACCGCCGTTGGTATGCTGGGGCTGGCTGTTGCCGATTCCCATTTCGTGCCAGTACGGCGCCGACCAAGCTCTGTGGTCGGGGAGATACATCAAGGCTCTCTCCTCCTTGGTGTCGTACATGTGACGGATACAGTTAGTCTCGGTAGTACCCGTGGAGAAGTGATAGAAGGGACAGTAGAACTGTATCGAGGAGAGCTGCTTAAGAGGATACTTGCCCCAATTCTGATAGAGGTTAAGGATCGTGATCTCCTGCCTTGTTCCCGCGCCCGCTATAAAAGGAATGATAGCCTCGGAGTATCTGACGTCATCTACGTTAAACATATTAGCTTCACCGTCTCCGGGGAAGTTCTTGGCTACCTCGACGGGTATGGGGAGAAGCATATTCTTATCGTTAAGAACCACTCCGTTTTCAATAGTACCGTTGGTATTGCTGCTGGTCATAACGTAGATATTTCTGTCCATGTCGTCACCGACAACGGTAAAGTTTACGCCGAAATGACGGTTAGGATAGGTCAGGAAGGCTCCAAGGAATCCGATCGACTTTACGTTTAATATGTAAGAACCGCGAAGAGGGTCGTATCCCAAAAACTCTCCATCCTCGGAATACGCGCTGTGAACGATAAAGTTCTTTTTGCCGAGAGGATTTCTCTCGCAATAAGCTTCCTTAAGGAAATTTGCAAAGTCGTGGCTGTCATCGGTATAAATTCTCTGACCCATGTAATAGTCATTTTCGTTTTCCGTGCCTTGAGGAGAAGGACTGATCGTATAGCTTCTGGGCGTTACGTACTGCTTGATAACGTACATACCGTCCTCTTCGGTAACGATGATCTTACCCGAAAATCTGTCATCGGGAAGAATATATCCGAATATACCCGCTTGAGCGATATCAAATCCAACGTACTCTGCGCTTGACCAGTCAACGCCTTCAAAGCTATAGTGGATACCGTTCTTATCCTCAACGACGACCTTAGCAACGGTGTCCTTGGCGATCTTGGTTATCATACCGATCTCTCCGATATTGTTAACCTCGTTCTTTACGGCGAACTGAAGGGTCTGATGCACCTTATCGGAATACATATGAACGGCGCGCGCAAGATAGATCTCACCCGTAGTACGCTTTTCAAAGCTGATCTCGCTGACGTCATAGCGGTCACCCTTATATCCGCCGTCGAGGTCGAGGCGCATAGAGTGGATCTTGCCTTCAAATCCGGGCAAGGATGACAGAGGAACGTAATACGTATGATACTCGCCGTCATTCACAAGATCAATACTTACCAATGCACTGTCGTTATAAGATTCCTCCGAGTTGTACGTGAAGCGGACCTGCACGGTCGTTTTTGAAGTCTCGGAAAGCTCAGCCTTCATCGTTATCTTCAAAAAGTTGCAATCTTCGGTATCGACGTCACAATAAATTCTGGGGTCATCAATACTATTAATTACTAAGGAGAGAACTCCATCTTTATATTTTTTCGTAATACCCTTCGGATCATGGAAACCGCTCAGATCAAGCTTAGTTTCGGACTCGGCGGGAGAATCGGTGTTCATCAACACCTCGCACTCGAGACGGTTCTCGTAGTAATAATATCCAAAGCGGTAGATGTTCACCTGAGTATCGGCGTAGGAATTTGAAGAATAATGGGTGCTTCCGTCTCTCATTGTAACGAAGGCTACCATCGTATCCTTTATATAATCCACTCCGTTTTTGTTAGAAACGCTTGCAAAGCCCTGAAAATTCTCTGACTTAAGAGAGTACTTCAATATTGCGTTGCTGTTTTCCATTATGTAATGGTTTCTGTCTGCATTTTCATAATAGGAATTTACCGTGCCTGCCAAATTCTGCGCGTTTTGTATAAGCTCTTCATTCGTGCCGTTATATTTTATAGCCTCGGTAGTTTCGGAGCCGGGCTTGTCGGCAGTTTCGGAGTCTGACTCGGTAGTGGTTTCAGATCCACTCGGATCGTCAGTCTCGGAGCCGGACTCGGTAGTAGTCTCGGAGCCTGACTCAGCAGTAGTCTCGGAGCCTGACTCGGTAGTAGTCTCGGAGCCTGACTCAGTAGTAGTCTCGGAGCCGGAGTCGGTAGTGGTTACAGAACCACCGGACTCGGTAGCGTTCGAACTATCGGACGTAGATTCTCCAACAGACGTTTGAGTCTCCTGATCGCCGAAAATATTCGTGCAAGACGCGAGGGCACCTGCGACCATGATCACTACGAGCAAAAATGATAGCAAAGCTTTAATTTTCTTCATAAAAGTTCCTTTCTGTAATCAACATAATGCGTAAGGTTGGCAGATTTGCGATCTTGTTGGCAATATTTGTGTTGAAAAAGTTTTTGCACTTTGCTCAACTCTCTATTATAATTATACAATAAAGCCATACAAGTGTCAATATTTGGCGTAATTTTTGAAATTCTGCACAAAAATTGAAATAGTTCTTTCATTTTTCGCATTTACAAAAGCTATATTTCGCGCTATAATACGTTGAGCGGAGAGGCTCCCGATCGACGTTCAATTTCAGCTTACGGTATTCTCTTTCAGCTCTAAAAGCTCTGTAGCTTTTATGAAAAAGGAGCAAAATAAGCTTTCAAAAAGAAAGAGCGACCCATTTCTTCTACGGCGAATAATAGGTCGCTCTCAAGTGTTTATTGCATTATCTTGATTTTATCAACTTGCCTTGTATACGTTCTTGAATACGATGATTCTTACAAGATCGGAGCCCTCGGGAGCGCCCTCTATCTTAACCGCATACTCAATAGCAATGGGGGTAGTGGTGCTTGCATAAGCCGTGCCGCCAATGATGGTATTAAGGTTATTGGTTCTGAATCCGTACGCGGTGAAATCGGTAACACCCTGCTTGCCAAGCTGGTTCTTTGCAGACGTGTAAGATGCGGCAGTATCGGGCTTTACTTTGGGAGCAACACCGGAGGTATCGGAGTCGTAAATAACCTTCTGCTGCCAATCGGTAAGCGCCTCGCCGGTCTCGTTGTTAAGAATTCTGTAGTAAGCATTTTGGAGGTTTATCTCACCTGCAACGCCCAACCAACCGTATCCAACGATGAACTCACCGTTCTTAAGGTAGATAGCACCGTTGTCGTAAACACGGGCGTCGGGATCGTATACCATTGCGGGGGTATTCGCAGAGGAAACGTTTGTGATATTAGCATTAGCGTTTACGATATTGTCAAAGCAGAACGCCACGACCGCAGCTCTGGTCTCGGTCACCTCGCCGCAAGGACAAGTGCCGCGCTGAACGGCATATCTCGTGCCCTCGTACTCGGTGCCTACGTTGCTGACGTACTCCCAATTCGTAGGAGTATGGTCACATACCTTGTAAATGTTCTTAAACACCATAACGGTAACAAGGTCTGCTCCTTCGGGAGCGCTTGTCGATCTTACGGCGTACTCAATGGAGATGGGCTCATCGTATTTAGAGTAGTCAACGCCGCCGATAACAACGTTAAGGTTGTTGGTCTTAAAGCCTCTTGCTACGAAGTTGGTAACTCCGTGTGCCTCAAGCTGACCCTTGACAGAATTATAAATTGCCGAACCTTCTTCTTTTACCGAAGGAGCAACGTTAGAGTTACTATTATCGTAAATAACCTTCTGCTGCCAATCGGTAAGAGGATTGCCGTTCTCGTCGAGAATTCTGTAGTAAGCGTTAGCGGTGTCGATGTCACCGTTGATACCTACCCAACCGTTTGCTACGAAAAAGAAGTTGTCCCCACTCTTTCTGAGGTAGATCGCATCGTGAGTGGTAACGCGCGCCGTGGGATCGGTTACCATTACTCCGTATCCGGAGCCTGTTCCTGCAAGAGTAGTATTTGCGCCGGTGCTGTCAGCCGCAGCGATACCGTCAAGGTTGAACGCGATAACTGCGGGTCTGGTCTCAAGGACCTGTTCACAAGCAGAGCAATACTTACCCTCGACCGCATATCTGGTACCCTCGTAAACGGTACCCTCGTTGCTTACGTACTTCCACTCGGTGCTGTGACCAAGAGCATCGATATCCTCGGTCTTGGTGTGAGTTGCATCGTTTGCACAAGTGAAGGTCTTAACACCCTTGTTCTCACAGGTGGGATCGGTGGTTACAACACCCTCGTCCCATGCGTGTCCAAGAGCATCGACATCCTCGGTCTTGGTGTGAGTTGCATCGTTTGCACAAGTGAAGGTCTTAACACCCTTGTTCTCACAGGTGGGATCGGTAGTTACTTCGCCTTCATTCCAGTCGTGTCCAAGAGCATCGACATCCTCGGTCTTGGTGTGAGTTGCATCGTTTGCACAAGTGAAGGTCTTAACACCCTTGTTCTCACAGGTGGGATCGGTGGTTACAACACCCTCGTCCCAT
>JAZMZI010000098.1:0-22752 GCA_045585895.1 Eubacteriales bacterium
TTGTTCTATGCCGAATACGAATACGCAAAAATTCTCAGAGAAAGCGATCCCGTACTGTCGAGAGAATATCTTGAACGCGCGGCGAAGCACGGAAGCAGTCAGGCACAGTACGATCTCGGAAAGATACTTGCGGAAGAAGGACGGCAAGAGGAAGCGTTCAAATATTTCGAAGCCGCCGCCAAACAGGATTTGTGGGCAAAGACGAGCCTTGGGCTTCTGTACTGCTATCGCTTCGATGAATGGGATCTCGGCATGGAGCATCTGAACGAAGCAGCCGAGCGCGGATACGAGCCTGCCGTAGAAGCGGTGAATGCAATACACCGTAACCTCAACGCGCAGATCGTGTTCGGTGTATGCGACCTTCTATATTACGCATCCAATATCATCGACGATAGAGCCGAGGACATGTATACGCAGGATAGGCTTCCCGTTATTGATAAGAAGCAGCGCCGTGAGATTCAGGCGAAGAAGCAAGGACTTACGATGGGAGGAATGTGATGACGGCAATTGATAACAAATTGATAACTCTGCAGACAACCGCTGGATATTCAGTTGAACCTGTGGTATGTTTGTGGTACGAAACAAAAATCTGAAGAAAGGACGAAAAAATATGGCTAATAAACGCAGACTGCAAGGGGACGTTTGCGACCGCTGCCTGTGGCAGATGAAGGGAGCAATAAGGAGTGGCAGTAACTTAGGCTGTGGCGAGCAAACTACGGCTTGCGATGGCAGAGCCTTAGTTACAACAGGGGACGGAGGAAACTATGGCAAATAAGCGCAGACCGCAGGGCGACGGCACTATCAGAAAAAGAAGCGACGGACGGTGGGAAGCCCGAATCATTATCGGACACAAGAACGACGGCTCACCTATGTATAAGTCGGCATTCGCAAAGACACAGAAAAGTGCCCTAAAGGAACTGCATCAGCTCATAGCGTTGTACCGTGACGTAGACCTCACCGAAGATTGCCGAATGACGCTCGGCGAGTGGATGGACAAGTGGCTCGACGAGTATATGATATTCACGGTCAGAGAAAGTACGCTTGATAGCTACCGAAGCCTAACGGAGAATCAAGTCAAACGGTTCATGGGAGATCGCCAACTGTCGACTCTCACGACCGCTGACATTCAAAAATTTTATAACAAGATCAAGAAGCAAGGCAGAACCAAGCCGAACCGAGATGGCTCTCACGAGCTGTCGGATAGCGTAGTGCGAGGTGTTCACATAATGCTCCACGAAGCCTTGGACACGGCGGTGCGAGAACGCCTTATTGCGAAGAACCCTACGAACGGTACTACGATCCCGAAAAACAATTATGCCGAGAAGCAAATCCTCGGCGACGAACAGCTCGACAGATTCCTCGAAGAAATTAAAAAAGAGGAATATTGGTACGACTTCTTCTATGTGGAGGTGATGACAGGCTTGCGCCGTGGAGAGATTTGCGGACTTAAGTGGAGCGACATTGACTTCGATGCAAACAAGCTCCGAGTGCAAAGGTCGGTATCATCAAAGAAAGGCGGTGGCGTAAGAATCGGCGAAACGAAAACAAGCACCGGCACACGCAATATCACCATGCCTCCAAGTGTCAGCGAGATACTGCAAGGGCGTAAACAGACGGCAATCACCGAGTGGGTGTTCCCAGCATTCTTGAATCTCGAACAGCCGATACACCCCGAAGCAGCCTACCGAAAGCTGAAGGTGATACTGAAGCACGCAGAGCTACCGTTGATACGCTTCCACGACCTACGCCACACCTTCGCAACCCATGCGATGAAGGGCGGTGTCGATGCCAAAACACTCTCGGGCATCCTCGGTCACACAAACGCCTCGTTCACGCTCGACACCTACACCCACGTGACGAGTGATATGCAGCAGAACGCATCCGCCGTCGTGGGTAACATAATGCAAAAAATAATGATAAAGGAGTAAATAATGGCAAACAAAAAACGAAAAAATGGAGAAGGCACGGTACGCCTTCGAAAAGACGGACGGTGGGAAGGACGAGTCGTTGTCGGTTACGCCGACAACGGCAACCCACGGACGAAAAGTGTCTTGGCGAAAACCAAGACCGAGTGCCTTGAAAAGCTCGAAGCACTCAAGGAGCAATGTGGAAGAACGAGCGATAGACTAAAGCCCGATATGCCGTTCGGCGATTGGATCGACTTCTGGTATCAGAACTTCTCCAAGCCAAAAATAAGGCTGACCACGCAACTGAGCTACGAAGGACGAATCTATACGCATATCATCCCCGAAATCGGTAAAATACCGCTGAATAAGTTGTCACAGAACGACCTGCAACAATTTTACGCACGGCTGAAGAAAGGCGGTAGGCGCAGACTCACAGAATTCTACGGCGAGGGCTTGTCCGACAGAATGGTACGCTCGTGCCATACCACCTGCCATACGGCACTCGAAAAAGCGGTGACCGAAGGGCTTATAACACGAAATCCTTCTATCGGTTGCAGACTGCCACCGAAGAAATCCCGTGAGATGCAGGTGTTGACTCAAGACGAGGTCAGAAGATTTCTGACTCAGGCGAAAGAAGAAGGATACTATGAAATGTTCCTTCTCGAGCTGACCACGGGAATGCGCCGCGGTGAGATACTTGGACTTCAATGGAAGGATCTCAACCTTCACACAGGTGAGCTTCACATCAGGCGGCAGGTCGTGAAGAAAGGTGCAAAAACGCTGATATCAAAGCCCAAGACCAAGTCCTCAATACGCACACTACTGTTGCCGAGCGATATGGTAGAAATCCTTGCAGAGCATAAGAAAACAGCAACCTGCGAGTGGGTGTTCCCATCACCCGTAAACGAAGGAGAACCACGAAACCCTGCATCAATATACGGAAAGTTCCAAAAGATACTCGAAAGGTCGCATTGCAAGAAGATACGCTTCCACGACCTACGGCATACCTTCGCTACGATGGCACTTGAAAACGGCATGGATATCAAGACGCTCTCCGCTATGATAGGACACATAAGCTCGGAAACGACCTTGAACATCTACAGCCACATCACCGACACCATGCAACAGCAGGCAGCGGTGAGGATAGACCGAGAGATCGGCGGTACAAACGCAGAAATGCCCGAACCGCCGCCTCCCAAGGCAAGTGACGAGCCAAGCCCCGAAACCGCCACAGAAACGGTTTTTGAGCCGTATAAGCCAAAGATAAGAAAGAGTGGAACGGGATGCGTGACAATGATAAACGACCACCTCTATGAAGGTCGGTTCACACCGAGAGTCAACGGCAAACGCATATCCAAGAACGTATACGCCAAGACACGAGAGGAATGCGAGGAAAAGCTCGCAGAGCTGATCAAAACCATGAAAGCGGAAATCGCGGAGATGAAAAAGGTAGCAAAGAACGCATAACGCACAGAGGGGTGACCACGAACGGTCGCCCCTCAAATTTTGCGTCGGAGAAGGCAAAGAAAAAGGCTTCGGAAATTGCTTTCCAAAGCCAATTTTGGTCGGAGTGACACGACTCGAACGTGCGATCCCCGCATCCCAAATGCGGTGCGATACCAGCTTCGCTACACCCCGATACTAAATTTAAGTTTTTTCGTAAGTGGTCAAATCTGTGGTCAAACCACTTTGTTGAAAGAATTTTGAAATGGGAAACACCCGAAAAAGTCAGTGTTTTCAAAGGGTTTAGAGCTTTGGAAAAATGAATATACAAGAACTGACTACACGCTCCCAAACGTCGCGCGCTTCCTGTTGTGACTAAGGCTCAAGCGGCGTTCGTGCCTCACTTGCTTTCGCCAAGTCACTGCCACTCCTTATGCCTCGCTTCATCCGCCAATGGCGGCGCGTCGGCAACGTCCCCAACTGCGCCACACCCCGATAATATTAAATCGTGGCAGAAATTTTTGTGGCATCGTAGCATTAATATATTGACGCAAATACGCATTATTTATTCTGCTCCATACATTATAACAAAAAACCCCGTCCTTGTCAAGTCTTATCCTATAAATAAAAATACAAATCCGATATTTGTATTGATATTTTTCGGAAAAACAAGAGGACGGGGAGGAGGAAACTCCCGAGGATTTCACGCAAGAGCCAGCAGATGGAAACGGCGTCCGCGACGGCGCGCTCTCGATACTCTGCGCTTTAGCGTTGTAAATATATTTTTCATAATCGTTTACCGTAGGTTTTAACCGTTCAAGTGATACTAAAGGAAATTTAACGTTTTAATAACCGCAAAAATCAAGAAAAGAGATTGGGCGGAGAAAACAGTATTATGATTTCTTCCCCAAAATTATTATCTGCAAAAAAGGCTCGATTATAGCTAAAAATCAACAGAAATCTGCGGAAAAAGAAGAAAAATAAGGAAAATATACCCCTTTTCAGCACAAATATGGAAAAGCGTGGATATAAAGGAAAACATTGTTCCTTGAACCACGCTTTTTCTTATGTTACAATAAATGCGTGCCGAAAAAGACGAAAGGAGATGTTTTTATGAAGAAAAGAAGAATGATCGCGGCAATACTTTTCGCCGTGATCCTTACGGCAAGTGTTTCGGTAGTGACCGCAGGCGCTGCCGACGGAGTGGCGGCTGCCCGCAGCGGAGAACAGAGCAACGCTACCGAAATGAATACGACGCGGGAGACCGACGGTGAGGTGCGAACGACTGAGACGGTCAGCGAGGTCGGCTTAGCCGATGCGAGAGCTATACCGCAGGGTTCGTATCCCATTAATCTCAATGTAAACGGACGCTCGGTGTTGCGTGGCAAGGTTTTTAACCTTGGAGGAATAACCTACGTTCCGATGTTTGCCTTTGCGGATTGGTTAGGGAATTTTACATATTCCTATAATGAGAAGACCGCTACGGCGAAGGTGGAGGGTGAAAATCTTGAGATAATCGCTCATGAGGGCGACCTCTACATTATTGCAAACGGACGTTATTTCTACACGGGCAGGGAGGTCATAGAATTCGGAGGGGAGATATACGTTCCCATCCTTCCTATGACAAAGGCACTTAATTCCCGCGTTCAGTGGAGAGACGACATTAACGGCTTTTACGTCAGCTCGGGAGACACGAGACTGCTCAAGAGTGCTTCTCAGGTCTACCGCGACGACGAGGTTTTCTGGCTTGCGCGCATAATTTCGGCAGAGGCAAGAGGAGAATCCATGAAGGGCAAGATGGCGGTAGGTAACGTGGTGCTGAACCGTGTGAAATCGTCGGCTTATCCCAACACTATTTACAGCGTTATTTTTGACAGAAGATACGGCACGCAGTTTTCGCCCGTAGACAATGGCACAATTTACAATACTCCTACGGAGGAGAGCATTATTGCGGCAAAGATGTGTCTTGAGGGATATACTATATCCGATAGCATTTTGTACTTCGTCAATCCGAAGGTGGCGCCCAATTCCTGGGCGGCGAATAACCGCCCCTATGCCTTTACCATAGGAAATCACGCTTTCTTTGAGTAATAAAAAAGCCCTCGACGCAGTTTTTCGCGTCGGGGGCTTTGACGTATAAGGGCTTTATTGACTTGCGCGATGCTTTTTGAATGCGGTGGGTGAAAACCCCGTTTTGGATTTGAACACCTTGCAAAAATAATAATGGTCGTTGAATCCGCACAGCTCGGAGATGCTTTTGACCGACAGTCCGTTGTCCACCAACAGCGATTTGGCGGCATTTATCTTAAGCTCGGTAAGGTAATCGTTGGGCGTTATCCCGTATTGCTCCTTGAAAAGGTCGTTGAATCTGCGCCTTGAAAGTCCCGTCATTTCGGCGGCGGATCGGATATCGGTTTCTCTGAAATTTAAGTCGAAATACTTTTTTGCGGCGGCTATGCGTTCGTCTTTTTGATGATAAGCTTTAACACGCAGCTTTTCAAGCAGGTGACAAAAACGGTAAAACTCGCTCATTGCGAGATTTTCGCCGTCGTTTCTGCGTCTGAGCGCTCGCTCGACATTGTCTAATATCTGTATCGCTTCGCCGGCATTTTGCGTTTTTACCACAAAGCTTTCGGTATCAATCGGCTCGTAGGTGGTAAAATGTATCGTATAGGATTCGCCAAGCTCTCTGACGTAAGCGTGGAAATCGTCTCTCTGATTGAAGAAAAACAAACAATTTTCCGTCAGCGTTATGCTCCCTTCTCCTATATCGTGATACATGTTGCCGCGAAGCTGTATTCCGATAATGTGTGTCTGACGGTCCTTTGCCTGCCATTGCTTCATCGATGGCGTGTGCTTTAAAATATTAGTTAACGTTTTTACTTTTAAATTGCAGAAGTTCATAGTATTTATATAATAACATCTTTTATAATACCATGTCAATATTTTCTTCCGAAAAAATTTCCTTATTTTACAATGTTTCCTCCAAACACATTGTTCCTAAACACAATTTTTGATATACTTAAACAAAGAGCACAACTTATCGGGAGGTATTATATGCAAAAGGATCTTTTATTCGGTCTTTGCGCCGATGTACATCACTCTAAGGATTTTGACGAAAGATGGAGAGTTGAAAAATTTCTCTCCGAGGCAAAGGAGAGGCGCGCTGATTTTATAATTCAGCTTGGCGATTTTTGCTCGGTTTCCGACGAGGGGCGCGACATAGCAAGGCTTTTCAATAGCTTTGAAGGACCCAAATATCACGTTTTGGGTAATCACGAGACCGAGTTCTCCGACAAAAGAGCGGTTCTCGATATGCTCGGCCAAAAAGAAAGCTATTACAGCTTTGATATGGTAGATTATCATTTTATCGTCCTCGACACCAATTTTGAAAAGAGAGACGACGGATATTATGACTACAACTGCCGCCGTCACGATTTTTCAAACTGCTATATTTCGGCGAAGCAACTTGCATGGTTGGAAAATGACCTTGCGGCGACCGACAAGCGTTGCTTTATATTTATGCACGCAACTTGTGAGATAGGTGATTTTGGCATACTCAACAAGAATGATTTCAGGGGTGTGCTCTGGAAGGCAAACCAGCGTGCGGGATACAACAAGGTAACCGCAGTATTTTCGGGACACGATCACACCGACGAGTATCTGTATAAGGGCGGCATACATTATCTTGCGGTCAACAGTATGAGCCACAAATACATCGGCGCGACCTGCACGGAACAAAATTCCCGCGCTGCCGAATTGAAGGCGAAGCACGGCACCTTAAGACACGCGACCTTCTATAAAGATCCGCTTTATGCCTTTGTTCGTCTCAAGAGTAACGGTCTTATTCAGATAATCGGCAAGCAAAGCGAATATGTCGAATACAGTCCTCTTGAGGTACATTGGGTGTGCTCGGCATCGCCTCAGATCTCATACAGAGAATTTTGGATGAACGGCTATGGCGAACTATGATCTTAATTTAAACGGTAGCTGGCTATTTCACTTGGGGGATTTTTCCCAAAAGCAGAATATGTAGGGCGCTCTGTACCATGCGTCAAGCAAGGCGGGAGGAGCGCTGAGGCATCTTAAAGGCTTCAACGACCGCTCTCTTTGGCGAGAAGTAAGTCTTCCCCACGATTGGCTGACGGAGCTTCCCGTAGATGAAACGGCAGACGCTACGGCGGGCTGCAAGCGGCGCGGAGTGGCGTGGTACAGAAAATTTTTCTCCCTGCCCGATGAAGAAATTGAATCCGCGGAGCTTATTTTCGACGGTGTGCTTGGCGAATGTAGGGTCTTTGTTAACGGAGTGTTGGCAAAGCGGAATTTCAGCGGCTACAACCGTTTTTCCTGCGAGATAGGCGACTATCTTCTGCGCGGTGCCGAAAACGATATAGCGGTTTTCGTTGACGCTCGCCGCCATGAGGGCTGGTGGTACGAGGGCGCGGGAATCTACCGTCCGGTGAGACTATCTTTGCGCGGACACACTCATATTGTTCGTGAGAATTGCTTCGTCCGAACCGAGGGCAACAGAGTAATTGCAGACATTCGTTTTGAGGGTAAAGGAATGGTAAAGGCGGGTCTTAAAAGCGGTAGCGGCGAGATCGTAGCGTCTGCGGAATCGGTAGGTGAAGGCGGCGTGTCGTTAAAAATACAGATAGACGAGCCCCTGCTCTGGTCGCCCGAAAAGCCTTATATTTATACTCTTTACATTTCTTTGGAGCAGGACGGTATGGATATCGACCGCGCGGCGTTTACGGTCGGTTTTCGCGATATAGTCTGGACGGGAGACAGAGGAATGTTGCTTGACGGAAAGCCTTACCGAATCAAGGGTATCTGCGCTCATCAGGATCACGCGGGGCTTGGCGCGGCGGTGTTTGAGGATATTGAGGAATACCGCATAACGAGACTCAAAAGCCTCGGCGCTAACGCTTACCGTTGCGCTCATCACGCTCCGAGCGAATCGTTATTAAATATTTGCGACCGCCTCGGTATGCTCGTTTTAGTGGAAAACCGACATTTTGACCTGTGCGAGGACACGCTCTCGCAGGTTGACGCGCTGGTTAAGCTTGCCCGAAACCATCCTTGCGTTTTTGCCTATTGCGCCTTTAACGAGGAGCCTTGGCAGAGCGAGAAAAGAGGGAAGCGCATCGTTGCGGGGCTTCGCGACAGAATAAGAAAGCTTGACGGCACGAGAGCGGTCACGGCGGCGCAAAACGGAGGCGTGCTTTTACGTTGTAACGCCTCCGAGGCGCTTGACGTAATAGGTATAAATTATAATCTCGACGCTTATGAGGATTGTCACGCTCTTTGCCCCGAAAAGTCTATGATGGGCACAGAAAACAGTCCCACCTTTGCCACTCGAGGGGTCTATAAGACCGATAGAAGCGCTCAGGTCTTTTGTGACGACGGAAGCGAGTACCCCACCGATTTTTCTCAACCGCTCTGCGAAACTATGGCGATTGTTGAAAAATACCCCTTTGTTGCGGGGTGCTTTATCTGGAGCGGATTTGACCACGGAGGAGAGCCAAACCCATTTGAATATCCCAGCGTATCGTCTCATTGGGGATTTCTCGACAGCTGCGGTTTTGATAAAAATATTGCCCATCTTTTGCGCGCGTATTATCTTGACGAACCGTTTTTACGCTTTGCAACCTTTGCAAACGAGCCTGATGAGGGCTTGAAACGGGTTATCGTATTTACCAACGCCGATTTCTGCGAGCTTTTCGCGGACGGCGCGTCTTTGGGGAAAAAGGAAGTAAAGAATCGCGCCGCCGAATGGGAGATCGCCGCAAATGAAAAGAATATATACGTCATTGCGGATAAAAACGGTGAAATAATGCGCGAGAATTATCCCGTCTGCGGAAACAAGGCAAGACTTTCGGTAATTGACGTAAATCCGAGAAGGGATAATTCGGCGGTGCGAATTTTAAATATTTCGGTCGTTGATGAGGACGGAATTTTAATTCCGTCTGAAAACGGCGAACTGAAAATTGACGGCAGTATTCTCGGTGTCGGCAACGGCGACCCTAACTCTCATCATAGAGCCAAGGCAGACAAAATAAATCTTTTAGGCGGCATGGCGCAGATTATCGCGCCCGCAAACGGCGAGATAACCTTGACCTACGAAGGGCTTGACACTCTTGTTATTCGGGAGGACTAAATGAAGAAAGCTAAAATAACAATAAAAATAAACGAACGTATAGGAGATATTTCCCCTCTTATCTACGGTCACTTTGCCGAGCACATCGGCGGTGTGATATACGGCGGCGTATGGGTTGGTAAGGATTCTTTGATTCCAAACGTTAACGGATTGCGACTTGATATTGTCAAAAAATTGAAGCGAATATCCCCCCCTGTCATTCGTTGGCCGGGAGGATGCTTTGCCGAATGCTACGATTGGCGCGACGGAATCGGAGAAAACCGTTCTATTCGTCCCTCTTGGTGGACGAGAGACGACGGACTTTACGAGAGCAACGAGTTTGGAACTCACGAATTTATGGAGCTTTGCGCTCTCGTGTGCGCAGAGCCATATCTCGCCGTCAACGTCACGTCCGGGACACCGACGGATGCGAGAAATTGGATAGATTATTGTAATTCACCCGCAGGAAAAACGACTCTTGCAAGGGAGCGAGAAAAAAACGGCTCGAAAGAGCCGTTTGCCGTAAAATTTATCGGAGTAGGTAACGAAAACTGGGGCGGCGGTGGCACGATGTGCGCCGAGCAGTACGCTTGGGAATACCGCAAATACGCAACGGTTTTGCGCAATATTGCCCCCGAAGCCAAGCTTATCGCGGGCGGTGCCAATTATCACAGTATAAATTGGGCAAAGACCTTTCTTGAATCTATAAAAGAGGGCTACGGCACGCCCGTTCAGGTGGACGGTATCTCCTTCCATTACTATTTTACGGGCGGCGACGACGTAGGCTTTGACGAAGACGGCTGGAACGGTCTTATTTCAAACGCAAAAAAGACCGAGGAGCATCTGAGGGAGCTTATCGACTTGCTTAAAGAATACGGCAAGCTCGGGCAGATCAAGCTGTATATTGATGAATGGGGCGCGATGTACGGCAGCGGCGTGGATGCAAAGGAGAAAAATCAGCTTTTCCGTCAACAGGCAACTATGCGCGACGCGGTTGCCGCGGCTATGACGCTTAATATCTTCAACAACTATTGCAATGCAGTCGAAATGGCGAATATCGCGCAGCTTACGAATTGCCTTTCCTCACTTTTTCTGACGGACGGTGAAAAATGTATCGAAACGCCTATATATCACGTCTTTGATATGTTTAAAGGACATCAAGGAGCGAAGGCGCTTGGAAGCGTGTCCGACGACGTGGATATTTCGCTCTCCGCGTCTTATAAAGACGGAAAGCTTTTGTTGACCGTTGCAAATCTGTCGTATAGCGAGGATAAGGAAATATTGATCGACCTTGGTGAGTCGGGAGATGAAAATGCGACCTTGACCTTGCTTTCGTCAAGCAATCTCAAGGCGGTAAACGATTTTACCGATCCCGACAGAATAAGGCCAGTAGAAAGTGAAATCGATCTGCGCGAAAGCATAATCATCCCCAAAGGATCGGTGGCGGCGATCTCTGTGATCTGTAAAGGAGAACTGTGATTATGCGGATCATAGCAGACACGCACGTCCACACTATCGCCTCGGAGCACGCCTATTCCACGGTTATGGAAAATCTGATCGAGGCAAAGAAAAAAGGGCTGCGATTCATATGCTTCACCGATCATACGGGAAAAATGGCAGGTGCGCCTACGGACGCATATTTTGCCTGCCTGCGCGTGGGGTTGCCCGACGAATTTAACGGGGTATATATCATTCGAGGATGCGAGGTCAACATTTTGGACGAAACCGGCTCTCTTGACCTGCCTTCTCCCTTGCTCGATCAACTTGAATGGGTGATAGCGTCGGTTCACGGCATTCTGACGAAACCCTTGACGGTGGAGCAGAGCACTGAAATGTGGCTGAATATCGCACAAAATCCACACGTTGACGTGATCGGTCATTGCGGAGACGAAAATTACCGCTTTGATTACGAGCGAGTTGTTCCCGAATTTGCAAAATACGGCAAAATAGTCGAAATAAACGCGGCGTCATACCGTTCACGGCCGTCAAGTGTAAAAAACTGCGTTGAAATTGCGAGGCTTTGCGCCAAGTACCGCGTTCCCGTGGTGCTTTCGTCCGACGCTCATTTTGCGGGGAACGTAGGGGGGATATCCGATGCCATCCGAATAGTGACCGAGGCAAACGTGCCCGAGGAGCTTATACTCAATGCAGATGAAAAACGCTTTGCATCAAGACTTGAAAAAATGACGGGCAGAGGTTTTGAACTATAAAAAATCAGACAGTATGTTGTTGCATACTGTCTGCTTTTTGTTTATCGGCTTATTTATCAATTCAATTCGCCATTCATCAGCTTTTTGTAGTCCTCGATGGCTCTGCGGACTATTTCCTCGGCTTCGGCTCGGTCGAAAAGCTCTTTTACTGCGGTCTGTTTGTTTTCAAGCTGCTTATAGACCGTGAAAAAGTGTCTGATTTCATCGAAAATATGAGGAGGAAGCTCGTGAATCGATTTAACACCCTGGTGCGTGGGGTCGGAGAAGGGGAGAGCGATTATTTTGTCGTCCTGCTTGCCGCCGTCTATCATTCGGATTGCACCGATGGGGTATACCTGAACGAGGGTCATGGGAACGATAGGCTCGGAGCAGAGAACGAGAACGTCAAGAGGGTCTCCGTCGTCTGCGTAGGTGCGGGGAATGAAGCCGTAGTTTGCGGGATAGTGGGTCGCGGTGTAGAGCACGCGGTCGAGGCGGAGCATTCCCGTCTCCTTGTCAAGCTCGTACTTGCACTTACTGCCCTTGGATATTTCAATGACCGCAGAAAAATCGTTGGCCTTTATATCTTTTTCGGGAAAATCGTGCCAAATGTTCATATTAATCTCCATTCAAATTTTGATTTATTGGTTTGTTTTTGTGTTCATTTCTTGCCCGCGTCGGCAATGAAAACTGCCTACGCTACGCTTCGGCTCGCAAATGCCGGGCATTTGCTCTCACCAAAGAAACGCCGCACGGGTGTGGAGGGGTCTTGCGAACAAAAGTGCAGACGAGCCGCGCTTTTATTCGCCGCGACATCCTCCTCCCCCGTGACCCCCAACCTCCTGCTGTTGGTAAGTTAGAGAATAATTTGCTAAATTCAAATTATCTTAAATCAAAGAGGCTTTCCCTTTGGGAAAGGTCGGCAAAGCCGACGAAACGAGGGCTTATTTCAACTTAGTTGAATTTTGTTTTAAGATAAACGATTTGGCTGGGTTTAACACCCTTAAGGGGTGAAACGATCGTGAGGGATTTTTTTAGCGAGCGAAGCGAAGTGAAAAATCCTACTTCACTACTAGAGCGCCCAAAAAAATTGAAAGTTTTTGCGGAGCTTTTTTTCAAAAAGCGACTCGCCGAAGGCACGCGCCTCCCCGATAAATTGCAATTTATTTCACGTAATCAAACTCAAAGTCGTAGATCGAAACGGTATCGCCGTCGTGGCAGCCCTTGGCTTCAAGAGCCTTGAATACGCCGCTCTTGTCAAGCACTCTCTGGAAGAAGTTGAGCGACTCGTAGTTGCTGAAGTTGATCTGACCCATAAGGTTGTAGAGCCATTCGCCCTCGACGATATACTTGCCGTCCTCGTATGTGATGATCGTTTCCTTGCCGCCCTCGACGTATTTTTCGCTTTCGTCGTAGTCGGCTTCATAAACGGTGATGGGGGGGAGGTCTTTAAGTCTCTTCGCCACCATATCCACCATTTCTTCGAGATTCTCGCCTGTGTACGCCGAAATATACATCATTTCCCAGCCGTTTTCCTTAACGAATTCCTCGAATTTATCAACGTCGACGACCTCGCGGTCGAGGAAATCGACTTTGTTTGCAATTATGATCTGAGGACGCTTTGCAAGCTCGGGGCTGTAGCGTTCAAGCTCGCGGTTGATGGTAATTATATCGTCAACGGGGTCTCTGCCTTCAAATGCCGAAATGTCAACGACGTGCAGGAGAAGTCTGCAACGGTCAACGTGACGGAGAAATGCGTGGCCAAGACCAGCGCCCTCTGCCGCGCCCTCGATAAGTCCCGGGATGTCAGCCGCCACGAAGCCGCTCTCTCCGCCCGTGGATACGACTCCGAGGTTGGGGGAAAGGGTTGTAAAGTGGTAGTCTGCGATCTTGGGCTTTGCGGAGGAGATAACCGAGAGGATAGAAGATTTGCCAACGCTGGGCATACCGATAAGTCCGACGTCAGCCAGCATTTTAAGCTCAAGAAGGACCTCTCTTTTCTCTCCCTTCGTGCCGTTTTTGGCGAACATAGGAGTCTGACGGGTGGGAGTTGCAAAATGCTTGTTGCCCCAACCGCCGCGGCCGCCCTTACAGCAGAGAAAGTCTGCGCCGTCGTTTTCCGACATATCGTGGATTATTTTGCCGCTTTCGGGGTCTTTGATAAGCGTTCCGGGGGGAACCATAACGTAGATATCGTCAGCGGTCTTACCGTGGAACTTGGAACCCGAACCGTCGCCGCCGTTGCCGGCTACGAATTTTCTCTTGTAACGGAAAGCAAGCAGGGTATTGGAGCCGGGATCGACGCGGAAGATTATATTTCCGCCGTTTCCTCCGTCACCGCCGTCGGGGCCTCCCGCCGCTACGTATTTTTCTCTGTGAAAGGCAATGGCGCCGTTACCGCCGTTGCCCGCTTTTACGAAAATTTTAATGTTATCTATAAACATTGATATCACTCCTTTCGGGATTGGGTATCAACCGAATTTTTTGATGTTTTTTACTGTAAATTCCAGCATTTTTCCTTCCATATATTCTTTTTGGGAGGAAAGAAAGCTTACGAATTCTTCGGCGTTTTCTTTGCCCTCGGAGAAATCGAGAATAAAGGATTTCAGCTTGAGCGCAAGCTCGTGATCTCCGTTATAAGCGAGATAGCCGTAAAATGTGTCGGCACATTCAAGCCCGAAGGAAAGGAAGGTCTTGGGATCGGCTCCCGTTGACTCACCCATCTGGCAGAGGATCTCGTAGCAGAAAAGGGTCTTAAAATGCTCGGGGATTCTCATTCTTTCATCGAACAGATCGCCGATATAGAGCTTTCCGCGGCGCTTGAAGGAACTCATAAAGAGAGCGATCCTCTCGCGCACAAGAGACACCGTCAGTTCCGAGAGGGCAATG
Organism: Eubacteriales bacterium; assembly: GCA_045585895.1. GTDB lineage: Bacteria > Bacillota > Clostridia > Oscillospirales > CAG-272 > SVTX01. The sequence continues at coordinate 14,568 of JAZMZI010000098.1, forward strand.
TCTTTTCGCCCCTTTTTGTCGTAGAGAAAGAAGTTGTGCTTGGGGAACTCGTTTTTAGCTCCTACGGACGCAACTATCATAAGGAATATGCCCGCAGCACCCACGAGACCCGACAAGGCTATGCCGACAAGCTTAAAGATCTCGTCCTCTATCTTTGCGATAGAGAAGCATACTCCGATCACCGCCGCGCCTATGAGGATAGCTCCGAAATTGGAGAGTCTCCTTGCCATCGTCTCAATGGCTTCCTTCGGGATGTCGTTTAAATTGTTATTGTTGTTAATATCCAAGATATATACCTCGATTATTTATCGTTGTCGTCGCCTCGCTCGCGGATTATTAGCTTTATGGGAGTGCCCGTAAAGCCGAAGGTCTCGCGCAGACAGTTTTCAAGATAACGCTGATAGGAGAAGTGGAAAAGCTCTGCGTTGTTGCAGAAGATAACGAAGGTGGGGGGAGCTACGCTTATCTGTGTCATATAGTAGATCTTAAGTCTCTTGCCCTTGTCGGTGGGGGGCTGAGTGCGCATAGTTGCCTCGCCGAGGACGTCGTTGAGCATACCTGTGGAGATACGCATGGTGGACTGATTGTGAACGTAATTTATGCGCTCAAATATGTTGTCAACTCTCTGTCCCGTTTTCGCCGAAACGAAGATGATGGGCGCGTAGGGCATATAAGCCAGATGCTCTCTTATGCTTGCGGTGAATTCGTTGACGGTTGAATTGTCCTTTTCTACGGAATCCCACTTGTTAACGACGATTATTGAAGCCTTGCCCGAATCGTGAGCTATACCCGCGATCTTTTCGTCCTGCTCGGTAATGCCGACGGAGGCATCGATCATAATAAGACAGACGTCGGCGCGCTCGACAGCCATGTGTGCTCGGAGCACGCTGTATTTTTCAATATTGTCGTTGATCTTGGACTGACGGCGGATACCCGCGGTGTCGATAAGGGTATATTTGCCGTGCACATTTTCAAGACGGCTGTCAACTGCGTCTCTGGTCGTTCCCGCGATATTTGAAACGATAAGGCGTTGTTCGCCAAGCATTTTGTTGATGATAGAGGACTTGCCCGCGTTAGGCTTACCGATAACGGCTACCTTTATGGAGTCATCCTCCTCGTCAACGTAATCCCACTCGCCGAGAGCAGCGACGCAGGCGTCGAGCAGGTCACCCGTGCCCGAGCCGTGAACAGAGGAGACCGCGATAGGCTCGCAGTCGAATCCAAGCTCGTAAAATTCATAGAACTCGTAGGGAAGATGTCCTACGCTGTCGCACTTGTTGATACAGGGAACGATAGGCTTGCCGCTCTTTTTGAGCATGATAGCTATGTCGCGGTCGTTTGCGGTAAGACCGGTTCTTACGTCGCACATAAAGACGATAACGTCTGCGTCCTCAACCGCGATCTGCGCCTGAAACTTCATCTGAGAGAGGATTATATCGTCACTCTTAGGCTCGATTCCTCCCGTATCGATAACTATAAACTGCTTGCCGCACCATTCGGTCTCGCCGTAAATGCGGTCTCTCGTTACGCCGGGGACGTCCTCGACGATAGAGCGGCGCTCGCCGATAAGCTTATTGAAAAGTGTGCTTTTACCTACGTTGGGGCGACCAACGATGGCTATAATTGGCTTTGACATTTTGTATCATCCTTTCTTCTTGTCGATTTATCTTTAGTCTGCCGCGAGAGAAGAATGACGCTGCGGACGGTGATAGCTTTTTAAATATTGTGTTCTACTCCGAGAACGTCGCAAATAAATCCCTCGCCGCTTTCTCTCGAGGGAGAGACGGGCACGCCCAGCTTTTTCGACAGCTCTTCGGGCGACGTATCATCAAGGAAGAGGTCTCCGTCGGCGCGGAGAGCGTTGGAGGGGAAGAGAAGCAGGTCACCGAGCTGCTTGCCCGAAAGTTGCTCGGAAATGTCTTTTCCCGTAAGGAGACCCGAAACGGTAATGGTCTCGCCGAAGAAATAGTTGATTATCTTGTGGACGTCTACCCGTAAGCCTTCGACCCTCGCTTCAAGCTCTACCGCCATCGATTTTATCGTGTGATAAGCGGCAACTCCCGTGGCGATAGAAACGTGTCGCGGAGCATTATAGGCTTCAAGATATTCGTCGAGATAGTCAAGCTCATCCTTGAATTCGGTCATAAGCGAGGTTATCATTCCAACGCCGTTTTCAATCTGGGGATATCCCTCATAGTAATCCTCGGAGGGGAGCGGTAGCTCTGCTTTGAGATAGAATTCATCGGAGCAGAAGAACATTCTGCTTCCGTTTTTCTCCTCAAACTCTTTTGCGAAACGGTCAACCTGTTTGATAACCTCGGCAGATTCCTCTTTTGTAAATCCTTCGAGAGGATAGAGATTTTCACGGAATCGCGTAAGTCCTGCTGGGACTATTGAAACGCTCTGCATAGCAGGGAACAGTTCCGAAAGGTCGCGCATTGAGCGGTCAAGCTCGTGCCCGTCGTTAAGTCCCTTGCAAAGAACTATCTGACCGCAAAGAGAAATGCCCGCGTCGGCAAGACGCTTCATATAGGAGAGAACCTCGCCAGCTCTTTTGTTGTGCATCATTTTGACGCGCAGGTCGGGATTGGTGGTGTGTACCGAGATGTTGACGGGGGAAATGTGCATCTCGATTATGCGTTCGATATCCTTGTCGTGAAGATTGGTTAAGGTGATGTAGTTGCCGTGGAGGAAAGAAAGACGGGAATCGTCGTCCTTGAAATAGAGGGTCTTTCTCATACCCTTGGGCAACTGATCGATAAAACAGAAAACGCACTTGTTTTCGCAAGAATGTTTTTTATCCATAAGGGGGGTCTCAAAGTCGAGACCGATATCGTCGTACTGCTGTTTTTTAATAACAACCTCAAACTCTTCGTTTCCGCGCCCGATTTTTAACGTGACGCTTCTCTCTGCTAAGAAAAAACGATAATCAAGAACGTCGCATATTTCTCTGCCGTTTATTGATATCAAATTATCGCCTGCCGCGATACCTGCGGCGTCTGCGCGGCTACCCTTGTCTACGGTAGTGATCCTGACCATACGAGATTCGCCTCCTTCTTTTGCGCATTTTAAACCATTCTACATTATATCATATAATACTGCGTTTTGCAAGTGCTTTTTGCCATTTCGAAAAATCTCGTGAAAAACGCTTAAAAATTTTTCAAATCTATTGTAAAATTCGATAAATTATGTTATAATATACTGATTATGCAAAGTTTCAAGGGAAAAAGACGGCGGCGGATAGTGTTGTTTGCCGATGGGTCACGTTTGCATATCAGTAATGGTTTAAAATTTTGATTATATACATCCGCATAGCAATAAGACGGTAATGCGTGGGTCCGACGGCAATAATGCCTCCGATCTGCGCCGAGTCTCTGCGCGCGGAAGTCTGGAGGAAGAATTGAGCAATACTATGAAGCTCCGCTCCGGCGCGACCATAAAGCAGGTCAGCCGAGAAGAGGCGGACAAAAAGAACTATCTGACGCGTGGAGTTCTGACACAGATGCACCTTATGCCCAACGGCGATCCCGCCGCATACGATATGGCGGAGGACGGCAGCATCATTTATTATTTCGATCCCACGAGAGTTACCGAAGCTCCCCCCGAGCAGTGGTACTATCCCAGAAGCCGCAAGGAGAACAGAACGCTCGAGAGCGGCACTGTTATCGAAAGAATGAGCATAAAGCGCGCGGCATCCTGCGGTTATTATACCCGCGAACGCCTGTCCCAGATGCACTACGACGTTATCGAGGAGCCTGTTGCGTTTACCGTCAAGGGTGACGGTAACACCCTCTATTTTTACGACAAAAAAACCGCCCTTCGCTTGCCTCTCAACTGCGTTAAGTGTGGAAAGGACATCCGCTATAAGAAAAAGCTCTGCCGCACCTGCTATGAGGAGGATCTTGCAGTCCGCCGCGAGGAGGGAGACAAGTACAGAAACGCCTATTACGGTATGGACAGAAAAAAGGTGCTTTTCTTCGACCTTGAATTAACGGGCGTATACGATCACGACGAGATCATTTCAATCTCTGTCTGCGACGGCGAGGGAAGCATTATTATGGACACTCTCGTAAAGCCCGCTCACAAGAAAAAGTGGAAGAATACCGAAAAGATACACGGAATAACCCCCGAAATGGTTACGGATGCGCCTATGCTTGACGACCTTATCCCCGAGATCAAGGATATTTTCGCGAAGTGCGATAATCTTATCGCCTACGGCGTTTCCACCGATTACAGCCACATCAAGTACATCTACGAGACCGACCGAGAGAGAGAATGGCTTAAGGAAAAGACCCGTTGCTGCGCTAATGAATTCGTTCGCTACGCTCACGAGCACGCGCCCGATCTTGCCCATATGTCCCTGACCGACGCTATGGCGCTTTTTGAGGTTGAATGGGACGGTATTGCCCACACGTCTATTGCCGATACTGTCGGATGTATGAAGGTCTGGGAAAAGCTCTTTCCTCACTATTATGAGACCGAAGCGGAGGTTGCGGACTGATGAAAGAGATCTTACTTTGTAAATACGGTGAAATAGTTCTCAAAGGAGCGAATAAGCGCTATTTTGAGGATTCTCTCTGCAAGGAGCTTCGTATAAGAGCGAAGAAGCACGGTAATTTTGATATTATACGCGCGCAGAGCACTATTTATATCGAGCCTCAGGACGATTTTGCCGATATCGACGGAATGTTCGAGTCGGCTATGAAGACCTTCGGTATCGTAGCAATCGGACGCGCCGCCGTCTGCGAAAAGAATCTTGATGATATCAAGAGAGTAACGAAAGAATATATTCCTCAGTTCCTTGAGGGTAAAAAGACCTTTAAAGTCGAGGGAAAGAGAAGCGATAAGACCTTCCCCTTAAATTCCATGGAGCTTTCCGAAATACTCGGAGGCGAGATTCTTGACGCTACCCACGGACGTATCAAGGTCGACGTAAGGAAGCCCGACGTCGTGGTCAAGATCGAGATCCGAGAGAGAGCGGCTTACGTTCACGCGGGACAGTTCAAGGCGGCGGGAGGACTTCCCGTAGGCTCGGGTGGACACGGAATGCTGCTTTTGTCCGGCGGTATCGATTCTCCCGTTGCGGGATATATGATGGCAAAGAGGGGACTTCGCGTTGAAGCCGTTCACTTTGAGTCCTTCCCCTACACCAGCGAGATGGCGAGGGATAAGGTCATAAGACTTGCGAGAACCGTTGCGGCGTATACGGGTGACGTTTACGTTCACGTTGTATCTCTTACCCATATTCAGGAGGAGATCGCAAAGCACTGCGAGGAGGATTATTTCACCCTCCTGCTCCGCAGATATATGATGAATATTGCCTGCCGTATCGCTGCCGATCACGACAGTAAGTGCCTTATTACGGGTGAGAGCCTCGGTCAGGTGGCAAGTCAGACCATGGAGGCGATCGCCGTTACCGATAACGCATCCACACTGCCTGTTTTCCGCCCCTGTATAGGAATGGATAAAGAGGAGATCGTTGAGATCGCAAGAAAGATAGGTACCTTCGATATTTCAATCGAGCCTTACGAGGATTGCTGTACCGTATTCACTCCCCGTCACCCCAGAACCAAGCCCGTCCTTGAAAAGGTCCTTCGAGAAGAGCAGAAGCTTGACTTCGAGGCTCTTGTGGCAGAGGCAATCGAGGGCGCATACACTATAAGAGCTCAGGCGTTTTAACACTAATAATATATAATGGAGATTGTTATGGAACAGAAGTATTACAGAATGAATATTGCGGGACTCGACAGAGATCTGCCGATCTGTCCCCTTAACGAAAATCTTATGATCGCGGGTTTCGTAATCTTTGGAGACCCCGAGCTGACCTCGGCTTGCGCGTCTGCGTTGCTTGAAAAGGCACCCGAGTACGATTATCTTATTTCCGCCGAAGCCAAGGGCATTCCGCTGGTTCATGAGATGGCTCGCCTTTCGGGAAACAAGAAATATTTTCTCGCAAGAAAGGCGCCGAAGCTTTATATGACGGGCGTTTTCGGAGTTGAGGTCAAGTCTATTACCACCGCGGCAACTCAGCATCTTTATCTTGACAAAGCAGATGCAAACGAGATGAGCGGCAAAAAAGTGCTGATCGTTGACGACGTTATATCCACGGGTGAGTCGCTTCGCGCAATTGAAGCTCTCGTTGCTCAGGCGGGCGGAGAGATAGTTGGAAGAATGGCGATACTTGCCGAGGGCGACGCAGCTGAGAGAGAAGATCTTATCTATCTTGAAAAGCTTCCTCTTTTTGACGGCGAAGGAAAGCCTCTCGCTTAACTAAACAATTCCGGAGCAGGCGAGCTTCGCTTGCAAAGAACAGAGAATAACGAAAGGATTTTAAATAAAATGGCAGAATTTTTAACTAATGAAGACAAAAGAAGCTGTTATTGTGCCGAGGTTAACGAAGGCATGATCGGCGAAAAGGTATGCGTTATGGGTTGGGTTCAGAGACAGAGAGACCTTGGCGCGCTTATATTCATTGACCTCCGCGACAGAACGGGTATAGTTCAGCTTGCTTTCGACGATACCACAGACAGAGAAGTCTTCGACAAGGCGTTCGCTTGCCGCGCAGAGTACGTGGTTTGCGTTCACGGTACCGTTCGTCCCCGCGGTGAGGGCGCGGTTAACCTCAATATCCCCACAGGTAAGATCGAAATTTACGTTGAGAGCATGAAGGTGCTGAGTGCGGCGCAGACCCCTCCTTTTGAAGTCAGCGACTCCAAGAAGGTTAAGGACGAGACTGCCCTTAAGTACAGATACGTTGACCTTCGCCGTCCTGAGCTTCAGAAGAATATCAAGATGCGCCACGACATCGCTCGCGTCGCAAGAGAATATTACTACGAGAACGGATTCTACGAGATCGAGACTCCTATGATGATCAAGGCGACCCCCGAGGGTGCCCGCGACTATCTCGTGCCCTCGAGAATCCACAAGGGAAGCTTCTACGCGCTCCCTCAGTCCCCTCAGATCTATAAGCAGCTTCTTATGCTTTCGGGCTTTGACCGCTACATTCAGCTCGCGCGTTGCTTCCGCGACGAGGACCTTCGCGCTGACCGTCAGCCCGAGTTTACCCAGATAGACCTTGAGATGTCCTTCGCTACCATGGAAGATATTATGGCTATGAATGAGGGATTCATCAAGAGAGTTTTCAAGGAAGTGCTTGACGTTGAGATTGAAACTCCTATGCAGAGACTTACTTTCGCAGAGGCTATGGAGAGATACGGTTCGGACAAGCCTGATACCCGTTTCGGCATGGAGATTCAGAACATTTCCGAGGCTGTTAAGTCGAGCGAGTTCGTAGTATTTAAGTCTGCTATTGAGAACGGTGGTAGCGTTCGCTGCATCGTTGCAAAGAATGCCGCAAGCGTACTTACGAGAAAAGAGATAGATAAGCTTACCGAACACGCAAAGGGAATCGGAGCAAAGGGACTTGCATATGTAAGATGGGCAGACGAGGCTCCCAATTGTTCCTTCGCAAAGTTCATGACTGCCGAGGAGCTTGAGGCTATTTATGCATCCGTCGGATTTGAAAAGGGCGACGTAATGCTTATCTGCGCAGATAAGGATAAGGTGGTTCTTCCCACTCTCGGTGCACTCCGTAATATCCTTGCAAGAAAGCTCGACCTCATTCCCGAGGGTAAGTTCAACTTCCTCTGGATCACCGAGTTCCCCTTCTTCGAGTGGAACGAGGAGACCGAGCATTGGGACGCTATGCACCACCCCTTCACTATGCCTCTTGAGGAGTGCCTGCCCCAGCTTGAAAGCGATCCCGGAAGCGTTCGAGCAAAGTGCTACGATATGGTGCTTAACGGTACGGAGCTTCTTTCGGGTTCTATCCGTATCACCGACTGGCAGCTTCAGGAAAAGATGTTCAAGGCGCTTGGGCTCACCCCCGAGGAGATCGAGGCAAAGTACGGTCTCAAGGGCGTGGCTCCCCTGCTGTTCGCTGTGGGCGATGGCAACCATTCTCTGGCGACGGCCAAGCAGTGCTATGAAAACCTGAAGAAAGTGACGCCGGAAAGCGAGTGGGCCAGTCTGCCCGCACGTTTTGCGCTGGTGGAAGTGGTGAACAACCATGACGATGCGCTGGGGTTTGAGCCGATTCATCGCGTGCTGTTTGATGTGAAGCCGGAGGAGTTCATTGCGGCCTTTAAAGAAGCCTATCCCGATGCTTATGAGGGCAAGGGCGATG
>JAZMZI010000099.1:0-19091 GCA_045585895.1 Eubacteriales bacterium
GAGGCAATTGCAAGGAGCGGTATGCTTATCGACCTTTGTGACGAGCTTGAGATTACTGCAATCGTCAAGGGTATCAGAAACGCCGCCGATCTTGAATATGAAATGATACACGCGAGGTGGAACAAAGAGCATAACGACCGCGCCGAGACCCTCTTTCTGCCCGCTGATGAAAGCTTTAACTCCGTCAGCTCCACCGAGGTGCGCCGCATCATCGAGTCGGGAGACTTCGATGCTCTCCACGGCATAGTCAACGATGGGGCGATTGAGTATATTAAGAGCAGATGAATCAAAATTTTTAATACCAACCAATGCAAAAATCATGAGCTATCTTGATCTTGATTTTTGCATTTTTTAGTTGACAATAAAAATCAAAAGTGATATAATAAAATCAACATATACATATATATGCATGAACGTTGTGACCGAGAAGACACTATGTTGCCAAGTCTCGGTTGCTTGATCTGTTCAATTCGGAGAAAGGAAAGAAAGAGTATGAAAAAATCACTTTTGGTATTCCTCGCTGCGCTTATTGCTTGCGCTATGGTACTCTCTGCCTGTAGTGAGGTGAATCCACAACAATCCACAACTGATAACGGCGGTAATAATTCAACACCTACCACGCCTCAAGGCGGATGCGATGAATCGGAAAACGATGAGGATGACGCTTCCGACAGCGGAAATACGTCCGATACGGGAGATAGCTCCGGTGAATCTAACGGTGAAAGCGAGGAAAACGGAAGCGATACCTCGGAAAATGACACCTCGGGAAGCGACACCTCGGGAAGCGATACATCGGGAAGCGACACTTCGGAAAATGACACCTCGGGAAGTGACACTTCGGAAACCGATAGCGATCCTGTTCCTGAGCCCGAAAGCCTGGGATTGAGATTCGAATTGAACGATGACGGCGTGTCCTATAGCTTAACGAGAATGGGAGAATGTACCGATAAATACGTATATATTCCTTCAAGTTATAAGGGCTTGCCCGTAACAAAGATCGCAGAGAATGCCTTTGACCGCGCAACTGTCATTGAGATCGTGATCCCCGATACGGTTACTGAAATTGCAAAGTGCGCCTTTTCCAACTGCACAAGCCTCAAGAGAATAAATTTCCCGAACGGACTTGAGTGTCTGGACGATAACGTCTTCGATAATTGTACTCAGCTTATAACCACCGCGTTTGAAAACGCACAGTATATAGGTGACGAGGACAATCCTTATCTGATCCTTTACAAAGCGGAAGACGTCGAGACTTTCACTATTAATCCTAATACCAAATTTATTTATATGAATGCATTTTTGGGATGCGATTCTCTCAAAAACATCAATATCCCCGACGGAATGGTCGGTATCGGCTCGAATGCATTTGCGAACTGTTACGAACTTACCTCTGTAAACATACCCGACAGTGTTACCACCCTGGGCGCAGGTGCATTCTGGCAGTGTAAGAGCCTTGAGAATGTGGTCGTTCCTACGAACGTCGGTGAAATAAAAGATATGACCTTCAGCGAATGTCTAAGCCTTGAGAGTGTAGTCATTCAGGGCGCGGTGACCGCTATCGGCAACAGTGCCTTTGAGAACTGCACAAGTCTTGCGAGCCTTGTCATTCCCGAAAGTGTTACGGCTATAGGCATATACGCATTCAAGGGCTGTGAGTTGCTTTTCGATAATGAAAACGGCGTGACATATATCGGCAACTGGGTGGTTGACTGTGACGAGTCCGCAACATCGGTTGCTCTCAGAGAGGGAACAGTCGGTATTTCTGCTTGCGCTTTCTGGCCCAACGTAAATCTTGGGGAAATAACCCTTAACGATGAGTTGAAATACATCAGTGAGCAGGCGTTTGCGGAGTGCCAGAGCCTTACGTCTATCATAATTCCCGACAGTGTTATAAGCCTTGGTAAATATGCTTTCTCAAATTGCGTTAATCTCAGAAGCGTAACTCTCGGAGCTTCTCTTCAGAGCCTTGAGGAATATACCTTTACCTATTGCTCGTCTCTTGAAAGCGTAACCGTTCCCAACAGTGTAAAGAAGATCGGTTGGGGTGCTTTCTATGAGTGCTCAAATCTCAGAGAAGTTACTATAGGTGAAAACGTTACCGAGATATTGGATTATGCGTTTTATGAATGCGAAAGCCTTGAGAGCATAATAATTCCCGACAGTGTGAAATTTATCGGAGAGTATTCGTTCTTCTGTTGCGATGACCTCGGCATCGTAACCGTTGGAAAGGGAGTTGAAGAGATCAGACTTTATGCTTTTGGCGAATGTTATAATATTACCGAGGTTCATATAGCGGATATAGGCTCTTGGGCAGAGATCGTTTTCTCGCACGAGGAATCAAATCCCGTATACTTTGCCCGCAACATATATGTGAACGGTGAGCAGGTATTCAACGTCGTACTTCCCGAAGGCGTTAAAATGATAAGTAGTCACGCGTTCAGAGGCTCTAATATTCTCAGCATAGTTATTCCCGATAGCGTTGAGAGCATTGGCGCCTATGCGTTCTGCGGATGCTTTGAGCTTGAGAAAGTTGTTTTTGGCGGCGGTGTTGAAAGTATCGGTTGGTACGCATTTGACAGTTGTACCTCTATCGAAAGTCTGGTACTTCCCGAAAGTCTTACTTACGTTGAAGAGTGCGCCTTTAATATGTGCACGGGACTTGTGAATATTTCTGTGCCTGACGGAATTGAGCATATTGGCGCGTCGGCTTTCAATGAGTGCTCCGGTATTGTTTACACAGAAGATGATCATGCGTATTATCTTGGAAATGACACCAATCCTTATATCGTTCTGATGAGGGTCAAAGACAAGAGCATTACCTCGTTTGAGATCCCCAATACTGTCAGAGTAATTTACGACGGAGCCTTTAGCGGATGTTCAGGTTTGACCGAGATATCTGTTCCGGATAGCGTAACTTCTTTTGGATATGAGGCATTTGCCCGTTGCACAAGCCTCGCAACGTTGATTTTCGGTGAAAACAGCAATCTTAAGTACATCGGAAACTATGCGTTTTCATATTGCTCAAGTCTTGAGTATATGTTGATGCCTTCGGGCGTTGAAAAAATAGGATATTATGCCTTCTTCAATTGTATCGAGCTTGGAATAGTTGAGCTGAACGAGGGTGTTGACACTATCGATTCGAATCTTTTCCAAGGCTGTAAAAATTTGTGGCGCATAGTAATTCCCAAAACCTTAAAGACTGTATCCTATGGCGCGTTTAACGGATGCACAAATCTGGTTTCTGTAAATTACAGAGGCAGTGAGGAAGATTGGAAAGGGGTACTGATTAATTATTCAAACGATCCCCTCATTAACGCCAATATTAATTTCAACTACGTAGATTGATCCATAGAGGTTGGCTTCTTTATCGCAGAATAAAAGTCACTTTTATAAATAAAGACAAAAACCATAAAATAGGGGAATCCGCCAATTTTTTGGCGGATTCCCCCATTTTTATGTGGCTTTTTAGTCGTCACCGCCGCTCTGCCGTACTCCTGTACGGCGACGTTTGGTGGGGGACGCATTCTGCATATAAATTAGCCAGCCCCTTTTGGTGTGATTTGCGGTAAAGTAAGAATTTTTCTCGGAGCACCTTAAAAAAATAGAACGAATTGTAAACAAAAAGAAAAAACGGCGCTTGGTTTATTTACTTTCACGCATTTTTGTGGTATAATATTAAGGTTAAAGAGAACGAAAGTTTCATTTTGTCGAAGCTATCTGATTTTTGAGAAGGGAAGGTCATTTTTATGGACAAATTCAAGCTGAAAAGTGAATACAAGCCCACGGGTGACCAGCCCGAGGCTATCGACGCGCTTGTGCGCGGCATCGAGGAAGGAAAAAGGATGCAGACCCTTTTGGGCGTTACCGGCTCTGGTAAGACCTTTACTATGGCAAACGTTATCGAGAAGGTCAACCGTCCCACTCTCGTTTTGGCGCACAACAAGACTCTGGCGGCGCAGCTCTGCACCGAATTCCGCGAGTTTTTCCCCGAAAATGCCGTTGAATATTTCGTTTCTTACTACGATTATTACCAGCCCGAGGCGTATATCCCGGGCAAGGATATGTATATCGAAAAGGACGCTCTTGTCAATGATGAGATCGACCGTCTCCGTCACAGCGCCACCAGCTCGCTGTTTGAACGCAGAGACGTTATAATCGTTGCCAGCGTTTCCTGCATCTATTCTCTCGGTGAGCCCGAGGAATATAAGGATCTGCTTATTTCGCTCCGCCCTGGGATGCTTATGTCCCGCGAGGAGCTTATCCGCCGTCTTATTTCGATCAGCTACACGAGAAATGACCTTAGTTTGGTGCGTGACTCCTTCCGAGTCCGCGGTGACGTGGTGGAGATAATCCCCGCAAGTATGAACGAGAAGGCGATCCGCGTTGAGTTTTTCGATGACGAGATAGACCGTGTTTCCGAAATAAATATCGTCACGGGCGAGGTGCTTCGCTCACTTTCCTATTATCCTATTTATCCCGCGACCCATTATGCCGTGTCCGACGAAAAGAGAGACAAGGCTATTGCCGAGATATACGCGGAGATGGTTGAGAGAGCAAAGTGGTTTGAATCGGAAGGCAAGCTTATCGAAGCGCAGAGAATTACCGAGCGAGTCAAGTACGATATGGAGATGCTCCGCGAGGTGGGATTTTGCTCGGGCGTTGAGAACTATTCGAGAGTTCTTTCGGGCAGACCCGCAGGCTCCACTCCCTTTACGCTCCTTGACTATATGCCGAAAGACTTTTTGCTTTTCGTGGACGAGTCTCACGTTACTCTGCCTCAGGTAAGAGGAATGAGCGGCGGAGATACGGCGAGAAAGAAAAATCTTATAGATTTCGGCTTCCGTTTGCCGTCGGCTTACGATAACCGTCCTTTGTTTTTTGAGGAATTTGAGGACAGAATAAATCAAGCGGTATTCGTCAGCGCGACCCCCGGAGATTACGAGGGAGAGCATAGCGAGGGCACTGTTGAGCAGATAATAAGACCTACGGGACTTCTCGACCCCGAGGTCGAAGTCAGACCCATTGAGGGGCAGATCGACGACCTTATGGGCGAGATCCGCATCCGCGCCGAGCGTGGCGAGAGGGTGCTTGTCACGACCCTTACCAAGAAGATGGCGGAGGATTTGACCGACTACCTTGCCGACAACGGCATAAAGGTCAGATATATCCACTTTAACGTTGATACCATGGAGCGAATGGAGATCATCCGCGACCTCCGCTTGGGTGTTTTTGACGTGCTTGTGGGAATAAACCTGCTCCGCGAGGGACTTGACATTCCCGAGGTGTCGCTGGTTGCCATACTCGACGCGGACAAAGAGGGATTTTTGCGCGCCGAGAGGTCGCTTATACAGACCATTGGACGCGCGGCGCGAAACAGCGAGGGTAAAGTAATAATGTACGCCGATCAAGTCACGGGATCGATGGAGAGAGCAATCGCCGAGACCAACCGCCGCCGAAGGATTCAGAACGATTACAATAAGGCTCACGGTATCGTCCCCAAGACCGTTATCAAGGGCGTGCGCGACGTTATAGACATCAGCGGCAAGAATTCCGACAAGGGCACCGAGGGTAAGGCGAAGAAGCAGAAGAAGCTGACCGCTGGTGAGAGAGAAAAGCTGATAGAAAAGCTCACGAGCGAGATGAAGGCTGCCGCAAGACAGCTTGAATTCGAAAAGGCTGCATACCTCAGAGATGAGATAAAGAAATTGAGAGAAGTATAACGTTGCCTTCAAATTGGGGCTTAGCGAACAGTTTAAAGGCGAAGCCTTCTAAAAAGTTTTTACGTCGCTTTTTTCAAAAAGCGACCGCTGATCCAACGCGCGGAGCGTTGGTCGCCTCCGCAGAGGCGAAATTTCTTACACGCGCTTTCTTTTTTGCCAAGCTTTTTTCTTTGCGCTTCTTCTGCCAAAGAAAAAAGCGGACAAACGATTTAGATTTGCTATATGTAGAAAGGGAAATTCACTTTCTACATATAAACATTTTAAACCGTTTTCCGCTTTTCTTTTGACACCGGAAGCGCAAAATGAAAACTGCTTCGCTGCGCTCAGCCGGAGTCGCAAGCGACATCCGCTAACAAAAGAAAACGCGTATAAGGGTTGTTTCGCGCTTGCGAGCGCGATCGCCGATCGCGACGTGTCACTTCGGGCATTGCCCGAAGCCGCGAGTTTTCTGCGAAAACATCGCCAAGCGACGAGCTTTTGAAAAAGCTCGAGCAAAACTTTCCAAAAGACAACGTATCAACTAACCGACAAATCAAAATTTGAAGCATTGCATAGATTCAGACAGGAAATTATATGGAAAAATACGTAAACATTAAGGGCGCGCGCGTCCACAATCTGAAAAATATTGACGTAAAGATACCGAGGGACAAGCTGGTTGTGCTCTCGGGGCTTTCTGGTAGCGGAAAGTCGTCCTTGGCGTTTGACACGATCTATGCCGAGGGTCACCGCCGCTTTGTCGAGTCGCTTTCCAGCTACGCGAGAATGTTCCTCGGGCAGATGGACAAGCCCGACGTCGATTCTATCGACGGTCTTTCTCCGTCGATCTCGATCGACCAGAAAACCACGTCGAAAAATCCCCGTTCAACCGTGGGAACCGTCACCGAGATATACGATTATCTCCGTCTGCTTTACGCGAGGATAGGTGTTCCGCACTGTCCCGTGTGCGGCAAGGAGATCCGCCGTCAGACCGTTGACCAGATAATCGAAAAGATAATGAAGCTGCCCGAGGGCGAGAGATTTCTCGTCGCCGCGCCTGTAGTAAGAGCGCAGAAGGGTATGCACGAAAAGGTCTTTGAAAGCGCGAAAAAGAGTGGTTACGTCCGCGTTCGCGTCGACGGAAGTCTTTACGATCTCAGCGAAGAAATCAAGCTTGATAAAAATAAAAAGCACTCGATCGAGGTCATAGTTGACCGTCTCGTGATGCGCGAGGGCATAAGAAGCCGCCTTGCCGATTCGGTTGAGAACGCTTTGAGCCTTGCCGACGGCAGACTTATGATAGTCTCGGTGCCTCGCGGTGACGAGGAGGGAGAAATTTTGACCTTTTCACAGTCATACGCTTGCGAGGAGCACGGAATTTCGGGCGGCGAGCTTGAACCGAGAATGTTTTCCTTCAACAACCCGCAGGGGGCATGCCCCCATTGCTCGGGCCTCGGTGATACAAGGCGAATTGCCGTCGAGAGACTTATTCCCAACAAAAAGCTGACTCTTTCCGAGGGCGGTATCAACGTCAACGGCTTCAAGACCCTTGAGGAAGAGAGCTGGAACGGCCCGCTTTTCGCGGCGGTAGGTCAGAGACACGGCTTTGATCTTGACACGCCCATTGAGAATTTCTCAAAGGATGCGTTTGATAAATTGCTTTACGGTACGGGCGACGAGACCTATGACGTAGTCCGTTATTTCGGAGGTGAGGCGCATAAAAAGTCTGCAAAATTCGAGGGCGTTATAGCCATGATAGAGCAAAGAATGCAGTATGGAATGAGCGCCGAGTATTACGAGCAGTTCGTAGAAGAAGCACCTTGCCCACACTGTCAGGGAAGGCGGCTTAACCCTATGTCGCTGGCGGTGACGGTTGGCGGCTTGAATATTCACGATCTTTGTTCACTTTCGATTCAGAACGCTCTTGATTTCGTCAATTCTCTCGAGCTTACCGACACCGAGCAGACTATCGCCCGCGATATACTCAAGGAGATCCGCGCCCGTCTTGGATTCCTCGTCAGCGTCGGTCTCGACTATCTCACCATGTCGCGCAAGGCGGGTACTCTTTCGGGCGGCGAGGCGCAGAGAATAAGACTTGCCACGCAGATAGGCTCGTCTCTCGTCGGCGTGCTTTATATACTCGACGAGCCGAGCATCGGTCTTCATCAGCGAGACAATTCCAAGCTGATAGCCACGCTCAAAAAGCTTCGTGACCTCGGCAACACCGTCATTGTCGTAGAGCATGACGAGGAGACCATGGAGGAGTCGGATTATATCGTTGATATAGGCCCCGGCGCGGGAATCCACGGCGGCGAGGTGGTGGCGGTTGGTACCCCCGAGGAGATAAGACAAAATCCCGATTCGATCACGGGCGCGTATCTTTCGGGAAGAAAGAGGATCGCCGTTCCCGAAAAGAGACGCGAGGGCAACGGAAAATACATTACCGTAAAAGGCGCGGCAGAGCATAATCTGAAGGGCATTGACGTAACGATACCTCTCGGAAAATTCGTCTGCGTCAGCGGTGTTTCGGGCAGCGGTAAATCGTCGCTTGTCAACGGCATACTTTATCCCAAGCTGGCGCACGATCTGAACGGTGCTATCGCATATCCGGGCAAGTGCGAGGATATTGAGGGTATCGAGAATCTCGTTAAGGTGATATGCAACGAACAAAGCCTCATCGGGCGCACACCGAGGTCTAATCCCGCCACGTTCACGGGACTTTTCACCGATATCCGCGACCTTTTCGCATCAACCAAGGATGCGAAAGCAAGAGGATATCTGCCGGGTAGATTTTCATTCAACACCAAGGGCGGCAGATGCGAAGCCTGCGAGGGTGACGGCGTGAAATGTATTGAAATGCACTTTTTGCCCGACGTTTACGTCAAGTGCGACGTCTGCAAGGGCAAGAGATACAATACCGACACGCTGGAGGTCAAATACAAGGGCAAAAATATTTTCGACGTGCTTGATATGTCGGTCGAGGAGGGGCTTATCTTCTTCGACGGTCTGCCCAAGATAAAAAGAAAGCTTCAGACCCTTTACGACGTAGGACTTGGCTATATAAAGATAGGTCAGTCATCCACCACGCTTTCGGGCGGTGAGGCGCAGAGAGTAAAGCTTGCCACCGAGCTTTCAAAGCGAAGCACGGGCAAAACTATCTATATTCTCGACGAGCCGACGACGGGTCTTCATACCGCCGATGTGGCAAAACTGCTTGAGGTATTGCAGAAGCTTTGCGACGGAGGAAATACGGTGCTTGTTATCGAGCATAATCTCGACGTTATCAAGTCGGCTGATCATATCATCGACTTGGGTCCCGAGGGCGGAGACGGCGGCGGCAGGATAATTGCCGAGGGTACGCCCGAAGAGGTCGCTCTCGTCGATGGCTCTTATACGGGACAGTATCTGAAGAAGTGGTTGAAGAGATAAAATCAAGGGGCTGATTCAGTTAGATGCAGTTGAAAAAAACACATAAAATGAGGAAATCCGCCGATTTTTCGGCGGATTTTGACATCTAAAACGACAAAACGCTATATATTTAAGGTGGGTTTTGTCTTTTATTTTGAAAGGCTGCTTTTATTCTGCGCTGAATGAAACAGACTTGTTTTTATTGTTACGGCGTGTCAAATCTCTCTGACTTTTCTGAGGGAGACACGCCGAACATTTTTTTATATTGCTTATAGAAGCTTGAATAGTCGTTGAAGCCGCAGAGCATAGCTGCCGCAGTGGCGGATTCTCCGTCCTGCATTTTTTGCTGAGCCAAAATGAGTTTTTTTCTTAAAATATATTGATAAACCGAAATATTCATATCCTTTTTGAAGGTCTGAGTCAGGGTGGAGACGGATACGTTTAGCCTTTTTGCAAGCTCCGGAACAGAAATCCTTTTGCAAAGGTTGATATTTATAAGCTCAATGCTTTTTGTGGTTATTTCGTTAGGTCTGCTGCCTTCCTTGACGGCTGAGTGGTCGTGTGATATTTCATTCAATATAAGCGCTAGCAGAGCATACATCAATACTTGCTTTTCTTTTTCGGAACAATTTGAGTCAACGGTTTCATTCATCTTGTCAAACAATTTTTTTTGCTCGTTGCTTGTTTCAATAACTCCGGTACCTTGTATGCATTTGCCGATCAGTTCCTCAAATTCGGGAATATCGTAAAAGCTGAAAACGCAACGGTGATATTCCTCGTCGCTTTCGTTGATAAACTGATGATAGGTCTCCTTCGGGATAATAACAGTTTGATAGGGGGAGAGCTGAATGCGCTTTTCCTCGGAAATAAAGGTGGTCTTGCCGCCTACGAAAAGCAAAATTTCGTGGTAATTATGAAATTCCTTTGAAGGATAAGCGCCGGTTCCCCGGGCATGCTTGTAGGTGCATTTTTCACCGTAAACGAATTTTGAGAACTTTTCTTGCATTTTATCATCTCCCCTCGGCACTCTTATTATATTAGAATTTTACCGAATTGTCAATATATTTTGTTATATTCTCAATTTACATTGTTTTTTAGATATGATAGAATAAAGAAAAACTTTTTTGAAAGGAATATTTATTATGAACAGTATGTTTGACATTTCGGGCAAGAAAGCCATCGTAACAGGCGGTACCCGCGGACTTGGATACAGTATGGCAGAGGCTCTTTGCTCTGCAGGCTGTGACGTGGTTATCATCGGATCGTCGGATCGCGTTTACGAATCCGCAAAGCAGCTTTCCTGCAAGGCGGTCAAGGCTGACCTTGCCTTAAAGGAAGAGAATTATCGCGCCTTCAGAGAGAGCCTTGCGCTTCTTGACGGCGATCTTGATATTCTCGTAAACTGCGCAGGCGTTATCCACCGTCACCCCGCAGAGCAGTTCCCCTATGAGGATTGGGAGCACGTCCTCGACGTTAACCTCAATTCCGTTTGGATTCTCTGTCAGGAGGCAGGAAAGGTAATGATCGAGAAGGGCTACGGAAAGATCATCAACGTAGCGAGCATGCTGTCCTTCTTCGGTGGACAGACCGTGCCAGCTTATGCCGTTTCAAAGGGTGGAGTAATGCAGCTTACCAAGGCTTTGACCAACGAGTGGGCGGGCAAGGGAATCAACGTAAACGCTATCGCTCCGGGATATATGGAGACCGATCTCAACGCGGCTCTTATCGCAAACAAGGAAAGATTTACGACTATCAGCGCGCGTATTCCCGCAGGCAGATGGGGCAAGGCTGACGATATGAAGGGTCTTACCGTATTCTTGGCGTCTCACGCAAGCGACTACATTTGCGGTGCGATAATTCCCGTTGACGGCGGATATATGGTTAAGTAATTACAAATTTTGATTTATCGTTCAGATGAGCGCTGTCGGTTTGAAAGTTTTTACGTCGCTTTTTTCAAAAAAGCGCCCGCCGATCCAACGCGCGGAGCGTTGGTCGCGCTCGCAAGCGCGAAACTTCTTTCACGCGCTTTTCTTTTTGCTAAGCTTTTTCTTTTGCGCTTCTTCTGCCAAAAGAAAAAGCGGAGAAACGAGCAAGAAATGCTTTGTGTAGAAAGACAAAACCCACATTGCATATCTAAATCGATAGTCCGCTTTTTTCTTTGAGACCAGAGGCGCAAAGAAAAAAGCTTAGCAAAAAAGAACACGCCGAAAAGGAGGTTTCGCGCCTTGCGAGGCGCGACCGCCGATCGCGACGTGTCACTTCGGGCATTGCCCGAAGCCGCGAGTTTTCTGCGAAAACATCGCCAAGCGACAAGCCTTTGGAAAGGCTTGAGCGAAGCTCCCAGCAGACAACGCCGTGGAGTGCGCGCTAAATTGCAATTTAACAACGAAAAAAGGAGTAATTATAATTATGAAAGCATTAGTTTGGACTGAAAAAGAAAGAGTCGTTATAGAGGAGCGTCCTATTCCCGATTACACCGGCAAGCTTCTCATCAAGGTCGCTTACGCAGGTATCTGCGGCTCCGACGTGGGTATTTATTGCGGTAAGCATCCCAGAGCAAAGGCCCCCCTTATTATGGGACATGAATTTACCGGTACCGTTGAAGCTATAGGCATCGGCGCTGATACCGATCTTCACGTTGGCGACAAGGTGGTTATAAATCCCCTCTACTATTGCGGTAAATGCCGCGCTTGTCTTGCGGGCAACACCCACGTTTGCAAGACCTTGCGCTTCTACGGCATAGACGTTGACGGCGGTATGGCTGAATACGCGGCTATCCCCGACAAATGTCTTTTGAAGCTCCCCGAGGAGCTTGATTTCAAGCTTGCTACCATTATTGAGCCTACTGCCGTGGTCGTTCACGGACTCAGAATGATAAAAAAGATGTTCCACGGCTCTGCGGCGGTCGTTGGTCTTGGTCCTATGGGACTTCTCAGCGCGCTTATGCTGAAGGACAGCGGTGTCAGCAGACTTTTCTGCGTTGAGACTCAGCCCGCCCGTATTGAAATGGCGAAAGCCCTGGGGATAGACGTTATAAATCCTCTTACCGACGACGTCAAGGCATACATTTACGCCAATAACGACGACGAGGGTGTTGACGTTTTGATTGAAGCAAGCGGACATCCCTCCGCGGCGAAGATGATGACCGAGCTTACCGGAGTTCGCGGTGAAATACTTCTTCTCAGCGTATTCAAGGAGCCTACCGCGCTCGATCTTCGCACCGTCAACTTTGCGGAGCAGCAGATCATCGGTACAAGGGTCTATACCGCCTTAGATTACAAAGATGCCATCGATTATCTGAAGCAGTACGGTGAGAAGTTAGCGCCCGTTATTTCTCACGTAAAGCCTCTTGAGGAGGGTCAGGAGGTATTCCGGGAGATCATCAGCGGAAAGACCAACACTATGAAGGTGCTTTTTAAGGTTTCGGAATGAGACAAAAGAGAATAGACGAAAAAATGCAGAAAACCGTGCGGATGCGCGTTTTTCTGCGTTTTTTTGTTTTGTATTATTTAAATTTCCAAACTTCTATTTTATTATCACCCGCGGTGAGGTTTGCAAAAGGGCCGGAGATAACGCTGCCCTCGCGGCGGTTGCCGAGAAGGTCGAGGGTGAAATCGACGTCACTTCCGTCGGGATTTTCGTATCTTTCCTCGGAGAAGACGGGCGCGCCGAGCTTTTGTGTTGTGACGGGTTCAAGGGTTGCTTCTGCCACGCTTTCGGGGACGGAGATCGTGAGAATCCACTCGCCGTTTATCTCGTCAACGGAAGCAGACATTCCGTCGGTCTCAATGGGGGAGCTCTCGGCTCTGAAGGGCTTAGCGTCGCCCGCGTATGCGTTGCCGCCAAACCAGACTGCCTGCTTGGGGTTCAGCGTATTGGGTCGGTGGGGCAGGGAATCGAAATACTCCTGAGAATTTTGACGGGTGTATTCTTCGGGGGTCAGGTAGTTTTTGGTGACCTCCTGAATAGTGTCATAGACAAGAAAATCTTCTCTCGTTGCGTGGCGCAATTTTTCCTTGCACGCGCCGAGGAAAAGATTGTTGTAATAGCGGTCGTCGCCGCCGTGGATGGCGCAAATGCCCAGAACCGCGGTGGAGTGGGGGAGGTGATAGGGCATCTGACGGTCGGGGACGGGCACGTTGCGTACGTCGCCGAAAATGACGTTGTGGACGAAAGCCGTGCCTTGAGCCACGTTCATTATTGAATAGTCTGCCATAAAAATATTGTTATCCACAAGGGCGGGGCCGTGAGTGACCTCGATGAAGAAGTCGCGGAAGTTGTGGTGATAGATATTCTTTGTCACGCGCGTACCCTGCGCCTCCCAGTCGAGCCAAGTGCCGAGAGTACAATGGTGGATGTTGTTGTTCTCAATTACTACGTCAATAGCCGCGTGAAGCTTGATGCCTCCGATCTCGTGAGCGAAAAATTCGTGCTTTACGGCGATGTTATATATCTCGTTATGCTCGATTTTTGAGAAAACGCAACCGAGATGACCGACGATCCCGTTCTGACCGCAATCGTGGAGCTTGTTGTTTCTGATGATGTGAGAACCGATCTTGTCTTTATTCCAGCCGCCCTGCAAAGCCTTAAAGACCGCCTCGGTCTGGTAATAGTGAGAATACTTGCGGCGGTACTTGGTGAAATCCATGTCGCCCGTGCTTGCCTCCTTGCCGATACTGATGCAGCTGCATTTTGCGTCATGGAGGTCGTTTTCTTCGATTATCCATCCCTTTGCCCAGTTAGGCCCAAGGAGCGCGGGCTGGTCTGCGGTGGGGGGAGTGTAGGGGCAGGCGGCGTGCGCCATCTCAAATCCGCGGACGGTGATATAGTCCTTTCCCGTGGTCTTGGGGTAGAAAACGCACTTGCGGACGTTTATCTCAATGAGATTTTCGTTGGGGTCATAGCTGTGGAAGTTGACGAAAAGGGTAGTGGTCTCGTCTCCGACCTCGGCAAACCAACGGTATTTTGTCTGCTCCACGTCGAGAATTGGTTCTTTTGGAAGAAATCCCTCGAAGCATTGCCAGCGCCATTCGTAGGGAGTAGCGGTGTAGACGTCCTCAATCGAGCTTGCCTCATAGCAGCTCTTGCCATTGATATAGACCTCGCCCGTGTGGACGTGATATTTCAGAGGATTTTCGAACCAGTCGCCAAAGACCCTTTCGGTATAAGGGTTCCAATCGCCGAACATCGAGTTGGGGAGGGATTTTTTCCAAACAGTTCCATCAACCTTCTCCCAGTCTGTGACTATTTCCGAACCCTTGATGACTACCTTTTCGCCGTCAGCCGCGGCATAGGTGATACGAGTGCTTTCATTGAGACCGCCGCGCTTGGGGTCGACCCATTCGCGGTATTCGCCCTCGTGAACGATAACCGTGTCACCCGGCAGAGCGATTTCAGCCGCGCGGTTAATGGTCTTGAAGGGGAAATCAAGTAATCCTGAGTTTTTGTCGTTGCCTGATTTTGAAACGTGATATATCATATTTGCATCCTTAAGAATGTTTATAAATTGGGGTTTATAGGTGAGTTTATTATTTGTTCATTTCTTGCCCGCGTCGGCAATGAAAACTGCCTACGCTACGCTTCGGCTCGCAAATGCCGGGCATTTGCTCTCACCAAAGAAACGCCGCTTAAGGGTAGGGGGGTCTCACGAATAAAAAAGTAGCAAGCCGCATTTTTATTCGTCACGACATCCTCTCCCTTAAGGATCCCAACCCCTGTCGGCTTTGCCGACGATACGAAATGAAATCTTATTTAAACTTAAAGATATTTAGATTTAAATAAAACTGTGAAGGCTGGGTTTAACACCCTTTCAAGGGTAAGAGACAGTGGGGGATTTTTTTAGCTCCGAAGGAGCGAAAAATCCTGCTCCACTACTAGAGCGCACAAAAGCTTTAAGAGTTTTTGCGGAGCTTTTTCCCAAAAAGCGACCCAACTTGCGCGTAGCGCAATGTTGACCGGAGGCTCGCGTCTCCCCTGACAAATCAAAATTTGAAAAATCTATTCCAATTTTAGAATACCACGTCAGGCAATCAAATTCAAGCCATTTATCAGCATTTAATGGACAAAATTTGACATTTCAATTGAAAAAAATATTCTTTTTGAAAAAATCGCAATTATTATGGACAAGTGGCGATAACAGTGCTATAATTATAAAAGATAATTGCAAAGAAGGTATCAGTAATATATGTCACATCCGATAAAACATTTCAGAACAATAACCAAACACCGACACGCCGTAATACGACATTGCTTCAAGTGCGGCATTGGATTTCAAGGACTTTTTCACGATCTTTCTAAATATTCTCCTGCGGAATTTATACCTGGTGCCAGGTATTATCTCGGTACCAAGAGCCCGAACGAAAAAGAAAGGGAGCTTTTCGGCTATTCGCTGGCGTGGATGCATCACAAGGGAAGGAACAAGCATCATTTTGAGTATTGGAACGATCTCAATCCCGCAACCAAGCGTTACGAGTCTGTGCCAATGCCGTTGAATTATCTTACCGAGATGTTCTGTGACCGCGTGGCGGCTTGCAAGATATACAGGGGTAAGGATTACACCGATTCTGCGGCGCTTGAGTATTTTCTTCGCGGAAACGCGAGATCGAAGATGCACCAAGCAACGGCGGATCAGCTTGAAGAATGGCTTCGTATGCTTGCCGAAAAAGGCGAGAAGGAGACGTTTACGCATATTAAAAAAGTTAATAAAGAAGCGAAAAGGAATAACAAAAGGGACTGAATTTCAGTCCCTTTTGTGTTTCAAAATTTGATTATCGGTTAGTTGAGCGAAACTTTCAAGAAGACACCGCACGGGAGACCGACAAAACCCAATTTTTATTTCTTCAAAAACAGCAATTTATGGTTCTTAACGGTAAACCTATCGGAGACGACACCGCTTTCTCTATCTGTCCACTTGTCCTTGAGGACGATCTCATAATCCTCGCCCGAAAGGTTTCCCGCGACGAGATATTTTTCGTGGCTGACGAACATCGAAACGTTCACGTTCTCGGGTACTGCCGACAAAATATCCTCGCTTTCGGTAAGACCGACGTAAGCAATAGTGTTTTCTTCCACCATCGGCTTATAGAGCTTCATATATTTACACCAGGTGGGATAGTCGCGCTCGTCGTCGGGAATTGCCGACCAACGGCTGTGAACGTAAGGCCCGTCCGGATGCTCCTTGTTGTAGTCGTAGACCGCCTTCTGGAATTTGTATCCGCCGCCGGGCTCTGCTCCGGGAGTACAGTACATGGGCACGTTTTCGTCAATAACTCGACCGCGCAAGGGTCTGCCGCAGGAGGTCAAAAGCGGAAACTGAAGGAAGGGGATGACCGCGGCGAAGAAATAGTCGGGATCCTTTATTTTTGAGTGGACTTTGTCGGGGCAGGGTACTACGTAGAAGGGGAAGTTTTTGCCGATGGTAAGGTTATCGGTGCTCTCTCCCTCGCCTATCCAAAGGTAGTCGTAGACCTTATCGATACAGGGGGCGGGGGAGTTGTAATTTATGTGTAGTTTGTAGATTCCACCGCGCTTTTTGACCTCGCCGTAGATGGTAGCAAGCAGGTCCTCAAGCTCTGGGTCATAGCCGCCGCCTGCCACGTCGTCGCGCTTGATATATTTGCCGCCGTGGAAGAAGGTGCTGTCGGTGCCGTAGTCGTTGTAGATGCCGTCGAAATCGTGTCGGTCAAGAACGGCGAAAGTCTTGGGAAGAATAAAATCTCTCCACTGCTCACTGCTTGCCGAGCAGACGCGGTACTGGAAGTGAGTTCCCGTTCTGCAATAAAGCTTTCTTATAGTGAACTCTTCCTTGAAATCGGGGTCGAATTCGTGCAAAAAGCCCGACGAGATATAGGGAATTATCTTAATTCCGAAGTCGTGGCAGAGCTTTATGAAATTATCGAGACCTTTGGGATCAAAGCTCGTGTATTTGTCTGCGCCGTAGCGACGGATGTGGTCGTTCCAATCCTCGTGGAGCTGGATAAGCTGAACTCCGTTTTCAGCCATTCCTTTTATCATATTATAATCGTATTCGGTAGGCTCGATCGAGAAGGGCGCGGGATAGTCGCCGAGGTGGTATACCGCCTGCGCCGGGAGATACTCTCCTATTCTGTGGCGACGAACGTATTTGCGGTTGCCGAGTTCTGCGGCTTTTACGTTTGCTATTCTTGCTCGGTGTTGTTCAAGGGTAAGAAAATTCATTTTCGCTCTCCTTATTGTGTTTTTTAGGGGGATCTGATTTGATTTTAATTGCAGAAATACAAAAAGTCAAGTTTTTAAGAAAAAACTGTACTATGTTCCATATTTTGCGGAAGAAAATTCAATGTTGGAGGCGGATTCTGATTTGTCGGACTGATGTTAAACTAAATGACGCATTCTGTTCCCAATTTATCGTCCTCAATATTCATAAGACAACCCTTTCGTGAAATATATTAGGGTAAAAGGGGTGATTTATATGAATAAAACGTCATTATTTAAAAAATTTGCGGTAATTTTACTGGTGCCGCTGTTGGTTTTCTCAAGCTTCTCTTTTCCTGCGTTTGCCGAGGGATACGAATGGCAGGCGCTCCAAAATATTGCCGTGTCGTTAGACCGAGAATCCGCAGAAAACGGCTCTGCCGATATCTCCGACTCTCTTTCGGTTTTTGAACCCGTAAAAGACTCCTTGAAGCTTAACTGTAAAAGCGCAATTTTGATGGAAGCAAACACGGGCGCGGTGCTTTACGAGCAAAATCCCGACGTTGCTCTGCCGCCTGCGTCGGTCACCAAGGTCATGACCCTGCTTCTGGTCATGGAGGCGATCGATTCGGGTAAGATCAAGCTGACCGATACGGTATCCACCAGCGAGAGGGCGGCAAGCATGGGCGGCTCGCAGATCTTTCTTGAGGTTGGCGAGACCATGACCGTTGAGGATATGCTGAAAAGCGTTATAATTGCCTCTGCAAACGACGCAGCCTGCGCTTTAGCCGAGCACGTTTCGGGCAGTGAAGAAGCCTTCGTCAAGGCGATGAACCTGAGGGCGGCGGAGCTCGGTATGAAAAATACCACCTTTGAGAATACGAACGGACTTGACGACACCGCGGCAAATCATCTTACGAGTGCGAGAGATATTGCTCTTATGTCGCGCGAGCTTATAAAGCATAAGAAGATTCTGGAGTATAGCTCTATCTGGATGGACACCGTCAGAAACGGTCTTTTCGGACTTACCAACACGAATAGATTGGTGAGATTTTACCGAGGATGTACGGGACTGAAAACAGGCTCCACGAGCAAGGCGGGATTCTGCGTTTCGGCAACGGCAGAGCGCGACGGAGTATCACTTATCTGCGTAATTATGGGCGCGGAGAGCGGAGACGAGCGAAACAAAGCGGCGGCGGCTCTCCTCGATTGGGGATTTGCCAATTACGGAGTGTTCGAGCATACGCCGAAGGAGCTTGAGCGGCTGCGTGTTCTCGGCGGAGAAAAGGACGGCGTAAATATTTCTTATGAGCCTTTTTCACTTGTGATCGAAAAGGGAAGAGGGGATAAGATACAGTATAAATTCGAATTGCCCGAGAGCGTTTCTGCACCCGTAAAATCGGGCGATAAGGTGGGCGAGGTGATCTTTACCCTTGACGGAAAAGAGATTGGGAGACAGGACATAATAGCCGCCGAAAGCGTTGAAGAAATCGGATTTTTCGGTGTTTGGTGGAGAATGCTCGGAAAGTTTATTTTAAAATAAATTGGGGTTTAACGAACAGTTTAAAGGCGAAGCCTTCTTAAAAGTTTCGCTCAAGCCTTTTCAAAGGCTTGTCGCTTGGCGATGTTTTCGCAGAAAACTCGCGGCTTCGGGCAACGCCCGAAGTGACACGTCGCGATCGGCGGTCGCGCTCGCAAGCGCGAAACTCTCCTTATACGCGTTTTCTTTTGTTAGCTTTTCTTTTGCGCTTCCGGTGTCAAAAGAAAAGCGGAAAACAGTTTGGAAGGTTAATATGTAGAAGGTGGATTTTCCTT
>JAZMZI010000100.1:0-18380 GCA_045585895.1 Eubacteriales bacterium
CTCGTGCGACACAGTAGGCAGATCGTTAGCGATCTTGGTTCTGATACCGTGATCTCTGCGGCTATATTGACCAAGCACGCCCTTGCCGCGCACGTGACCCTTGGTAACGTTTATCCCGAAATCGTGACGGATCTGTTCAATAATCTCCGAGATCGGCTTCGCCTTCTCTACCTTACCGTCCTTGATCCTCTCCGCACTCCACTCCGATGAGCTTGCCTGATCGCTTTTCGCCTGCTGCACGTCGAGATCGGCGCTTACTTCTCCTCGAACCCGTACTCCGTTATCAGAGTAAATGCTACCCTCGCCCTGTATTTCTTGATGTCCATTGTCATTCTCCGTTATTACTCTTTTTCGAATTTCGGACAGGCTATCTCGTTGTCCAGAATCTCGTCGGGTATTTCTTGTCCTGTCGCCTTGCAATTCCATACATCCTGATGCTTGCATTTGTTGCATTGAGGACTTGATATCGCCGGTACTGTGTCTCTGTTGTGCTGAATTATTCCCTTGAGTGCTTCTTCGAATTTCTTTTTGTCCATAATTCTTTTCCTCCAAAACAATATTTACTGTCTTTCCGTCACGCTTTATAGATTTAATAACGAAACGACTGTTTCTGCTGTACAGAACCTCTTGTTCTTCTTCAATACCGTAGCCCTTGGAAATATCGTGACCGTTCTCACCGTAAATTTCTATGTGTGCCGTCAACTCACCGTCAACAAGGTATCCGGTTTTGGATTTTGAAGTTGACGTATATGCTTTATATGTTATAGGCTTACCCTCAACATGCTCCGCAACGAAAGCATCAAAAGCCTCTTGCCCTTCCATATCAAATGATATATTTCGGTATGTAACCCCGCTATACTTAGGCGTTTTCTCAAGCTCCCTATCAAGCTCCTCAACAAACGCGGACTCCTCCTCAGTCAGCTCTCGCCCACTGCGTATCGCCTCATTTATCTTGTAGCTCTCACTGCTCTTATAACGCCATATAGCGTTGTTCTTGCTTCCGCCAATCCAAGTCCCATCAGGCTTTTCAAAATGACCGCCATCAACGTCAAGGAACGAAATAACGCCGTCAGCAGTAAAGGTATCAGGCAATATCATTTCCACAAAACCGTTTTCACCAGCAATGAACACGATACCGTCGGAAATACTTACTACCTCTCCTATTGTAACTCCGCTGTCGGAGATGAGTTTATCACCGACTTCCAGTTGCTCAATAACGTTGCGATATTCTGAATACTTTTCTTTGAGATATTTTTGCCTTTCAGGACTTAATTGACTAAATCTACGGCGTTCTGCTTCAATTTGCCTTTTGCGAGCCTCTTGGCGTTCCTCGACCGTGCGTTCTTTTCTTTTGGTTGATGTTTCAGTGGTTGTTGTTTCCATTTTACCACTCTTGCCGTCCTTTTGCAATACCTTACCGTCATTTTCCTTGGAAATCTCGGCGGCTGCGTTCTTCACCCTCGCACTATCCAGCGCCTTATCCATAATACCGAGATTATAAGCATACTGCCTCTGCTCAGGCGAGAGCAACTCCATATTCTTCGCCGCAGACAAAGCTTTGCCACTCTTACCTTGGCTGTATATCGCGTTGAAAGCCAATGCCACCTCTCCAAGATCAACTCCGTCGGGCAGATCATCAGCTAACGTGGCAAGTCCCCTCAACCCCTCGGCATCCATACCAAGCGTCATGGCGTAAGCCGCCGCCTGCGCCTGCTTCTGTGATTTGAAGCTCATCAATGCCCGGCTCTCACCGTCAGCCTCGGCAACAACGTCGAATTTGCCGTCGGCATTCTCGGAGACCGAGAACGTCGCGCCGCTACGACCCGAAATTTTGACCGCAGAGCCCTGTTGTGCCTTGGTTGAAGCATTCGCCCCAATCTCGCTCTTGCTCGTCTCTTGGTAACTCTTAACTGCCGCCTTGACATCGCTCACCGTCGCTCCACTCTTCAGCTTCGCGCCCAGCACGTCGTTCAACGTGTTGAGCGCATATTTGTTATCAGCCACCGCAGAAAGAGCCTTGTCGCTCACCTCTCTGCCGTACAGTATATCGGTGATCGTGTTCGATAGCTTTCGCACGTCGTTCTTGTTATCAAGATGCGCCGAAAGTCTCGACTGTATAGCCGTGCTGGTCTGCGACTCGGACATGCCGGACAAAAGCTTACCAACAGAATAATTGCTCGCACTCTTGCCCTTGTCCAGCTTCGTCTGAACCTTGGCAGCCTGCTTGTACGCCGCCGTGTTCTGATTCAAGCCGAGCCCCTGCGCCGCCAGCGCACCAACGCCACCCTGCCCGTTCTGCTTTATGAAGCTGTTTCCAACCTTCGAGGTGTTGATAGTGTTGATTGCTCCGGTCGTGATATTGGAACCTCCACCAAGCACCGCGCCACCAATAAACGCCTGGGCATACGCATCAAGAGCCTCCTCAGAGAAGAGCACATCTCCCAGTTTTTCCTCGTTCTGATAAGATAGCCAACGTCCAAAGTTGCCGATCGCCTCGGTCAATACTTCTTCAAAACCCTCACCGGTTGTGTCCAACCCAAAATTTATGGCCCATTTCAAAAAGGCGCTTGAAACATTCTTTGAAAGGGCGTCTCCCCCTATATCTGCAAGAGTCTTACCACTACTACCGTATTTAATACCGGCAAGCTTTTCCGTTGCTATCTCTGCGCCTGCGGACACTAAACCGCTAAACGCCGCTTCCTCATAGGTGGCGCCATTCTTCAATGCCGCCTCTCCCTCGGAACCCATGGCAGTAAGTCCTGTGGTCACCCACCACGGAACACCCACCGCCTGAAGCCCAGCCGTTGCCGCCACCTGACCACCCGATTGTATAAGAGCGTCGGATTTTTCTCCAAATACCGAATCATGTTCCATTCTCTCTGGATTTTCTATGTAATCAAGCTGCTTCTTCTTTTGCTCTTGAAAATAATCTCCCATTTCACCCAAAGACGTCTTGCCGGTCAAGACGCCTCCTGCGGTTTGAGCAGCGGATATAATACTTGATGATATCTGCTTCGCGACTTCTTCCTCGTCGTAAAGGTCTTTTTCAATAAATTCCTCTGAACCTGCTTTGGCTGTGTCTGTTGCATATTCATATATACGATAAACATCATCGGGATTCTGTCCCGTGATGACAGAGCCTGCCATAGCATACGACTGGTCTATGCCCATTTTATTCTGATACATTGCATTACCAAGGAAAGATAAGGCATCGAGCGCCGCTTCGCCCATACCGATAATGCCTTGTCCGAAGTTTATAGCTGCATCTTCGGTAGATCCTAAAACTGTTTTAGTGGCATTATATAAGCTTAATCCGTTCTCCAACGCGCCACCGTCAAGCCAACCCTCGTACCACGCCAGATTTTGCTCATTTTGGGGAGTATTTTCAATGTATCCTAAATAAATTCCGAGATTTCGGAGATACTCTCCTTCTCTCCCGAGTTCTTCCGGGAGCTCAATACTATTATCGGCGAGAATTCCTGTATTTGACAGCTTATCATCGCGGAAGGCTTTAACGTTCGCAACGTGTTCGTCATAAGCCTCCTGCCACTTATCCGCGGTGTCAATCCCTGCGTATTTCTCGTTGAACTTATCATTATACCACGCATTCTTATACTGATCCTCGCTCTCCCACTTAGACCAATAGTCGCTAAAATTTTTGGCATCCGCGAGCACGTCTTCATAAGATTTTTGCCGCTTGGTAATGAGATCTCTCACATACGATATCGCATCATCATTATAATACTTACCGTAATTATCAAGATCCGCCAAGAGCTCATCCACCCCTGCATTACCTGTATCTCTTAACCCTTCAAGATCGCTATACCAAGTTCCCGTATCAGCAACATATCCACTTTTGTTTCTGGTGTTGCTATATGCGTCATAAAAACTCGTATACTCTGGGTTATTATAGTAATCAACAGCACGCTTGTATAAATCCTGCAATGTCTCGTCAAGATCTATCGCCGAAGAATTGCCCTTGTTAACACGATTATATAATATACCGTGTGCACTCAAAGCGCGTTCGGGTGACGAGAACAAATCAGCCTTGTCTTGTTCCTCTTTGCTTTTCTTTTTTTTATACCATTTTTGGAAACTTGACATCTTTTTCTCCTATTCATTGTACGCTTGCGTTTGCTTCGAGAATAGCAAACATTTCAGGGTATTGAGTTTCGATCAAAGAATATACTGCTTCAACCGCCTTGGCATTTATTCCGGAACCTTCAATTAGTGTTATGACATCATTTGCTAATATTGCTTCCAGGCTTGGGGCTAGGTTTAGATCAGCTTCACTCATAAACGCACTAAAGCTAGTGCTATTTATAAGATCTTGTATTTGGCGATAAGAGCCCGCGCCATAATAATGATCAAAAACTTGAATTTGGTCATCTGATAGTGTTCCATTCACCGCCAGAGTATTACCAATACCCTCTGCATCGGTACTTTTAATGAGTTTTTCTTTATTCTCAAAATCCTTAGATGTCCTATCCTCAGATGCCGAATTTTTCAAATTATTAAAATCTCTCTCAGTCAGCCCCAATGCCTCGAATTCTTCCCTGTAGTCCTCAAAAGTTACGTTTTTCAAAGCTTCAGAATCCATATAGTAAAATTCAGCGTAAATGTTATCCTTGAAATCGCTGAGAGTCTTTTCCTTCGTGGTCTCCTTATACGTTCTGTCTTCATTGAACTGACTGACCGCTTGCTCATCCTGCCACTGTGCATCCGAAACCGTATCTCGGTACGCCCCGTACTCCACTCCGTCGGCCCACTGTGCATCCGAAACCGTATCTCGGTATAATCCATAATCGAAGGCTCTATCGCTTTCATAAACTCCGCGTTGTCTGTCATAATCTCCCGCTGCTACGTTATAGGCATTCAAGGCTTCCGCCTTCTGTGAGTCGTAGAGAGCACGCGCCGCATCCTCTAACTTCTCCATCCATGAGCCGTAAGTCTGTTGACCGGCAGTTGCAGCGTAAGAAGACGCCATGCCGCCGGTTCGTGCCGCCATCTGACCTATAGTGTCATCCATAGCCTGACGTCCTTGATCGGAATACCTTTTTGCGAGAGAAGCGTAATCGTTGCCCTGAGTCCAGTCTGTATAGTTCATATCGATATACTTCTGACCCAAGGATCCCATCTGCGCCCCAAGACCCGTCGCCGAAAATTCAGGGTTTGTGAATCCTTTTTCGGTGGCCGTTTTATAGTTCGCCGTGGGGTCTATTGGGTTTGCGGTGGCCGTTTTATAGTTCGCCGTGGGGTCTATTGTTTCTTCTTCGGTTCTCGGTTTATTAGTTGACATTATCAATTTCCTCCCCGAGCTTTGTCTTAAGCTCTTTTATAATATTTTCTTGTTCCGCAACCCTTGCATCAAGCTCAAGTATAGCCTTGGTCGTAAGGCTTGCGTAATACTCTATCTGCTCCTCCATATATTTTACGTGAGCCTCCAGCGCGACCACCGTCGCCTTGTCGCTTCCGCGGCTCCTTCCGTACCGCCTTGGAAATACAGCCATTACCTGTCACCTCCAATGTAGTACTCTCTCAGTATCGAATGTATCGTACAAGGCCCTTTGCCCTCGATCTTCAGCTCAAATTTGTCGCAGCGGTTTATAGGTATCATTACCGGTACAACGCCATCAACGCGCCCTATGACCTTGCCGCATTCAGCCCACCTGCCGCCGTCACACCGCACCGAGATAACCATATAGCTACCCCGCGGGAGCTCGACCCTCAGTTTTATTCTGGAATAGCTCTTCTTACCCTCTATGGTCTCGTAGATCGGCGTAAACTGCACGAACCATTCGTTATCCGTTCCCGCATCTTCCGCCCCGTAGAGCTTGATTTCGCCGCCCTCAAGCATATACGTATCCTTGCCCTTCCGTGCAAAGCACGAGACCTCGGCGCCGCTTTCCCTTACCCAAAGACCGATCCTCGTGTTGTAAGAAAAGAAATGAGACCGCCCTGCTTCGTCTGCCATTGAGATATAATAGCTTCCTCCATCACTGCCTCCGACCGCACCTTTAAAATTCTTGTCACCGAAGTTTTCCGAGATAAGACGAGGCGAGCCGTCAAAAGCAAATACACCGCGTACTCCTTTGTAATATAGCACCTCACCTATGTTCTGCAGCGACTTGTGGGAGCCCTCCTGCACGCCGTCAATATTGTACGTGTAAAGCGCATACTCCGCGGGATAAGAGCCTAACAGCTTGTGAAGCTTGTTTTCTTTCCAGAACATCACCCCTCCGTCATAAGGACAGCACCCGGTAAAAGGCTCCTCGCTGGCAACCGCCACCGCGTAGGAGTCGGTAGATACTCCCTTATATGCGTAAATGTTCGTCGGATCGCCAAGTGCGCTGGCATAGATCGTGTTGTCCTCGTTGGAGCAGCCGTAAAGACGGTTGTCATGCTCGCAAATATAATCAAGCCGGGGAATGCGACGCTCAATGGTACACCCTGAGCCAAACTCTCCGCTTTCAAACACATCCGAAGGCGCAACCAGCGTTGTTCCCTTATCGCTGATTGAATCTATCAAAAATGTAATATTGTTTTTTGCCTCGGAACATCCGCTTACCGTAACCGCATCGCCTACGGCAAATATCTCGTTCATGTCAAAATTTTCTTCTTTCTTTTCAACAAAAATTTCGATATAACTACAGTCTTCGACGTCAATCGTTGCCGAAGGCGTTATTTCTTCAACAAACGTAATCGAATTTAGACCTGCACTCTCTACCACTCCGCCACACGACCATTCCCGCAGCTCACCGTCTGAGTCCAACGTTTCGCACGTAACGATGACCCTTCTACCCTCAAAAATGTAGGATTGCAAGTCCTCCGTAAGTCCTCCGTCGGTAAGCATTCCTGTATACACACCGTTGTTAGGTGCTCTGCTGCCCTCTCGCGGAGTAAACGTAGTCTCCCATTCGGGTCCGGAACTATGGTTAAGTGTTCCCCAATATTCCGAACCAAACACTCCCGGCCTTTCGATTTTCATTTTTGCGGTTAGTGCGTGGGCAATAAACGGCTCCTCCTTCGTGTTCACAGCGCATATTGATATAACACTTGGGTATTTTGAACAGTCAAGGCTAAAACCGTCCGCTAATTTAATTTTATAATAATCTATGCTATTTGAAAATTCGGTATCATTTTCAATTGATATTACAGGACACCACTTGCAATTTTCATCATTTTTTTTGTCGGAAATAACAACCCCGTATTGGCGCATTAAATCTATTTCGCTGTCCAGCAAATAAGCCCATATAGTTTTTTCATCCCAACGATCAGAAGCGGCTACATTCGACCATATCGAGAGTACACTTTCGTTTCCGCTTGTTGCGACGCGCAAATAAGTGTAGCCGTCATTCAGATCTCTTGAAAGAACGCAGCTTTTTATATTGATTGTCTTCTTATCCGTCCCCAAACTTCCGCCAATGCTTCTAAACGTATGTGCCGCCAAACCCGACAAACTGAGAGAATCCGAGGTAAATGTCACTTTTCCGAACTTATCCATCTTAACACCGAGATTCTTCAATTCAACAATCTCGCCGCTTGTATCTAAATACACTTTAAAAGGCATAATAACCAGCTTCGTGTTGATCGCCGCAAACTGTATATCGCTATAATCCTCCTTCTTCCCTTGCAATGCCCCCGCATACTCTCCGCCGTAGAACACGTAGCCATTGTCGTATATTTCAACGAACTTTCCGCGAAAAACCGTTATAGCCGCAAGCCGAACACCGTCTTCCTTAAAGCTTCTTTCCTGCCCCACGTTTTCCTTTGCCGTGGTAATATAAGGAAAATGCCTACCCGAGATACCGCTCGAATCGGCAACGTCCCCGTCCTTGATCATTTTCGAATAGTTCACGTTTCCAAGGGAAACCACCTGCTGCTTGTTTTTCTCCATACTATATGGAATCTTCGGTAGCTTTAACATACCATCACCATACCTTCCAGTTCACGCTGGCAGCAGGCTTATGATTTCTTACCCACCAAGATCTTGCCGCGTCCATTGCCTCGTTATATATCGCCATATCGTTTACGTATAGAGCCGCCTCGCCGTTGTAATAGTCGATCTTTGCCGCAAGAAATTTTACGTAAACGTCGGCGTGCTCCTCGGGCATAGAAAGCTCTATGTCCTTCGGAAATTCTTTTTTTGGGCTTTTCTTTCCCATCATCTCGCACACCGAGCACTCCAGCTCGTATACCCACGTGTATTTTTGCTCGTCCGAGATAGCGTTGAGCCTCAGCTCGCCCGCCCTCGCTATCGCTTCGTTTATTTTCATAATAAAACCTGCCTTTCAAATTAAGCCCTCCGCTAAGAGGGCTTGTTTTCTATTTCTGTTACCGTATCTGCTTCCTTGGGTATTCCCACGATCTTATACTTGTCCGCAAGGTCGAGATAGGTCTTATTTCTCAGGAATTCAAGATACAAATACAGGTATTTTGTCTTCGCCTGAAGGTGCTTAGGCTCTATGGTGTTGAACGCCTTCGCACCCCTGGAATAACCGCGGTACATTCTGAAAAGCATCAGTGCGATCTTGAACATGGTGTAGACGATCATTCCGAAAGAAAAATTCTGAATAAGCGCAAAGGTCGGCGCCACCGCAACCAAAACAACGATTATCGTTAGAAAAATATGCTTCCATCCGATGGTGTGCCGTTCAATGTGCTCTTCCCCCGATTCTCCCACGTCGCCGCGCTGATTGCGAACCTTGCCGTCGGTCATGAGAATGTCGGGAGTCAGCTCGATGTGCTTGATCTGATTCAGGGCGAAGATCTTCGCCGCCTTTGATGAAGTCTTGGCATTGCGGATCCCGCCGAAAAGCCTGCCCTTCAGCCTTTTCCAAAATCCGAGCTTCTGATCTTCATCCGTGCTCCTTTCAAGCGGAAACATCGCCTGAAGCTCCTCTAAGGTGCAGCCGTTGTACTTCCCCATATACTCGGCATAGTCGATCTTAAGCTCCTTGCATCTCTTTCTTATATAGAACTCATATTCAAGATCGATCTGCCAGTCGCAAAAGACGTCCATAAAGCTCAGTCCCTCGGAGCGAACGGTCTTGCGCACGCTCAGATATTCCTCGTGGTTCTGAATGTAATCATCGTCAAGCTTTCCGCCCTTCGCTCCTATGTACGAAGCGCATATAATGTCCGCCAGAATGTAAAGCACCGCAGTAACCAGCGCGTCACCCAAAAAGCTTGTCCAGCTCGCAAACAGACCTATATCGGTCCAGATAAATACGATCATAAGAGCTATGATCATAAGCAGCGACCAGGTCGCGAAATTCTCGCCTATAACCTTCGAAAGTCCCTTTTGCTTGCGATTGTATTCCTTGCGCCTTTCAAGCTTGTCCTCGGCAGCTATGACCCTCTCAGAGTCCTTGTCCTTTAAATCAAAAGGCATTATTTATTCCTCCTATTACCGCCCCTTGCGGTACTCTTCCTCTATTCCGTCAGCCTGTACCTTGCAGAAATCCGATACCGAGCTCATTATAAGCGCCGCAGTGCATCCGATAGCCAACGCCAACGAAATGAACAGCGCATCCTCAATTATCTTTTGCAACGACCACAATAGCAGCGTCATGATCCAAGCTCCAACCGTAGCCAGAAGCGCCCAAGGAAGCTTGTCCTTATATTTTGCAATAAGCCCCCACGTCATAAGCAGCGCGCCGATCGCAAGAATTACCACCGCAAACCCCGCAAGGCTTATCTGTCGTCCGCTATCCTTTATAGTTAGCGCTACTCTGAGCGCCACTGTAACCGCAGGAACTATCGCAGATAGTATCGAAGATATAAAAAGGATCCACTGCGCCCAGCGCAGCCTCTTATATCTTGTCTCAAGCTTTTCGAATTCGGTAAGCTCTCTCTTCTCACTCACCTCTCTCACCGTCCTTTGCTTCGATAAGCCCAGCCTTTTCTTTAACTTTGTGGACAGCCGAATCGTACCAGAGCTTTCGCGCCTCCTTTGTCGCAATAGGCACCTTGCGGTCCATAGCTATATTGAGCAGCTGAAGGATCTGTAAAGCCGATTCCTCGGTAACCTTCAAAGAGGTTTCGGAATTCGCCTTCAGCGAATCCACCGCAGCACCCTCGATCTCAAGCAGACCTCTAACCGCCTCCAGAAGATCTTTAAGCTCCTCGTTTTCGCGCTTCAGCTCCGCGCTCTCGCCCTCAAGCAGCTCCTTAATGCCCCCCAAAAGGTGAATGATCTCCTTGTTGTCGGTGTCCACAAGCTCAAGCTTGCGGTCTGTCGCCTGCTCGTGCTCGTCAATATCCGCAAGCTTTAGCTTGGTGTTGGTCTGCGTCAAGGTGTTTTTTATAAGACTTCGAATGAGAAATACCAGAAGCGCCACGAATCCCAAAGCGACAACGGCGATTATAGTCCACTTGTCGGGATGCGTCAATATATCCTCGCGTATCACGATCCAAGCGTCGTCCTCTTCAAAATATTCGTCACCGAATACCACTATATTGTCAACCAGCGCCTCCGCATCCGCAACGGATATACCAAATATGCCGGCGAGCTTCAAAGCAGCCTCGTATTTGCTATCAACGCCGTTTATAAGATCGGCAACCGCCTGACTGTCTATCTCGTCTACAGTAGGCGACGTTTCCGTAACCGTTTCGTCAACCGTTTCGTCAACCTCCTCGGATGCCTCAAAAACGCTCTCAGACCCGCTTTCAATATCGGAGCTCTCAACAGCCCCCACGTCGCTCTCACTTGCCTCTGCGCCCACAATTAAAAGCGACAGGACCATCATAACCGCCACCGCGGCAAATATGTATCTTTTCATTCTTTCGTTTCCTCCATCTCCGGATATTTAGGCACATCCTTCTCTGTCTCCTCGTAGGTATACTTACAAGGTATCACGTCCACGGCGGAAGGATATTCTATACCCGTCTCGACCTGACGGATCATTTTGCCGCAGTCGCTCTCGTGCAGGATGAGCGTTCTGCCGCTGACTTCAATGTATTTTGATGTAATTGCCATAATAAAAATTCCTTTCGTAATTTTTTAATGAATAATGAATGATGAATAGTGAATAATGAAAAATTAATGAAGAAAACCGACGAAGGAGGTTTTCATCCACAATTATTCATTATTCATTCTTCATTTTTCGTTCTTCATTCCTTTCTTTATTCTGCCGCCACGATATGATCGGCGTAAAGCGACCAATTAGTGGCGTTTTTCCATTCTTCAAGCAGAGCCGCGGGAACCTTAATGGTCGGATCGGTTCCGAACTCCTCACCGTAGCCGTAGGAATAAAAGCTCGGTACAGCTTCCGCCTCCGAAAAATCATATACCGCGTTGCCGGATCCGCTGAAGGATCCCCCGCCGATACCGGTAAAATTCTTACCGAATTTCACATATTCCAATGAGGTCAATCCATAATATTCAAAACTGCCCATACCCCTTATGCCGGGCATATACAGTTTTTTTAGATTCACGCAGCTCGAGAATGAGTATGTCATGACATCGGTAACGCTTTCGGGTAATTCGACACGCTCAAGCTTGTCGTCTCCGCAGAGGATGTCTCCATAGCGTTTATCATCCGTATATGCTCCCACAGAGACCACGGGGTGACTGCCGTTTACTCCGTCATTATGAATCGGGGGAACCACTATTATACTTCCATCGAAGCTTCCTCTTCCGATAAGGCAATACCCTTCTTTTTCGCTATCGTAGTAATATTCCAACCCCTCGCTGTGTTCAATAGTTATATAGTCGGCAAACTCTGCCCAGTTCGTCGCCGCCACCCATTCGTCGTAAAGAGAGGCGGGAACGTATATTTTAGCATTTTCATTGATTCCCGAAAAAGCATCCGTACCGTCTAACGTAGGGCACTTTTGGCAATTTAAAAAGTCGTACACAAGGCACTCCGTGCAATTTTTGAACGCGGCGTTTATAATACGGGTTACTTTACCGAGGGCAGTAAATTTTTTCAACGAGGTACAGTTGGCAAACACACTGTGAGTGAAGACTTTTACTAAAGCGGGAACTGTCAGCTCCGTCAACGCCCAACAATCTTGAATCGCTCCACTGAGAATGTCCGTCACACCCGTCGGGATATCAATACTTTTAAGCGATCGGCAATTATTAAAAGCATAATAGTCAATATACGTAACGCTGTCGGGTATACTCACCCTCTCCAATTTTTGGCAATGTTGAAATGCGCTATATCCTATTTTAGTCGTGCCCTCGGGAATGTCGATCTCGGTGGCGCTGCGCTCGATAAGCGCCATCGTCACAGCTTCAGCTTCCGCATAGCCTTCGCTTTTGCCTTGCTCTGTACCCTTTGCTAGACCTGCATCGTAAACCTTCTTCTCATTCTCGGCAATCTCTATTAATTTATCTGCTATACTCATTACTCTGCCTCCAAATAATTCACATAAACACCGTTTTCAATAATTGCTTCATCGGTGTAAATTTGACACCATTCGCTTTCATTGCCTATTATCCAACCATTTATTTCTATTATTATTGTGTTGTAAACTCTCGCGCCCGCAGTGTTATACTCACTTTCAACCCATTCTCCCCAAGTCATACCCTCAATAGCGGTGTATTCCACATCGGCAATAGTGAAAGTTATAATCGTTGGAGGAATCAAATCTTTTTGAATTGCCAATATAGCATCAAGAGCCGCATTTATATCACCAAAATATTCGTCCTGAATCTTTTGGGCTATCTCTGCCTTGTCATCCGGGGTAATGATATATGAATCGCCCCTCGGACCTTGGATTCCCGTCGCACCCGAAAGGTCGGTCGCAAATACGTAGCCTCCTGCACCTTTAATATATAGCTTGGCATTATTCTCATCCTCGACGTCGCCGGTATTAATTATGACGAAAGCTCCCGTGGGAACACCATCCGAGGCGAACCCGGCATTCATCTCATTGATCGAATTGTAAATACGCGCAACCATAAAAGGCATTCCGTTAGTAACCGTAAAAGAAAAATCCTTTCCGTCGGTTAAGCTTATCTTATATGTATCGACGTAATACGACGGGTCATCGGGCTTTACGTATT
Organism: Eubacteriales bacterium; assembly: GCA_045585895.1. Classification (GTDB taxonomy): domain Bacteria; phylum Bacillota; class Clostridia; order Oscillospirales; family CAG-272; genus SVTX01. The sequence goes on from JAZMZI010000100.1 coordinate 13,019, forward strand.
GGGCGGGTATTTCCTTTTCAATGGAATCAATACCAACCGTATATTTTCCGTTGTCGCAATCGTTTTTGAACTCATCAATTATTTTATCCTGTACCTCCAGCCTGCCCTCTACGGTGTAAGGAACCGTCTCCCCGTTTTCATCCTCATACGTGCCAAGATCTCCGATAGTAGCAGCAACCTCTATCTCGTGCTCGCTTATAGCATCGTTAACTCTGCCCTCAAACTCGGTAAGCTCACCGTGGAAACCGTTGATCTCAGAGAGCACCTGCTCAAGCTTCGTCACCTCTGCCTGATCCTCAACGTCAAGCGCTGAGAAATCGCTGGGCAATACTCTGAAATAAGCATTCGTCGTATTTATAACCGCATCGCGGTAGACGAGCTCCTTCACAACCGTCTCGCCATCTTTAGCGTAAAGATAGCTCTCGGTAATTGTGAATCCGCTGAAAACCAAGCACATCTTACCGGCATGCTTCGTCGCCGCAGCGGGCACAACAACGTCGTATTTCATCGTCTCACCCAGCACGAGCATCGAAGGCATAAGCATCATGATCGTCGGGCTTTCTCCCATCGAGTCGCGGAAGGTCGCGTAAATATTCAACCCCGCCCAGGTGCCGTTGAAAGCCACCCGAAGGATCACACTCTCATCCGACCCCGCCGCGCCGATCACCACGCCCGATCCCACGACGTACTCGTCGTTGACCGAGATCTCTATAATTCTTTTAGCCATTTTTCCTCCTTATAAGCAAAGGCAGCCGCACCTCCATCGGTGAGCTGCCTCGCTCTTATTCAAAATTCTTGGAGCTCTTTTTGTAAGCATCCTGCTTTTCCTCGGCGAAATTCGCCGCCTTGAGATCCTGCTCCTCGCTCTGCATAATAACATTATACACGTAGCGGGGGATCTCAACGTCAACGCCTCTCTGGATTCTCCACAGCTTACCGTTTACGATAACCGTAATGTCATCCTTGTACTTGCCGTTGTCCTTGAATGCTCTGTACTTTACAAGCTCATGGGGATTCTCGGTCTTTGCGTCCTTTTCCTTTACTTCTTCCATATTATAACCTTTCCGCAAGGGCGCGCCAATCGGAACACCCTTGCAATTTTATACTTACGAAGCAGATGCCGTGGTCTCGATTCTGACCATGTATTCCTCAACGAGTCTCACAGCGGTCTTGGTAGCCTTCCAGCCCGCGGTCGCTCTCTGGTTAAGAGGATCGGCAGTGCCGGCAGAACCAAGCTGCTTAACTATGTGCTGAAGACCGCCGCCCTGAATATCGGTGGTGCCGTAAGCATCATCACCGATAACGAGAGTTGCGTAAACGTCTCTGGAGGACGCGCCTGCACCCTCAAAGACCTTCGCCTCGCTGGTCTCAACGAATCTTACGCCCTCGATCTTGCCGATCTCACCCTCGTAGATGTTGGAGGTGTCCTGATACTGATGAGGATACTTCCAATTGGGATCGCTCATAAGATCATAGGAACAGTCGGGGTGAATGATAGCAACGTAGCCGCCATCCTTGCGAGGAGCATTCATTCTCTTAAGGGTTCTTACCGCCATTCTGATAGCGTTAACGGTAAGATAATGGTTGCCGTCTGCCGCGCCGCCAACGAGCGCATTTCTCGCATTAACCTGACCCTCAGCATACTGAACGTTAGTACCGCCCGCAAGCACCTCACGAGTGATGGTGTCAAGGGTTCTGCCCGCCTGACCGCCAAGGAGCTTGGTAGCCTGAACGAGGTTGTTGTCGATAGCGGTCAAAAGGAGCATATCGGAAAGCTCAATATAACCGCCGTACTGCGCCACGGTCGCCTCAACGATAGTCATGTTGAGAGACTGACCGTCGGGAGTCTTACCCTCCTCAAGAGGAACGGTAAGCTTGGGCAGAGGACTGTACTTTCTGAACTGAATGGTCTTACCGCCATTCTTCGGGATAGGCTGCTTCTGGCCGAACTGATCGTGAACCAGCTCGGGCTCAGCCATGTCGATAAGATAATCGGAGTAATAGGTCTTCATCTCCTCGGTGAGACCCTCACTCGCGGTAGTGTTAGTGTTAGCCTCGCCAAAAAGCGCAAGGTTAACGTCAAGAAGAACTATATCTTCAAAAATATGTTTCATTGTTATTTTTCCTTTCTTACGGGGACAGCTTGCACCACGGTCGTCTTTCCTTTTCGTTTATCCGAAAGCTCGGCCCCTGCGGGTGCGGGGTGAATGGGATTGTGTGTAAACTCGTCAGAGTTTTCCACATTCCCGGAGGGGACAGTCCCCTAATTTAAAATACTATCTTTTCCCCTCTTGCGGCTCTCCTTGCTATCTCGGCTCTGTCAGCTCGACTCAGCTTGGAAACGTCGCTCTTGTAAGTGAACGCGCTTGCGCTGCTCGTGCCGTTCTCGGCAGGTCTCGAGCCCTTGGCGCGTATGTTTTCGACAACAGACTTCTCGGTCTGTGCACGGGCATTGTCCACAGCTCCCGCCACGATCTCGTCGTGATGCAAAGCTCTGTATGCCGCCTCAATGCTCACACCGGCACGAAGCATAGACATAAACTGAGGATTTGCGGAATCCGCTTCAAAGTTGAAGCCGGGATATTTCGCTTTTACCCCCTCAGCCTCGGTCTGCCACGCCTGCATCTTCTGCTGAATAAAATTCTGCCTGCGCTGAGCCTCCTCTGCCGCCTTCTGAGCATTTTGAGCATCCTCCATGGCTTTCGTCTTTCTCTGCGCCTCGCGGAACTTTCGGTAGGTCTCGGGATTGTCCATCCCTGCCTCAGCTGCCGCCTCGGTAAAGAAATCTCTGTCGCCCTGGATAGCCTTCATAAGGCCCTCAAGATCATCGGGGGCAAGATTATACTTGTCGCTCAAAGCGTCCATGAAGGGCTGAAGCTTTCCCATCTTCTCCTCCATCGCCTTGAGATCGTTAACTCTCTTGCTGACGATCTTCTGTGTGTCCTCTGCGTAGAACTCCTTGCCCTCGCCCTTGATAAACTCATCGTAGGCGCGGCGGCGCTCCTCGCGGGACTTCGGCGCGTCAGCTTTCTTGTCAGCCTCAGCAACCGTATTTTCGGCACTCTTGGCGGTACCGTTGCCATCCTTCCCGGCGTCGGAAGCTATAACACCGTCACCGGCACCCGCACCCTCTGCAGTCGGCTGCTTGCCAAACTTGACGTTGTCATATACGCCCGCATTTCGGCGAGAGCGAGGAGTCGGCGTCACCCCTGCTTTGTTCTCACCATTAGATACGCCCGGATTGGTGCCCTCAGCTGCGCCTGCCGCAGCTCCGACACCGCCGCCGGATCCCGTGCCGGCGCCTGCTCCCGCAGAGCCACCGTCAAACAGATCCAAGCGAATATTAAAAAGATTATATCTCATAAAACCCCCGGAGCCTTCGGCTCAAAGTAATAGGTAATAGGTAACAGTGAATAGGTTCGGAATAAAACCGCAAGCGGTTTTAGGCAATACCTTTTCACTCTTCACTCTTATTTCTTCCCTCTTCTCCCCTCCCCGCGGAGGCAGTCTCAAGTGAAACCGCCTCCGCAGATGTGAAGGAATACACAAAAATGAGGGAGCAATTATAGAATAACACGGATTTTTTCGGATTTCGCCCCCAAAATGAAGAAAATTTTTTGTTTTTTCACAAAAAAATTTCTACGTGCTCACCTTTTGCCATCGCAAGCTGCAAAAAACCAATGCGGATCAGCTCAAAAGCCACCTTGGCGCATTCTCCACCCGAGAACTCGATCTCGGCGTAACCGTCCGCGATCTCCTCGTTTTCCAGGGCGACGCCGTCGACGTTCTTCAGATACCCCAGCAGAGTATAAACCAACGTCGACACCGCCGCGCAGACCTCACAGGACCCCGTAGCGTGCCCCTCACAGATAACCGAATATCTGCCGTTATCCTCTCTCAAAGTCACTCTTGTCATATCAATCCGTCGAAAAGGAAACTATCAGTGCGGACATCAAAATTATGAGAACGGGAAGTATTATTAACAATGCTTTCAAAATCACACCTTATCTCCTCCAATCCTTTTTACTCAACGCTGGGCGTGCTTCTCTTCGCCAAGCTCTCGGCATAAGGAGCCCTCGGAGCCTGCGCCTGCATCACACCGTCGGTTATAGGCGAGCTCGGAGCGCCGCCCGAAGGAGCCGCGCCACCGGGACTACCGCCGGGAGCGCCTCCCTGCGCCGAAGGCATACCGGAAAGAATGCCCAGCTGCGCGAGTATAGCCTCATACTGCATAAGCTTCGCCTGCGCCTGCTGAAGCATATTCAAAAGCGTCTGCCCCTGCTTAACGTAGTCCTCGACCTGCTCCTTGCCTTCGAATTCCATCATCATGAGCACTCCCTGGATCTCTTGCGCTCTCTCGGGATTGAACGCACCCATACTAAAGAGCTCCTTTGCAAGCTCATTCTGCGACATCACCGACCAAGGACTCTTCTTCTGCGCCTTGATCTCAAGGTCAAATATAGGCTTGCGGAATAAAGGCTCTCCGCCCGTTCCTACGCCTACCTGCTTTTCAGCTATGCTGCGACCGTCAAATTCAACGAATTGATACTCGGGACCTTGAGGCACAGGCGCACCGCCCTGAGCCATTCCCTGCCTGGGCATACCCATAGGCTGATCCTGCATCATAGGCTTGTTGGTTATGCGGAAGCTTCTCGCCTCGGTGTAAAACTGCCTCATAACCTCTATAACCAACGAGCTTATATCCACGAAGGAACGGTAGGACGCGCTGATGAGATCTCTCGAGCCCTTGTTTCCTGCCTCCTGAAGCGCCGCGATCGCAGAAGCAGCCGTAACGCCACCGCCGGTACCGCCCGAGTTTACGTCACGGTTACCCGAGGTGTCCTTCATCTCGTCAATTCGCATCTGAAGAATGTTAGGATAGATGCCGGGCATATCCCGAGGCTTCCATTCCCTCAGCATATCCTCGCTCACAGCACCGTTTACCTCGATCAATACCTCGTTGTTGTCGAGAAGCTGATCCTTGTTGAGATTCAGCGCCTTGTCCGCGAAAAACCTCCTCTTCGTATTGATAAGCGACGTCTCAAGGATGTTCGCCCAGAGCTTGTCCACGTACATCTGCGGATTCTTGCAGATCGACACAAAGCCAAAACCCGTAGGCATTCCCTTCTCGGGGAAAAGCACGTCGAACACTACGGGATAAAGCCCGTGATCGTAATATCCTCGATCGCGGTACGCAGGATCGTTCTGCGAAGCATAAAGCACCTTGCCGCCCGCAAACTTCACGTAATGAAGCGCAGTGCGCCCACCGGGAGCCGATACCTTGTAATACCAGTCCACCACGACAGTCTTGTCCGAGGTGTCGATGTCCTCGTCATATTTGTAGTGCGCCACGTCAATAGCG